>NZ_JBFBJK010000024.1:0-151031 GCF_040686095.1 Streptomyces sp. NPDC086554
CCCGGCCGGTGGCGCCACCGGCACCGACGTGACGCTGCCCGCCCTTGGCGAGTCCGTCACCGAGGGCACCGTCACCCGCTGGCTGAAGGCCGTGGGCGAAGAGGTCGCCGAGGACGAGCCGCTGCTCGAGGTCTCCACGGACAAGGTCGACACCGAGATCCCCTCCCCGGCCGCGGGCGTGCTGCTCGAGATCGTCGTGGGCGAGGACGAGACCGCCGAGGTCGGCGCCAAGCTCGCCGTCATCGGCGCCGCGGGTGCCGCTCCGGCGGCTGCGGCTCCGGCCGCCCCGGCCGCTCCGGCTCCGGCTCCGGCTCCGGCCGCGCCTGCTGCTCCGGCTGCCCCCGCCGCTCCGGCCCCGGCCCCGGCCCCGGCCGCGCCTGCTGCCCCGGTCGCGCCCGCCGCTCCGGCCCCGGTGGCCCCGGCCCCCGTCGCCCCGGCTGCTCCGGCCGCGCCCGCCGCGACCTCGCCCGCCGACGACGGCGCGTACGTCACTCCGCTGGTCCGCAAGCTCGCGGGTGAGCACGGCGTGAACCTCGCGGACGTCAAGGGCACCGGCGTCGGTGGCCGCATCCGCAAGCAGGACGTCATCGCCGCCGCCGAGGCCAGGAAGGCCGCCCCGGCTCCGGCCGCCGCCACGGGTTCTGCCGCTGGCCATGCCGCGTCGAAGGCCCCGGCCCTGGAGGTCTCTCCCCTCCGCGGCCAGACGGTCAAGATGACCCGCATGCGCAAGGTCATCGGCGACAACATGATGAAGGCGCTGCACTCGCAGGCCCAGCTGACCTCGGTCGTCGAGGTCGACATCACGAAGCTGATGAAGCTGCGCGCCAAGGCGAAGGACTCGTTCGCGGCTCGCGAGGGCGTCAAGCTCTCCCCGATGCCGTTCTTCGTCAAGGCCGCCGCCCAGGCGCTGAAGGCCCACCCGGTCGTCAACGCCCGGATCAACGACGACGAAGGCACCATCACGTACTTCGACTCGGAGAACATCGGCATCGCCGTTGACGCCGAGAAGGGTCTGATGACGCCGGTCATCAAGGGTGCGGGCGACCTGAACATCGCCGGTATCTCGAAGAAGACCGCCGAGCTGGCCGGCAAGGCCCGTGGCGGTGGCCTCACCCCGGACGACATGTCCGGCGCCACCTTCACGATCTCCAACACCGGTTCGCGCGGCGCCCTGTTCGACACGGTCATCGTGCCGCCGAACCAGGCCGCGATCCTGGGCATCGGTGCCACGGTGAAGCGTCCGGTCGTCATCAACCACCCGGACCTCGGCGAGACCATCGCCGTCCGTGACATGACGTACCTGTCGCTCTCCTACGACCACCGTCTGGTGGACGGCGCGGACGCCGCCCGTTACCTGACCGCGGTCAAGGCGATCCTGGAGGCCGGCGAGTTCGAGGTCGAGCTCGGTCTGTAGTCCTACCGCCCCGTAGGGCTGTAAGACTCGTCTCATCAGCGCGTACGCCCCCGTCCGGAGTCTTCCGGACGGGGGCGTCGCCGTATTGTCTAGGGGTCACCACGCCCTGGGGCGCTGCCCCTGCCGGAGGAGCCCACATGACCGCGCCCGTTGTTCACTCGCTGCGCGAACAGATCCGCGAGCACATCGTGGAGGGGATCGTCAGCGGGCGCTGGAAGCCGGGCGAGCGGATCGTGGAGCGCCGGATCGCCGTGGAGCTTGAGGTCTCGCAGACCCCCGTCCGTGAAGCTCTCCGGGAGCTCGAGACGCTGCGGCTCATCGAGTCCGCGCCCAACAAGGGTGTACGCGTACGCAACTTGACGGCGGCTGACCTGGAGGAGAGCTACCCGGTCCGTGCGGGCCTCGAGGCGATCGCCGCGGAGCTCGCGGCCGAGAGCCTGGCCGAGGACTGCTCGGCCCTCGAGCCCCATGTGGCCGCCCTGTACGAGGCCGACCGGGCCGCGGACGGCACCGCGCAGGTGCGGCACACGGTCGGCTTCCACCGGGAGCTGGTGCGGGCCGCGGACAACTCCGTGCTCCTGCACACCTGGGAGGGCCTCGGCATCGAGGTCTTCACCGCGCTGTCGATCCGCTGGCTGGGGACTGTGCAGCAGTCGTACGCGGAGGAGCACGAGGCCTTGGTGTCGGCCTTCCGGAGGCGTGACCCCGCGATCGCGGAGCTGGTGAAGGCGCACGTGCTCGGCTGCGCGCCGCGCGCCTGACGCCCCTCCCGTAGCGGTCCCGCTCATCCGTGGCCGCACCCCTGCAAACGTGCCCTCACCTGCGTAAACCCTTCAAATCCAAGGCACCGGGTGCCCGCTTTCCTGGCACCGGATGCCTACTTTCTGAATATGAAGGAGTTTTCGCCTTCAACCCTTTGATCGATCATCGATCACGGAGTTAGAGTCTTCGACGGGCCCTCACCAGAGCCCCAGCCCTGTCCTGCCAAAGACCTAGGGCACCCCCACCCCTTACCGAAACAGGGGACCCCCTCCGACTCAGGAAGGCGGCGACATGACCGACCCCTCCGCAATCCAGCCGAGCGAGCTCGACCAGCTCCCGGACCGCGACCCCGAGGAGACCGCCGAATGGCAGGCCTCCCTGGACGCCGTTACGCAGGCGGCCGGGCCGCACCGTGCCGCATACCTGATGCGCCGCACGCTGGAGCGCGCCGAGGGCGCGGGCCTGGCGCTGCCCAAGCTCCTTGAGACCGACTACGTCAACACCATCCCCACCTCCGCCGAGCCGTCCATCGACGGCGACGAGGAGATGGAGCGGAAGATCGCCGCGTGGAACCGCTGGAACGCGGCCGCGATGGTCACCCGGGGCAGCAAGCACGGCGTCGGCGGCCACATCGCCACCTTCGCCTCGGCCGCCTGGCTGTACGAGACCGGCTTCAACCACTTCTTCAAGGGCAAGGAGTCCGGGGAAGCCGCCGGATCGGGTGACCAGCTGTACATCCAGGGCCACGCATCCCCCGGCATCTACGCCCGCGCCTTCCTCGACGGCCGTCTGAACGAGACGCACCTCGACAACTTCCGGCAGGAGGCGGGCGGCAACGGCCTCCCCTCCTACCCGCACCCGCGCCGTCTGCCCTGGCTGTGGGAGTTCCCGACCGTGTCGATGGGTCTGGGTCCGCTCTCCGCCATCTACCAGGCGCGTTTCAACCGCTACCTCACCAACCGCGGCATCAAGGACGTCTCCGCCTCGCACGTATGGGCGTTCCTCGGTGACGGCGAGATGGACGAGCCCGAGTCGACGGCGGCCCTCGCACTGGCCGCGCGCGAGGGTCTCGACAACCTCACCTACGTCATCAACTGCAACCTGCAGCGCCTCGACGGCCCGGTCCGCGCCAACTTCCGCGTGGTGCAGGAGCTGGAGGCCCAGTTCCGCGGCGCCGGCTGGAACGTCATCAAGGTGCTGTGGGGCAACGCCTGGGACGAGCTGTTCCAGCTGGACACGACCGGTGCCCTCGTACGTCGCCTGCGCGAGGTGCCGGACGCCCAGTTCCAGACGTACGCGACGCGCGACGCCGCCTACATCCGCGAGCACTTCTTCGGCGCCGAGCCCGCGCTCGTCGCCCTCGGCCAGCTGCTCAGCGACGACAAGATCAGCGAGTGCTTCCACCTCTCGCGCGGCGGCCACGAGGCCCGCAAGGTCTACGCGGCCTACCGTGCGGCGCTGACCCACACGGGCACGCCGACCGTGATCCTCGCGCAGACGGTCAAGGGCTTCACGCTCGGCAAGGGCTTCGAGTCCAAGAACGCCAACCACCAGATGAAGAAGCTGACGGTGGACGAGTTCAAGGACATGCGTGACCTCCTTGAACTGCCCATCACCGACAGCCAGTTCATCGACGGCCAGGTGCCTTACGGCCACCCGGGCGCCGACTCCCCCGAGGTCCGCTACCTCCAGGAGCGCCGCGCGGCCCTCGGCGGTCCGGCCCCGGCCCGCCGCACGCAGCCCCTCGCGCCGCTGCCCGCCCCCGCCGACAAGGCCTTCGCCTCGTTCGACAAGGGCTCCGGCAGCCAGTCCATCGCGACGACCATGGCGTTCGTACGTCTCGTCAAGGACCTGATCCGCGACAAGGAGACCGGCAAGCGCTGGGTGCCGATCGTCCCCGACGAGGCGCGCACCTTCGGCATGGAGTCGCTCTTCCCGTCGCTCGGCATCTACTCGCCCAAGGGCCAGAACTACGAGCCGGTCGACCGCGACCAGCTGATGTACTACCGCGAGGCGAAGGACGGCCAGATCCTCAACGAGGGGATCACCGAGGCCGGGTCCATGGCGGACTTCATCGCCGCGTCGTCGTCGTACGCGACGCACGGCGAAGCCATGATCCCCTTCTACATCTTCTACTCGATGTTCGGCTGGCAGCGGACCGCCGACCAGATGTGGCAGCTCGGCGACCAGCTCGGCCGCGGCTTCCTCGTCGGCGCCACCGCAGGGCGTACGACGCTGACGGGTGAGGGTCTGCAGCACGCGGACGGCCACTCGCCGGTGATCGCCGCGACGAACCCCGCCGCGATGTCGTACGACCCTGCCTTCGCCTACGAGGTCGCGGCGATCGTCAAGGACGGTCTGCGCCGGATGTACGGCGATGCGGCCCCCGGTGAGGACCAGAACGTCTTCTACTACCTCACCGTCTACAACGAGCCGATGCCGCAGCCCGCGAAGCCCGCGGGTGTGGACGAGGGCATCGTGCGCGGTCTCTACCGGTTCAACACCGCCGAGACGGCCGGGCTCTCCCCCGCAGCCAACGCCGCGCGCATCCAGCTGCTCGGCTCGGGCACGGCCATCCACTGGACGCTTGCGGCGCAGAAACTGCTCGCCGAGGAGTGGGGCGTGGCCGCCGACGTGTGGTCCGCGACCTCCTGGACCGAGCTGCGCCGCGACGCCCTGGAGGCGGACGAGGCGATCCTGCGCGGCGAGGAGCGTACTCCCTACGTGCGTACGGCACTTGAGGGTGCGCAGGGTCCCGTGCTTGCCGTCTCCGACTACATGCGGCAGGTCCCCGACCAGATCGCTCAGTGGGTCGAGCAGGACTACTCCTCGCTCGGTGCGGACGGCTTCGGCCTCTCCGACACGCGTGACGCCGCGCGTCGCCACTTCGGCATCGACGCGGAGTCGATCGTCGTGGCCGCGCTGGCTCAGCTCGCCCGTCGTGGCGAGGTGCCCGCTGCCGCGGTGAAGGAAGCCCGGGCCAAGTACGGCCTGTAAGCCTTCGGCTTGTTGTGTGTGCGGGCCCCTGCCGGGTGGCAGGGGCCCGCGCCTGTATGCCCGCACCGGCATCATGGGTCCATGCGCGCTGCCCGCCTCATCAAAATGGTGCTGCTGCTTCAGGCACGGCCCTCCATGACCGCCGCCGAGCTTGCCGCCGAGCTCGAAGTGTCCGAGCGGACCATCACGCGGGACGCGCAGGCGCTGTCGGAGGCGGGTGTTCCGGTGTACGCCGACCGGGGCAGGACCGGTGGCTATCGGCTCATCGGCGGGTATCGCACGCGGCTGACGGGGCTCGGGCGCAGCGAGGCGGAGGCGCTGTTTCTGTCCGGAGTGCCGGGCGCACTGCGGGAGATGGGCCTTGAGGACGCGGCGTCGGCGGCCCGTCTGAAGGTGTCGGCGGCGCTGATGCCCTCGCTGCGGGACGCGTCGCAGAACGCCTCGCAGCGGTTCCATCTGGACGCGCCGGGGTGGTTCAAGGAGACGCCCGCTCCCGAACTGCTGCCCGCGATCGCGGACGCGGTGTGGGACGACCGCCGGGTCACCGCCCGCTACCGGCGCCAAGAGGCCGAGGTGGAGCGGGAGTTGGAGCCCTACGGGCTCGTACTCAAGGCGGGCGTCTGGTACTTGTGCGCGCGGGTTCCCGACTCCGGGGCGTACCGCGTGTACCGCATCGACCGGTTCGCCTCGGTCGCCGCCGGCGAGGAACGCTTCGTACGCGACGAGGAGTTCGACCTGCCGGGCTTCTGGGAGGAGCGGGCGGCACAGTTCGCGCGGGCGATCCTGCGGTCCGAGGTCGTGGTGCGGCTCTCCGAGGCGGGGGTGCGGCACCTTCCGTACGCCACCGATCCCACGTCCGCGCGCGAGGCGATGGAGTCGGCGGGCGAGCCCGACGCCGCGGGCCGGGTGCGCGTCACGCTGCCCGTCGAGAACGAGGACGTGGCGTTCACCCAGCTCATGGCGCTCGGGCCGGAGGCGGAGGTGATCGCGCCCGCTGGTCTGCGGGCGCGATTCACGCAGGCGGCGGCGCGGATGGCCGGGCTCTACGGCTCCTGAACCCTTGGTTTACCGGTAGCCGGTGACGTCGGCGGTCTTGCTCTCCTGGTCGACCTCCGTGAGGTAGCGCCAGGCGTCGGGGGCCGAACCGTCGACGTCCGTGAAGCCGTACTCCTTGGCGAGGCCGCCGCTGGAGAGCGACTTTCCGTTCCAGCGGGCCACCTCGGGGTCGGAGGCGAGCGCGGCGAGGGCGCGGCCCACGAAGGTCGGCGTCTCGGAGATCGCGAAGTGCGGGTTCTGCTTGCGGCCGTCGAGCCAGTTCTCCTCGGTGACCTTGAAGTGGGTGTCGAGCATCGCCTCGGAGCGCAGCCAGCCGGGGGTC
Source organism: Streptomyces sp. NPDC086554 (assembly GCF_040686095.1). Classification (NCBI taxonomy): domain Bacteria; kingdom Bacillati; phylum Actinomycetota; class Actinomycetes; order Kitasatosporales; family Streptomycetaceae; genus Streptomyces; species Streptomyces sp. NPDC086554. Next base: position 6,552 of record NZ_JBFBJK010000024.1, read on the forward strand.
AGACAGAGCGCCGTGCAGCCGTACTCCTTGACCTCCTCGGCGAGGCCGCGTGTCATCCGCAGCGGGGCCGACTTGGCCAGGTCGTAGTAGAAGGGCTTGCGGTAGTTGCTGCCGTTGTACTCCGCGGTGCCGTCGGTGACCTCGACGACCAGGCCGCCGGGGTTCCTGATGAGCAGCGGCAGCGCGTACCGGCTGGTGATGATGTGTGTCTCGACGCCGAGGCGCAGGGCGCGCATCCCCTTGTCGAGGTCGTGCTCCCACATCTTCTTGTCCCAGTCGACATAGCCGTCGCCGCCCCAGATGTCGTTGACCAGGATGTCGAGGCGACCCTGCTCCCGGTCGATCCGCTCGACCAGGGCTTCGACCTGCTCGGGCTCCAGATGATCGGTGGGTACGGCGATGCCCTTGCCGCCGGCAGCGTCGACAAGCTCCGCGGTCTCCTCGATGGTCTCGGTGGCGCGGCCGACCTCACTGGTGTGCTCGCGGGTCGTCCGTCCCGTCACATACACGGTGGCCCCGGCGCGGCCGAGCTCCACGGCCATGGCCCGGCCCGCGCCACGGGTGGCACCGGCGACGAGGGCGATCTTTCCGGTCAGTGCGTGCGGCAGTGCGCTTGTGTTGTCCATACTCCGAGGCTTCCACCCAATGCCGACATCTGCTGTCGGGTTTTCCATGGGCATGTGCACGCATAACGAGACAGTCGCATCCGCCGCACTCCGCGTGCGTACCCATCCCCCAGGACCGATGCTTGTCCCGTGATGGACGAGACGGAGTTCTGGGAGATCGTGGACCGCACCCGCGTGGCCGCCGAGGGCGACCCCGAGTACCACGCCGACCTGCTCACCGAGAGGTTGCTCGAACTCGAGCCGGACATGGTGCTCGACTTCGCCCGTCACTTCGAGGCGCGCTACAACCGCGCCTACCGCTGGGACCTTTGGGGCGCCGCCTGGATCCTGCTCGGCGGCGCGAGCGACGACGCCTTCGACTACTTCCGGTGCTGGCTGATCGGCCAGGGGCGTGAGGTCTTCGAGGGCGCCCTGCACGACCCCGACTCGCTTGCGGATCTCCTGGAGGACTTCGACGAGGAGATCGACGGTGACGGCGAGGAGCTCGGGTACGCCGCGGACGAGGCGTACGAGCAGCTCACCGGCGTCGTCACCCCCGACCTCGGCATCGCACCGGCCCCGCCGGAGCCGGAGGGCACACCGCTCGACTTCGAGGACGAAAGCGCGATGACACAGCGCTACCCGAAGCTCTGGGTTGCGTTCGGCGGCGTCGACTAGCCGTTGGCTTGACTGGCCCGCGGCCCGGGGCTGGCTCGTGGCCCTTGGCCCGCTGGCCCGTGGCCCGGCTGGCCCGTGGCCCGGCTGGCTCGTGCGGGGGCTTGGGCTCGTGCGGGGGCTCGGCTCGTGAATGGCTCGTGCGAGGCTCGGCCCGTGCAGGGCTCGGCCCGTGCAGCTCGGCTCGTGCGAGGCTCGGCCCGTCCGCTCGCGTTCCGCGTTATCGGCTCTGCAGTCTCGCCGCCTTCTCCCTGATCGCAGGGAGGGCAGCCGTCAGGGCCGCGCCCGGGCAGTACGTGTAGTAGCCGTCTTTGTGCGCGGAGATCGCCCGGAAGAGGCCGCTGCTGCCCGCCCGGTATTTGCTGAGGCTGTGTGTGGAGACCAGCCGCACCGTCGACCGCGGGTCGACGCCCGACAGCCCGAGCTTCCACGCGGCCAGCGCCGCCACCGCGTCGGTCATGGCCCGGGGAACCGGTGTCCCCTCCGTGAACGTCCCGATCGCCGCGATCCCCACCGACCCCCGGTTGAAGCCCTGCGTGTGCGCCCCCACCACGGCTCTGTCGATCCCGCCCGCCCTCCCCTCGTAGATGGTCCCGCACCGGTCGACCAGGAAGTTGTAACCGATGTCGTCCCAGTCCCTGCCCTCCGCCTGCCCCACGTACAGATAGCGGATGATGCGCGGGGCATCCGCGCAGTCGTAACCGTTCGGCGAGTCCGTGTGGTGCACGAAGACCGCGTCGACCCGGTCCGCGTACCGGGCGGGCGGCGGATCCTGCACCCCGTCGGCCAGCCAGTCGGCGCGGAGCACCACGGGAGGCTGCGCCGCCGGATGCCGGGCGGGCCGCCGCACCCGCGTCGCCGCCGCCGGCATCAGGGAGTCCCGCCCCTTCACGCCGACCGCCGCCCCGGTGACCCCGCCGAACTCCACCGGCCCGCCGGCCCACGCCGCTGTCCCCGGCCCCACGGACACCGCACATATCAGGAGCAGCGACACGGCCGCAGCCCCTGGCACACAGCACAGCACGACACGCGCCGCTCGGGCCGCCGGCGCCGACCGGCCTGCCGCCACCGCTCGGGCCCCCGCAGCACGCACCGAGGACGGCACGCGCCTCACGGGTATACCTCGGAAGACACGCATGGCCCGACTCTCCGCCCGGTCGGCCCCACCCGCGATCCGCGGTATGCCACTTGGCTGAACGGGCACCCGGCATGGATTGGCCGAGCGACACCCGGCGCGGCTCGTCCCGAAGCGGCTCCCGCTCGGACCCCGCCCGTGCCGCCGTCCGTCAGAAGTGGGTGCCGCCGTCGATGCGGACCTCGGTGCCGGTGATGAACTTGCCGTCCTCGGAGCCGAGCATCGCGACCACGGAGGCCACGGACTCCGGTCCCGCGAAGCCCTGGCCGATGGCCGGGGCGAGCTTCATGAACAGGCTCATGTCCGCGTCCTCGGGCAGGCCCGGGCCCACGCTCTGCCTGCTGGCGCCGCTGCCGTCGGTCATGCCGCTGGAGATGGAGCCGGGCTGGACGGCGGTGAAGCGGATGCCCTGCTTGCCGTACTCACTGGCCAGCGCGTGCGTCATGGACTGGATGCCGCCCTTGCTCGCCGCGTACGCCGCCATGTACGGGTGCGCGAACATCGCGGACGTGGAGCTGAAGTTGACGACCGCCGCGCCGTCGCCCTGAAGCAGGGCCGGTATCGCCTCGCGGATCACCAGGAACGTACCGACCAGGTTGACCTGGATGACGCGGTTGAAGGAGTCCAGGCTCGTCTCGTGCGTGTGCGAGGAGCGGAGCACACCCGCCGCGTTCACCAGTACGTCAAGGCCGCGGCCGCCGAGCGCGGTGACCGCCGCGGCGACACCCTCGCGCACCGAGGTCTCGTCGGAGATGTCGACGACAAGCGTGGTGAGCCGGTCGGCCGCCGCGCCCGCCTTCTCGACGGTGTCCTTCAGGCCGGCCTCGCTGACGTCGGCGGCCACGACCTTGCCGCCCTCCTCGAGGATCCGCAGGACGGTGGCCTGGCCGATGCCCGAGCCGCCACCGGTGATGAGTGCGCGACGGCCTTCGTAGCGGTTCATGAAATTGCCTCCGATCAGCTCCGGGCCCCCGGGTCCGTCGATGGCCCCGGCCCTCCCGGTCTCATTTCAATGTACGCCCGAGTGGCATGTTTTGCCATGTCGACAATTCATGTATCAGGGTGATGTCCACGCGTAGGCTGCGGGCGTGAGCACCCAACCGACGCAGCCATCGCAACCGTCGCTGACCGAGCGCCGCAAAGCGGCCACGCAGCTCGACATCGCCCGCGCCGCCGCCGAGCTCTTCGCCGAGCGCGGCCCGGACGGCACCACGGCCGAGGAGATCGCGGGCCGGGCCGGGGTGGCACTGCGCACCTTCTACCGGTACTTCCGCAACAAGCAGGACGCGGTCGGCCCGCTCCTCGCGGGCGGCGGCGCCCAGTGGCGCACCCACCTGGCCGGGCTCGACCCGGCCGCCGGGGTGGCGACGGCCCTGGAGCGGTCCATCGCCGACGCGCTCACCGCGGCGGACGACCGCGCCGTCGAGTCCCTGGAGTGGACGCGGGGCCTGCTGCGCGCCGCGCAGGACGATCCGGCCCTGCGTGCCGTCTGGTACCGCGTGAACCAGGAGTCCGAGGAGCAGCTGGTCCCCGTGCTCGCCCGGCTCGCCGGGGACGCCGCCGACCCACTGGACGTACGCCTGGCGGCGGCCGCCGCCACGGACGCCGTCCGCCTGGCTCTGGAGACCTGGGCCGCCACGGACGCGCCCGCCGAAGGACCCGGCTCCCCCGCAGCCCTCGCGGTGCACTGCCTGCGGGAGCTGACGGGCGGCCTGCGGCTCCTCGCCGCTCCCCAGAACCCGCAGGTTCCCCCGGCTCCCCCCGCTCCCCCGGCTCCCCGCGCCTAGAGCTCCACCGCGAACGCCAGCAGCGCCACGTCGTCCCCGACCCCGCCGGAGAACCGCACGAGGTCCCGCCAGACCGCGGACGTCAGCACCGCCGGGTTGTCCCACACCTCCACGGGGAACGTCGAGAGGCGTTCGGCCAGCGGATAGAAGGCGCCGGACGCGTCCCGCGCCTCGGTCACCCCGTCGGTGACCGCAAGCAGCCGGTCACCGGGCTTCAGCGCCACGCTCACTTCCTCAGGCGGCGCGACACCGGCGATCCCCAGACCCAGCGGTGGTCCCGGTGCCACATCGAGCTCCTCCACGGTGCCGCCGCGCAGCAACAGCGGCGGCGGGTGACCGCAGGAGACGAGCCGCACCTCGGCGGCGTCGTCGCGGAACTCCAGGAGCACGGCGGTGGCGAAGAGTTCGGCGTGTTCGGCCTGCTCGGAGTCGACCACGAGACGGCGGTCGAGCCGTCCGGCCACCCCCTCCAGGTCGGGCTGGTCGAGCACCGCCTCCCTGAAGGCGCCGAGCAGCGAGGCGACCGTGCCCACGGCCTCCAGACCGTGCCCCTGCACATCGCCGACAAGGGCCCGTACGCCACACGGCCCCTTGCGTACGTCGAAGAGATCGCCGCCCACCAGGGTCCCGCCCTGTGCCGCGCGGTAGAGCCCGGCGCAGCGCACCGGGCCCACGCGTTCCGGCAGCGGCGGAAGGACGGCGAACTGGGCGGCCTCCGCGACGGTGCGGACGGTCACGAGCTGGGCGTCGCGCCGGCTGCGCACCCAGGCGAACACGATGCTGAGCAACGCCGCGAAGGCGACGGTCAGCAGATCGCTCTCCCCGGGGCGGCCGAGACCGAAGCCCGGCAAGGAGAGCAGGATGATCACGATGCCGCCGAAGAGGGCCGTGGCGGACGCGCCGTACGAAAGCGCCGCCATCGGCGGGACGGCCGCGAGCAGGAAGCTAAGGTCGACCGCCTCCGGGGTGGCCAGCTGGATCACGCAGATCGCGGCGAGGAGCAGCGGCGGAGCCCCGCGCACCCAGCGGGGCCGCGGCGCTTCGCGCAGCCGGCTCGGCTCCTCGCGGTCCCGACGACTGGCCGCGGCCCTGATCATCGGTTCGCTCCTTCCGGGTTACCTCTTCACGCTCCTACGCGCGCGTGGCGACCGCACGCCGGGCCGGTCCTTCAGGGGGCCGGTCTCCGGTGCGTCAGGGAGTGGTGCGTCAGAGGGGGCGGCCCATCAGCACGTCGTCCACGTAGGCACCGTCCAGGAGGAACTCGCCCGGCAGCACTCCCTCGACCACGAACCCCTCGGACTCGTAGAGCGTCCGGGCCGGAGTGTTGTGGCCGAGGACCCGCAGGGTGATGCGCCGCGCGCCCTGCCGTCGGGCCTCCTCCACCACGGCCCTGACCAGGCCACGCCCGATGCCCTTGCCGCGCGCCTTGTCGGTGACGGCGAAGCCCAGGATCTGGCGTACGTGGGCGTTGGCGAGCAGGGGCGTGGGATAGCCGAGCCTGATGTACCCGACGACCTCGCCGTGCAGTTCGGCGACCAGATGGTCGTGGGGGCCGAAGCGTTCGTTGAAGAAGGGCGGATGTGGCGGCTGCGGCGCCGGCTGCACCGCGTGCAGCGTGGACCAGGTGGCGCGGTCGATACGGCCGAGGGCTTCTTCGTCGTCCGGCAGAGCGGTGCGTATGTGCATATCCGGCATGGGCGCAACTGTACGGCGGCCCCCTGAGGCCCCGAGGTGCGATTTCACGGCAGGATGGCTCCATGGAGCCCACCGAGCCCAGGAAATCAGCAGCGTCGGCGTCGTCAGGGCGACGGCTGCGCATCGCGGTCGCCGGTGCGTCCGGCCTCATCGGGACGGCGCTGACCCGCGCCCTCGCCGACGACGGACATGAGGTGGTGCGGCTCGTGCGGCGCGCACCTCGTACGAAGGACGAGGTGCGCTGGGACCCCGAGGAGGGGTACGTCGACACGGCGGGGCTCGCGGGCTGCGACGCGCTGGTCAATCTGGCGGGGGCCGGGGTCGGCGACCACCGCTGGACGGACGCGTACAAGCAGGAGATCCGCGACAGCAGGGTCCTCGGCACCGCGACGCTCGCCGCCGCCGCTGCCGCGCTCGACGAGCCGCCGCGGGTGTTCCTGTCCGCCAGCGCGATCGGCTACTACGGAGACACCGGTCAGCGCGCGGTGGACGAGAGCGCACCTCCTGGAGAGGGCTTCCTGCCGTCGCTGTGCGTGGAGTGGGAGGGCGCCGCGGCCGCCGCCCAGGACGCCGGCATCCGCACGGTGTTCGCGCGCAACGGCCTGGTGGTGGCGCGTGAGGGCGGCGCCTGGGGGCGGCTGTTCCCGCTCTTCAAGGCGGGGCTCGGCGGACGCCTGGGCAACGGCCGCCAGTACTGGAGCTTCATCTCGCTGCACGACGAGGTCGCCGCGCTGCGCCACCTCCTGGACCGGGACGACCTGTCGGGGCCGTTCAACCTGACGGCGCCCGATCCGCTCACCAACCGTGAGGTGACGGCCGCGATGGGTCGGGTGCTGCACCGGCCCACGTTCTTCACGGCTCCGGAGCCCGCGCTGCGGATCGTGCTCGGCGAGATGGCCGGTGATGTGCTCGGCAGCCAGCGGGTACTGCCGACCCGGCTCCTGGAGTCCGGATTCTCGTTCGCGTTCCCCGGCATCGAGGAGACGATCCGCGCGGCACTGCGGCGATGACTCCGCGCGGCATCAAGGCAACGACGGCACGCCCCTGATCGCCGTGCGACCGTCGTGCGACCGTGCCCGGTCGATGCGCGACTGCCGCTGGCCGGTCCGGCTCCTACCCTCGTGCGGAACTCGGGTATTCCGGAGCCCTGTTGAGGGCATGACGTCCCCAGCAGCCGCGCAACCTCGGGGAGGGGCACGTGCTAGACCCTGCGCACCAAGCGGATGTCGTCGTCGTGGGAGCGGGGGTCGCGGGACTGGCGGCCGCCCACCAGCTGACCAGCGCCGGTGTAACGACCGTAGTCCTGGAGGCCGCCCCTTACGTCGGCGGACGGATGTCCACGGAGAAGGTCGACGGGTTCCGGCTCGACAGGGTCGGTCAGCTGCTCACCACGTCGTATCCCGAACTGCGTCACACGCCGGCGCTCGACGCCCTCGTGCTGCGGCCCTTCGCCCCCGCCATCCTGGTGCACAGCGACGGCCGGCACCACCGCGCCGTCGAGCCCACGAGCACACGGGGCGCAAGGGGCGCACTCACGACGGCGCGCGCCCTCGCGAGCGCCCCCCGAGTTCCGCGAGCCACGAGGACCGCGCCCCGCGCCGCCCCGCTCGGCGGCGCCCTCGACCAGGCCCGCCTCGCCGCGGCGCTCGCCAGGCTCGCGGCGACGCCCGTGGAGCGCATCCTCGCGCGCCCCGAACTCCCCGCGGCGGACGCCCTCTTCGCCCGCGGCCTGCCGCCGCGCACCGTCAACGGCTTCCTGCGCCCGCTGCTCTCGGCCCTCCTGTGCGACCCGGACCTGACCACGTCGAGCCGGTGCGCGGACCTCGCCCTGCACTCCTACGCGCGCGGCCGCCTGTGCCTGCCCGAGGGCGGCGCCGAAGTGGTCCCCGAGCTCCTTGCGGCCGCGCTGCCGCCGGGGACGGTGCGCACCGGCGTACGCGTCACCGACGTGTCCACCACCTCGGTCACGACGGCGGACCACGGCGAACTGCCCTGCCGCGCCGTCCTGCTCGCCACCGACGCCCGTGCCGCCGCCGAGCTCCTGCCCGGCCTGCGCGTGCCGTCCTTCCACCCGGTGACCGTCCTGCACCACGCCGCGCCCGAGCCGCCGCTCGCCGAGCCCGCGCTGCTGCTCGACGCCGACCGCTCGGGCCCTGTCGCGCACACGGCCGTCGTCAGCCACGTCGACCCCTCGCGCGCGCCCGCGGGACGCGCCCTCATCTCCTCGACGGTCCTCGGCCCGCCGCCCGACGAGCGGGCCGTCCTCGCCCATCTCGCCGACCTCTACGGCACGTCGACGGCCCGCTGGGAGCCGCTCGCCGTCCAGCACACCCGCGAGGCCGTGCCCGCGATGCCGCCCCCGCACGACCTGCGCCGCCCGGTGCGGCTGCTCTCGGGGCTCTACGTGTGCGGGGACCACCGGGACACCAGCACGGTGCAAGGGGCCCTGCACTCGGGGCGCCGCGCGGCGCGGGCGGCGCTCGCGGACTTCGGCGTGCACCCCCCGTACGGGGCGAGTCCTCTGCCGCTCGCGGCCTGACGCGCCTCTGAGTCGCCCCCATCCATCCGATCTCTGGGCCACTCCCCCGGAAGCCCCCGTGCCCCCACACGGGGGCTTCCCCCCTCCCGTACGCCATCTTCGTACGATCAATGGGACCTCACCCACCCCTGCAACTTCCCTTGCCACACCGGTATCCCACAGCTACGGTCCCACCGGATCGCCAAGCCGCGGGAGGACTCGCATGCGTCGCACCATGCCGGTGATATCGCTCATCCTCGGCCTATTCATGGGAGGTCTCTCTTTGCCAACCGCCACAGCCGCCGAGGACACCTCAGTCCCCTCCGTGGTCCCCCGCCCCACCGACTGGACCGCGCTCGACGGCCGTACGCAGATCACCGAACGCACCCGCATCCTGATCGACCCACGGACCGAATCCACCACCGCGCTCCCCTCGGGACGCAGTGAACTGCCGGGCCCCGCACGACAGTCCGTACAGCAGCTCGCCACCCAGCTCCGTACGGAGATCAAGCAGGTCACGGGCATCACACCCCGCATCAGCGACGACACGGGGCGCCCCGCCGACGGCGACATCACGCTCGGCCTCACCGCCGACGGCCAACTCGGCGCCGAGGGCTACGCCTTCGACAGCGCGAGCCCGATCCGCATCAGGGCCGCGTCCACCCACGGCCTGTACTACGGCACGCGCACCCTCCTCCAACTCCTGCGCGCCACCGACACGAAGGACCACCGCGAGGTCCCCCGCGCCCGCTCCACCGACCGCCCCGCGCAGGCCGTCCGCATGGTCCATCTCGACGCGGGCCGCAAGTACTGGAAGATCTCCTACCTGGAGAACCTGATCCGCAGGATGGGCGACCAGAAGCTCAACACCCTCTTCCTGCACCTCTCCGAGTCCGAGGGCTTCCGCCTCTACAGCCCCAAGTTCCCGGGCCTCGCCGACCCCGAGCACAGCTACAGCCGCGCCGACATCGAGCACCTGAAGTCCTTCGCGGCCCGCCACCACGTCCAGCTGATGCCCGGCCTCGAACTCCCCGGCCATGCCACCGTGATCAGCGAGGCCTTCGGCATCGGCTTCGGTTCCGGCGCCAACGCCTGCACGGGGGCGCACACGCACTCGCATCTCACGCCCGACTGGATCATCGACATGACCAGCGACAAGGCGGTCGCGAAGTCGAAGGAGATCGTCGACGAGTTCGCGGGCTGGTTTGACGCGCCGCTCTTCTCGATCGGCGCGGAGGAAGTGCCCGGCCAGCTGGCCGAGTGCCCGCGCGTGAAGGACTACCTCGCGTCGGCCCCCGACGTCTCCACCCTCGGCGACCTGCTCAACCGCTACATCAACACCCTGGACGACGTGGTCGCTTCGCACGGCAAGCGCACCGCCGTCTACAACGGCTCCGAGCACCTCACCGCGCCCCAGCAGAAGGTGCACGCCCCCGTCGTCTTCCTCACCTGGGAGGGCACGGGCGCCGAGCCCGCCATCCCCGGCCACGACGAGATCGCCATCGGCCCGTTCTACGACACCCCGAACAACTACCACCACCTCTACCCGGACGAGCCCTGGATGTACGACAGCTGGGCCCCGAACACCGACCCCGACATGCTCGGCTCCGGCCTCACCAACTGGGCGGACTACAACTTCTGGGCCGACGACGGCTACTTCGAGAAGAGCATGGCGGGCGCCCGCGCGATCCTCGCCGACCGCGCCTGGAACAAGTCCGCGACACCGGACACGCTCGCCGACTTCAGGGCACGCGCCGCCCGCATCGGAGACCCTCCGGGAACGACGCCCGCGCCGGTCCCGCCGCGCGTCGAGGGGCGCCCCAGCCACCACTGGACCTTTGACGACGCGTCGTACCCGAGCGGCTGGACGTACGCGGGAAGCCCCGGCAACACGATCTTCGCCGAGGACACGGCGGGCGCCCTGCCCGGCACCTCCTACATCATCGACAACCCGACGCCCGTGCCCGGCGTGCGCGGTCAGGCCTGGCGCTTCGACTCCGACCGGGACGGCGTGGGCTTCGGCGGTCTCGACGTCGCCGAGCCCTGGACGGTGTCGGTCCGGGTCCGCCCTTCGGCCCGGACCACCGACCAGGTGCTCCTCAGCTCCAAGGCGGGCGCCCTGAAGCTGATGCAGCACGGCACCGGCAAGGTCGGCTTCACGCGCTACGGCTCGGCGGACCACAGCTTCGACTACACCGTTCCCCTGGACCGCTGGACACGACTGACCTGGGTGACGACCGAGGGTCGCACCACGTTGTACGCCGAAGGAGAGCGGGTCGGGTCGGTCGCGGCGTCGATCCCGCTGCCGTTGCGGTCCATCGGGACGGAGACCGCGAGCCTGCGGGGCGACCTCGATGAACTGACCACGTGGGACGAGGCGTTGAGCCCGGAGGCGGTCGCGCGCCTGAAGTGACGTACAAGGAGCGACGTGTAAGGGGCGGGGCACCAAGTGCCCCGCCCCTTACTTCTTACGTCGCGCCACGTACCGGCGGCCCCGGACTCACCCCAGCGCCGCCACCTTGTCCCGGTACCCCCGCACCGGTGCCGCGTCGCGGTACGGCTCAAGGCGCCGCTCGAAGTCCCGTACGTACTCGACCGCGCGGACGCTCCGCATCTCGCCCGCCGCCTGCGCCGCCTCCGCGCCCAACTGGCAGGCCTGCTCCAGCTCGCCCAGGGCGAGGCGCGCGGAGGCGAGCACCACCCGGCAGAAGAGCCGACTGCGGGCATAGCCGGCGCCCCGCAGCTGAAGCGAGCGCTCCGCGTGCTGGGCGGCCACCCGGTACTGCTGGAGGTCCCGGTGGCAGTGGCCGAACTCGTCCGCGAGCTGAGCCTCGTCGAAGAACCGCGCCCAGTAAGGGACCTCGTCACCGGGCCGCGCGGTTTCGAGCGCACGCTCGGCCCGCACCATCGACGCCGTGCACGCCCGCACCTCCCCGAGCACCCCGTGCCCCCGCGCCTCCACGGAGTGCAGCAGGGCCTGCACGACGGGCGGCGCCGCGGAGCCGACGCCCTGCTGCGCCACCCGCGCCAGCTGGACCGCCTCGCGCCCGTGCCCGAGGTAGACGGCCTGGCGGCTCATCGTGACCAGGACATAACTGCCGTACGCCCGGTCCCCCGCCGCCTGCGAGAGGCGCAGCGCCTGGACGTAGTACCGCTGGGCCAGGCCGTGCGCCGCGATGTCGTACGAGGTCCAGCCCGCGAGCCGGGTCAGGTCTGCGGCGGCCGCGAAGAGCCGCCGCCCGGCCTGCTCGCCGTAGCTGCCGCGCAGCATCGGCTCGGCCTCGTGCTCCAGATAGCGCACGAGCGCCTGCCGGGCGTGCCCGCCGCCGTACGCGTGGTCGAGCGCGCGGAAGAGCTCGCCGACGGAGCGCAGGGCGGCGATGTCACCGCTGCTCACCTTCGCCCCGGCACCGCGCTCGGGCTCCTTGCGCTGACGCGGTATGGCCGGACGCCCCTGCGAGGGCACGCGGAGGCCTCCGGTGCCGTGGTCGCCGCGGCCCACCCGGTCGTCGGCGCGGCCGATCAGCCAGTCCCTGCTGGGGACGACGAGCCCGGCCGGGGTGAACGCGATCTTCCGCAGCTCGGCATGGCTCCCGGAGTCCTTGCGCCAGAGCCCACCGACGATGTCGATGGCCTCCTCGGGTGTGGCCGCGAACTCCAGCCCTGCGTACACCGGCGCGCACGCGTCGAGCCCCAGGTCCTGGGCGGACAGGCGCCGGCCGAGCCGCCGGGTGAAGACCTCGGCGATCAGGGCGGGCGTGGTGCCGCGCGGCTGCTGCCCGCGCAGCCAGCGGGTCACCGATGTCTTGTCGTACCGCAGATCGAGACCGTGCTCGAGCCCCAGCTGATCGACGCGGCGCGCGAGCCCCGCATTGGAGAAGCCGGCTTCTGAGATGAGCGCGGCTAGCTGGCGGTTGGGCGTGCGCTGCGGAGGTCGTTCCGTCATCAGCTGTGCGGTCTCCTGCCTTTCGGGCGTTGCCTTGAGCAGCCCTTATGGCTCTGTGAACGGCGTGAATGTAGCCGCCCTCAACGCCCTCATCGCGACCTTCGACCTGCATTCATCCGATCGTGTGAGGATTGACCGGAGGACTGACGGGAATCTGCTGCCCGTACAGTGGCTCGGGGCGCGATATGTGCACGGTGAAGGTTTTAGGGAGGCACTTGCCGTGAGTGAGATTGAGTTCGTCCGGCTGGGCTTCGGCCCGGACTCCGTCGAGTACCAGGAGGCCTGGGACGAGCAGCGCCGCGTACACGCCGCCCGCTTCGCCGACGAGCTCCCCGACACCTGCCTGCTCCTCGAGCACCCGCCGGTCTACACGGCGGGCCGCCGTACGGACCCCAGTGAGCGCCCGCTGGACGGCACCCCCGTCATCGACGTGGACCGCGGCGGAAAGATCACCTGGCACGGCCCGGGCCAGCTCGTGGGCTACCCGATCCAGAAGCTGCCGCGCCCGGTGGACGTCGTAGCACATGTGCGCCGTCTGGAAGAGGCACTTATCCGTACGTGTGCGGAGTTCGGCCTGGAGACCTCGCGGGTCGAGGGACGCAGCGGCGTATGGGTTCTCGGCGACCCTGTGGAGAAGCGCCCGGCGCTCGGCGGGCTGAACCTGGACTTCGACCCGCGGGTCGCGGACGAGGAGTTCGACCCCCGGCTCAACGGCCCGGAGTACGCACCGTCCAACGCGGGCCAGCGCCGCGAGGACCGCAAGATCGCCGCGATCGGCATCCGCGTCGCCAAGGGCGTGACGATGCACGGCTTCGCGCTCAACGTGAACCCGGACAGCACCTGGTTCGACAAGATCATCCCGTGCGGCATCCGCGACGCGGGCGTGACTTCGCTCTCGTACGAAATGGGCCGCGAGATCACGATCGCCGACGTACTGCCTGTCGCCGAGCGGCATCTGCGGGACATCCTGGAGAACGCGGAGCTCAAGCCGCGCCTCATCGAGAGTGCCAAGCAGCCCGAGGCCGAGAAGGCCACCGCCTAGGGAATGCACCCCGTCGGCCAGAGGTTGGCCGAACGTAAGCCCAACGACATCACGGGCGTACCCTGATGTACGCCGAAGAATCGAAGCTACAGGGAGCCGATGTGTCCGCAGTCGCACCCGACGGACGCAAGATGCTGCGCCTGGAGGTCCGGAACGCTCAGACCCCCATCGAGCGCAAGCCCGAGTGGATCAAGACCCGGGCGAAAATGGGCCCCGAGTACACCAAGATGCAGAACCTCGTGAAGAGCGAGGGTCTGCACACGGTCTGCCAGGAGGCGGGCTGTCCCAACATCTACGAGTGCTGGGAAGACCGCGAGGCCACCTTCCTCATCGGCGGTGACCAGTGCACCCGGCGCTGCGACTTCTGCCAGATCGACACGGGCAAGCCGCAGGCCCTGGACCGCGACGAGCCGCGACGCGTGGGCGAGTCCGTCGTCACGATGGACCTGAACTACGCCACGATCACCGGCGTCGCCCGCGACGACCTGGAGGACGGCGGCGCCTGGCTGTACGCGGAGACCGTGCGCCAGATCCACGCGATGACGGCGGAGCGCGCCGAGGGCAAGACCAAGGTCGAGCTGCTCATCCCCGACTTCAACGCGGACCCCGACCAGCTGGCCGAGGTCTTCTCCTCGCGCCCCGAGGTCCTCGGGCACAACGTGGAGACCGTGCCGCGCATCTTCAAGCGCATCCGCCCCGGCTTCCGCTTCGAGCGCTCGCTCGAGGTCATCACGCGGGCCCGTGAGGCCGGTCTGGTCACCAAGTCGAACCTCATCCTCGGCATGGGCGAGGAGCGCGAGGAGATCAGCGAGGCGCTGCACGCCCTGCACGACGCGGGCTGCGAGCTCATCACGATCACGCAGTACCTGCGCCCGACTCCGCGCCACCACCCCGTGGAGCGCTGGGCCAAGCCGGCGGAGTTCGTGGAGCTGAAGGAGGAGGCCGAGGAGATCGGCTTCTCCGGGGTCATGTCCGGGCCGCTGGTCCGCTCCTCGTACCGCGCCGGGCGCCTGTACCAGATGGCGATCGAGAAGCGCGGTTCGTACGTGGCGGCGCAGGCGGTCTGATCCGGGCGGGCCCGGTCGTCCGAACCGGGCGAGCCGGTGGTCCGATCCGGACGAGCCGGTGGTCCGAACCGGACGAGCCAGGTGGTCCGAACCGGACGACAGGCCGACTGTGTGAATCGGCGCACAAGCGGCTACCACCGAGTAGAGGCTGATATGACGCGGCCCATACGGTCCCCGCAGGTGAGGGGACCGTATGGGCCGCGTCAGCGTTTTGCGGCTCAGCGTCAAGGCTTCATCGGTGTTTGACCGGTCGGTCACGCCCTGGTAACACCAATCAGTGACCCTGGAATTACCCCACGTACAGCCCTACCCATAGCCGCTCAGGAGGGCCCCACCATGCAGGCCGCGCCCGTACGCGCCACCGCCATCCCGTCCGTCACCGACGCACTGCGTGCCGTCGAGTCGCTGCTCATGAGCGGCGGCCAGCGCACCGCACGCCGCAACGCCTGGACGTCCGTGCTCGACGACCGGCGCCGCGCCAAGGACCGGGCCGAGGCGCTGCGCGTGCTCGAAGAGGCGATGACAACCCGCACGTCGTAGTCACTTCCAGGGACACGTAGACTTCAGGACATGGCGAGGAAGGAAACCGCGGCGGACGCCGCGAACCCCGGGCGACTCAAGCAGATCGCACTGACCTACAAGATGACCCGCAAGGCCGATCCGCGGATCGGGCTTGTCATCGCGGCTGTGGGAATCGTCACCTTCGGTGTCTTCCTCGCGATCGGCTTCGGGATCGGTCACCCGATCTATCTCGGCATTCTGGGCTTTGTGCTCGCCTTCCTCGCGATGGCGATCGTCTTCGGGCGCAGGGCCGAGCGTGCCGCCTTCGGGCAGATGGAAGGCCAGCCCGGTGCGGCGGCCGCGGTGCTCGACAAGATCGGCCGTGGCTGGACGACGACTCCGGCGGTGGCGATGAACCGCAGCCAGGACGTCGTGCACCGCACGGTCGGCAAGGCGGGCATCGTGCTCGTGGCCGAGGGCAACCCGAACCGGGTGAAGAGCCTGCTGGCCGCCGAGAAGAAGAAGATGGCGCGCGTCGTCTCGGACGTCCCGGTGCATGACGTCATCGTCGGCACCGGCGAGGGCGAGGTCCCGCTGAAGAAGCTGCGTACGACGCTTCTGAAGCTCCCCCGCGTCCTCCAGGGCCCGCAGGTCACGGCGACCAACGACCGGCTGCGCGCGATGGGCGACCTGATGAGCAACATGCCGCTGCCGAAGGGGCCGATGCCGAAGGGCATGCGGATGCCTCGCGGCGGACCGAAGATGCGCTGACTTTCCTTCCTGCTGCTTCCCCCTTCTTTTCTTTCTCCTACGTCGACGAAGGCCCCGGAACCAATTGGTTCCGGGGCCTTCGCCATGCCAGGCGTGGGGGCGGTGCTCAGCTCAGATCCGCACCTGGACCGCGCGGGCGAGGCGGTCGTGGAGGCCGCGGCCGTCGCGGTCCCAGATCAGGGCCGGGATGGCGACGCACAGCAGCAGGCTGCGGACCAGGACCCTGCCGATGCCGACTCGGCCGCCCTGCTCGGCGATGACGCGCAGCCTGAAGAGCGCCTTGCCCGGGGTGCAGCCGACCGTGCCGACGGTCAGCACGTTGAGCACGAAGAAGATGCCCAGGGCCCAGTTGCCCATCGCCTGCTGGTCACCGCGAGCGAACAGGCCGTATGCGATAACCATGCACAGGGCCCAGTCGACGGCGACGGCGCCGATGCGCCGGCCGGGCCGCGCGATCGAGCCCGGCCCCTCCTCCGGCAGGCCGAGCTGCTCGCCCCGGTAGCCGAAATCGACGCCCGCGTCCTCTGCCGCCGCACGCGGGCCGGACAGCCACGATCCGATTGCTTGCCTGTTGTCCACCCGACCACGGTACTGCGCCCGATTTCGTACGAGGACGGGCGGGGTAGGACGAATGGCGCCCGATGCAGACCCGGCCCGGTTAACTTCGGCGAAACAAATGGGTCATGCTTGAGAAATCCCCCGTCCCTATGGTCGGGTCCCAGCGTGTGCCACCGCACTGGCCGCACAACGAGCTGCAACCCCGTACCCACCTGGGGGCCGGGAGTAGGAGGAGTTGGATGTTCCAGAACGCCGACGACGCAAAGAAGTTCATCGCGGACGAGGACGTGAAGTTCGTAGATGTCCGGTTCTGCGACCTGCCCGGAGTGATGCAGCACTTCACCATCCCGGCAGCGGCGTTCGACCCGAACGAGGAGCTGGCCTTCGACGGTTCGTCGATCCGCGGCTTCCAGGCCATCCACGAGTCCGACATGGCGCTCCGCGCGGACCTGTCGACCGCCCGGGTCGACCCCTTCCGCCGCGACAAGACGGTCAACATCAACTTCTTCATCCACGACCCGATCACGGGCGAGCAGTACAGCCGTGACCCGCGGAACGTGGCGAAGAAGGCGGAGGCGTACCTGGCCTCGACGGGCATCGCCGACACCGCGTACTTCGGCCCCGAGGCCGAGTTCTACGTCTTCGACAACGTCCGCTTCCAGACGTCGGCGAACGAGAGCTTCTACCACATCGACTCCGAGGCCGGCGCCTGGAACACCGGTGCGGTCGAGAACAACCGCGGCTACAAGGTCCGCTACAAGGGCGGCTACTTCCCGGCCCCGCCGGTCGACCACTTCGCCGACCTGCGCGCGGAGATCTCTCTGGAGCTGGACAAGAACGGCCTCCAGGTCGAGCGCCAGCACCACGAGGTCGGCACGGCCGGCCAGGCGGAGATCAACTACAAGTTCAACACGCTGCTCGCCGCGGCCGACGACCTGATGCTCTTCAAGTACATCGTGAAGAACGTCGCCTGGCGCAACGACAAGACCGCGACCTTCATGCCGAAGCCGATCTTCGGTGACAACGGCTCGGGCATGCACGTCCACCAGTCGCTGTGGGCCAACGGCGACCCGCTGTTCTACGACGAGCAGGGCTACGCCGGTCTCTCGGACACCGCCCGCTACTACATCGGCGGCATCCTCAAGCACGCCCCGTCGCTGCTCGCCTTCACCAACCCGACGGTGAACTCGTACCACCGCCTGGTCCCGGGCTTCGAGGCCCCGGTCAACATGGTGTACTCGCAGCGCAACCGCTCCGCGGCGATGCGTATCCCGATCACGGGCTCGAACCCGAAGGCCAAGCGCGTCGAGTTCCGCGCGCCTGACCCGTCCTCGAACCCGTACCTGGCCTTCTCCGCGCTCCTCCTCGCGGGCCTGGACGGCGTCAAGAACAAGATCGAGCCGCCGGAGCCGATCGACAAGGACCTCTACGAGCTCGCCCCCGAGGAGCACGCGGGCGTCGCCCAGGTCCCGACCTCCCTCCCCGCGGTCCTCGACGCCCTCGAGGCGGACAACGAGTACCTGCAGGCGGGCGGCGTCTTCACGTCCGACCTGATCGAGACGTGGATCGACTACAAGCGCACGAACGAGATCGCCCCGATCCAGCTGCGGCCGCACCCGCACGAGTTCGAGCTGTACTTCGACATCTAAAGATCAGGTCTGGGCGACCTGGGCGGGGATACTGAAAACCTGCGTTGACCTGCGAAAAAACTGCTCAGCAGTGCTCGCTGTTCCCGCTTGTTTCCCGCTCTCTTGTGCACCGCGTGTGCACCGCCGGACCGATCCTCTGACGTAGCGTCAGTAACAGTGAGGCCGCCACTCCCATCGGGGTGGCGGCCTTGCTCTGTAGCGTGCGTCCCTACCGATCCTTGTCGTGTGCGGGCCATCAAGGAAAAGGGCGAGCTTCAACCCAGGCGCCGGTGACATTCTGTGTTGGTGGACATAGTCTTCCCCGACCAACTGGGTACGGTCGAACGAGAATCCCGTGCCGCTGCGCAAGCACTGATCGGACGTCTGAAGCTCACCGCACCTCATGCGCTGCCGCCGGAGCAACAGGATGTTGCCTTCATACCGGTGACCCGTGCGCAGTGGAAGTCCGTGCTGAAGGACGCCGACCTGCCCAGGCTTCAGCAGATAACCGACGAGACAGCGATGGAAATCCTGCTCCTGCGGACCGCCTCCGGCGCGACGGTCGGGAAGCGACTTCCAGAGTTGTTGCAGCGCCTCGGCAGGTCTGTTGTCGCCCTTAGCACCGTCGCGGGTGAGGTATCCCGGTTCAGTCCTTCCCGGACCAGCGCGGCTGAGCGACGCTTGGCTGCTGACCTGGCGCAAGCGAATCAATGCGAGGCCCAAGCACTGTTCGCCTGCCTCAAACAGGGGTGGCTGGAGTCCGCTTGGGCTCCGGTACAAAGGCATGCCCAAGCTTGCCCAAGCAATTGCGCGGGCCCTGGAGACGGCAACCAGGAATCATCATCAGGCCAGCGTTCCTGACGAGGACACCTACCGGCGAACGCTGGGACTGTCGGACGAGGAAATGAGTCACGGCTCGGGTGTAGCAGTACGGGCTCGTTTGCTGGCTGCCTGGGCGAAGAATCCAAAGAACCTCGATCGTCGGCTGCGCCGAAGCATGAAGCATTTGATCGACGACTCGCTACCGCTGACGGTGAAACTACTCAATCACCTAGCCATGCTCGCACTGTCCGACCGCCCTTTGGAGGCGCACCGCGCCACACTTCTATCGCGAGATCTGGTGGCGTCCCATCTCAAGTCGGAACCAGAGCTTACGTGTTCGGTGATGGCACGGCATGTCAGCCAAGAACGGGAGTTGCTGTCCTCCCACCGCGGACAGATCGCCTACCGCGATGCCTACAACCGGGCGGAGCACCATGAAGAGAAGGCGCGTGCGGCCTTGGACATGCATCGAGCCGCGCTCGAAGGCGACGTCAAGCGCACTGCCACTGTGGTATTGGAACTGCTGGGCAGGACAATCCCACAAGGGGCCTCTCTCTCGACCATACGAGACCTACTCGTGGCCCAGGGGGAACAGCCGCTGTGCAAATTGCTCGCTTCCACGATCCACTCCGATTGGCGCAACGCGAACGCACACGAGGAATTCCGCTGGGACCCCGTCGACGGCACGCTCCTTCTGGGCGGCCAGCCGACTGACCTGCAGGCGGTACTGGACGCTGTAATCCGAGCCCGCACCATCTGCCACGGGTTCGAGCACGGAGTCGCCGTGGCCTACGCGCAGAACGCATCCTTGATCAATTGGGGCGCGGAGGAGGCAACCTACGTCAGCCGAGACTTCGCCATACTTCAAGCCGCTGGAGAGGTCGGATTCTCAGTGCTGGACATTCGACGCCAAGGTAGTCTCGTGCGCTTGGACGTTCTCGATCTCTCCATCAACGATGTGCGAGAGGGACTGTCCTAAAGATTGTGTATGCCCCGGTGTGACCTAGATGGCATGAGACGTGGTCTCTGCCGGGAAGGATCACCATGGGGATCAAAGGCGGAAACCCCCGCGAGAGTGCGAACAATGTGCAGACGGGGGCGGAGTTGGCGAGACGGGCCGAGCTGGACCGCGAGATGGCCGAGCAGTTGGTGACCCGGGCCCGCGCCGAGGGGCTGAACCTGGTCGGGGAGAACGGGCTGTTGAAGGGGCTGGTGAAGCTGGTCCTGGAAGGCGCGCTGGAGGCGGAGATGAGCGAGCATCTCGGCTACGAGCGTGGTGATCGGGCCGGGGCGGGGTCGGGCAACTCCCGCAACGGCACCTCGAAGAAGAGGGTGCTGACCGATGTCGGGCCGGTCGATCTGGAGGTGCCGCGGGATCGGACGGGCAGCTTCGAGCCGCAGATCGTGCCCAAGCACACGCGGCGGGTGGAGGGCTTCGACGAGGCCATCGTGTCGCTGTATGCGAAGGGCCTGACCACGGGCGAGATCCAGGCTCATCTCGCGGAGATCTACGACATGGAGGTCTCCCGGGACCTGATCTCCCGGGCCACCGCCAAGGTCACCGCCGAACTCGATGCCTGGCGCCAGCGCCCGCTGGACCGCGTCTACGCGGTCGTCATGATCGACGCCATCGTCGTCAAAATCCGTGATGGCGCGGTCGCCAACCGTCCGTCTACATCGCCGTCGGTATCAGCCTCGAGGGCGAGCGCGACGTGCTGGGCATGTGGGTCGGCAGCGGCGGGGAAGGTGCCAAGACCTGGATGACCTGGCTGGCGGAGCTGAAGAACCGCGGCATCCAGGACGTCCTGATCGCTTGCTGTGACGGCCTGAAGGGCCTGCCCGAATCGATCCAGAACATCTGGCCGCTGGCCGATGTCCAGCTGTGTGTGGTCCACATGGTCCGCGCCAGCCTCCGCTTCGCCTCCACCAAGGACTGGTCGGTCCTGGCCAAGGAGCTCCGGCAGGTCTACACCGCCGTCAACGCGGACGCGGCCGAGGCCCGCTTCACCGAGTTCGAGGCCGAATGGGGCGACCGATACCCGGCCTTGATCGCGACCTGGCGCCGCAGCTGGGAACACTTCGTGGTCTTCCTCCGGTTCCCGCCTGAGATCCGCAAGGTCGTCTACACAACCAACATGATCGAGAGTCTCAACTCCCGCATCCGTCAGGCCACTCGGCGCCGCGGCCACTTCCCGACGGAGGAAGCCGCCCTGAAAGTGCTCTACCTCGTGATCAGAGACCGACGGCCCAACCAGCCGAACGTGACCGGCCAGACCCGCAACTGGAAGACGGCCATCAACACCCTCGCCGGCTTCTACGGCGACCGCGTCACCGACAACCAGTAGCACCCACACACGACCCAGAAGA
This sequence comes from Streptomyces sp. NPDC086554, assembly GCF_040686095.1. Taxonomy (NCBI): domain Bacteria; kingdom Bacillati; phylum Actinomycetota; class Actinomycetes; order Kitasatosporales; family Streptomycetaceae; genus Streptomyces; species Streptomyces sp. NPDC086554. The sequence goes on from NZ_JBFBJK010000024.1 coordinate 27,669, forward strand.
AGCGTCAACACCAGGCCTACACAAAGGAAAAGACACTCCCGTGCGAGAGGCATTCCGCGCAATTCTTAGGGGATCCATAGCTGACCCTGGTGTCGAGCGTTGGGAGTTGCGGCAACGCTCACGTGGCCGGCCGCCACTATGCGTGGACAGCACGGGAATAGGAGCCGGGCTCCGAGTCTCGGAACCCCTATGGGAGACCGCCGACCCGCTCCCATTCGCTGAGCTCCCCCTGTTGGCAAACGCCATGACCAATGCAGGAGAGTCGGCCGAGACCGCAGCCTCATCGATTCTCTTTCTCGCTGCAGCCCATGTAACTGGAGAGCGAGACCGCTTGTCGCGCGCTCTTGCGCACGGGGATTCAGCCGCAAAGAAGGAACTGATCAGCACCACTAGGCTGATCAGCAGCGGCGCCAAGGCCGCAGCCGACCTGCTTGAGAACCAAGCCCGACGCAAGTTGCTGGCCTTTGCCGAAGTTCTGGCAGGAGAGTGCCACCGTCTGGATAACGCTCCCCTCTGGGACCTCGCCCGGAGCTTCGTACCTGCCGATCGGACCCTGCGCAGGCACGTACCTTGCCTGCCGTGGATTGCAGAAATCGAAGGCTGACCCAACCCTGGCTGGGTCGCCAAAGCCCTTGTATGACCCGCGTCCTCTCAGTCAAGGCGTTCCATCTCGATGGCGAGGGCGCCGAGGGCTTCCTTCTCTGGTGGGTAGATGGCGCGGATGTTGGCGAGCTGCTCATCGCGGATGGCACTGGGGTTCACCTTGGCGGGGCCCTCGCCGTCGAGGAGAGCCTCGAAGGACTCGTACTCGGCGACGCGCAAGACGCGGACGTCGCAGGTCTCCTCGGTGCCCTTGATGCGGAACCGGATGGTGTCGCCGGCTGCGAGGCCTTCCAGGTGTGGATACTTCACCCGCACCTCGATGGTCTTGGTGCCCGCAGCCACGAGCTCGAAATACTTGCGGTAGAGGTGGAGTTCGCGGACGCGGGCGGTGGTGTCGGTCATGGGGCGGGGACGCTCCTGGGTGCTGGTGCCGTCATCATGCGGCCGATCTCAGCGGCCGAGTACGAGCGGAAGAAGTGGCGGGGGTCGGACAGCAGGGTCTCGGTCAGGGTGAGCAGTTGCTCGGCGTACTGGGGCAACGAGCCGGGCCACTGCCGGGTGTCGAGCATCCAGGCGGTGGCACCGTCGGGCAAGGGCGTGTGGCCCTCGCGCATCAGGGACTTGGACAGCTTTGCGCCGGTGTCGGTGACGATCTGGGGGCAGAAGAGGCGGGCGGGGAGCTGGGCTCGGGTGAGGCCCACCGCTTGGAGGGCTTCGTCGACGAGGTGGGAGCCGAAGACCCAGTCGCCGCCCTTGACCATGACGTGGAGCGTGCCACGTGGGCTGGACAGGGCGAGTTCCTTGACGAGGTTGCGGTACAGAGTGGCCAGGTCCAGGTACGCGCCTGTGGTCGGCCTGATGGTCGTCTCGTAGGGGCCGTGGTGTAGGCAGACAGCAGTCACCCTTGCGGCGTCCGGGCCGACGAGGTACACCCGGGTGCGTTCGGCATGCTTCTCGGCCCAGCCGCAGCCGAGGTGCGGGCACGGGACGCGGATGTGCGGGGTGCCGGTGGAGGGAGCAAGCCACCAACGGGCGGCGTCGATGCGCGGCAGGACTTGTAACCAAGTGCGGCGGAAGTGCTCGCCGGCCTGCTGCTGGGTGTACGTCTCGACGCGGAATGGGATGCCCAGGCGCCGGGACAGCGCGGTGAACAGCGGCTCGTACAGGGCGGCGACGAGGTCGGTGAGGGCTTGATCGCCGAGGGCTTGGGCGTAGGCGCGCTGGTAGCGGTGGCCGGTCGCAGGGTCGGTGGCCAGGTCATACGGCGCGTTGTCGAGGGCGCTGAAGAGGACTTCCGCCGGCAGGCCGAACCGGGCGCGGAGACGGGCGGCCATGGCGAAGGCGAGGGACTGGACCAGCGAAGTGCCGAGGTGTGGGGCGCCGTTGATCTGGGTGCCGACGACGAGCACGATCCTTCCCCAAGCTCTCGGCTTCGCTCGAGCAGGGGAGGCCCCATTCGGCGGCCCGGCCAGGATGCGCGGGGTGAGGACGTCCTCGGCGTGGTGGAGGGCGTTGGCGAGCACGGTGTTCGGTGAGACGGGGTGCATGGTCACGGCGGATTCCCTTGCGTTGGGGAGCAGTTCACTCGGTCCGGGTGTGGCCGAAGAGGAGCCGTTGCTGATGCGTGGCGCGGTCGAGGTAGGCGTCGATCTCGGCGGGAGCGGCGGCGCGCGAGAGGGCGTCGAGGCCCAGCACGAGGGCGGCCGGTGTCTGCCGGCGCAGGAGCAGCGTCCAGGGCCTGCCTGCGGGTATGCGCTTGCGGTACGGGGTGCCGTCGAAGCGCAGGACGACGTCCGTCGGGCCGAGGGGGCGCAGGCGCGGGCCGATATCGGGTGGCGGGGCTGCGGCCGGGCCGAGGCCGAGTGCGGCGGCGACGGTGCGCATGCGCTGCTCGGTGATCACGGGCGTCTCGTACGGGCTGCGGGGTGGCTGCGGCACAAGGAGCAGGCAGCACAGCGTGGCGCCGGTCGGGTCTGTGTCCAGCCAGGTAGCCGTGGCCAGGGAGGCGATCAATCCAGCGGACAGGGCGTATGGCTCGGCGGCGCGGGCGGGGATCAACATGTGGTCACCACCAGGTCCTTGAAGGCCACCCAGACGCGTTTGCCTGGACCTTCGCGGGACGCAACGCCCCAGCGTCGGCGACGGCGGAGACCAGGAACAGGCCGCGTCCGTCATCGCTGGTGTCCTGGACTTGGCGTTGCCTGGGCATGCCGTCGCCGCCGTCGTGGACTTCGATGAGCAACTGGGCGTCGTGGAATTCGATGCGCACGCGGATTACGTCGTCGGTAGACGTCCCATGCAGCAGGGCGTTCGTCACCAGTTCCGATGTGCAGAGCCGGACGTCGTCGAGGCGTTCGCCGCAGCCCCACTGGGTAAGGGTCTCGGCGACGAACTCACGGGCAACGCGTGCGGTGGTCTTGCGTCGGCCGAAGAGCATGGTGCGCTGCGTCGCGGCGCCTGCGGCGTGATCCGGCTCGGCCGCCTTTGGCTCATCGCGTGGTCTGCTGGGCATGTCCAACAGCCAACCGCCGTCGCTCGTTTGGGTCGGGAGCCAGCGCGGGGGCCAAGCCGGGGGCCACTATGGGGGCCAGAACCACCTGCTCCGGGGAAATGGGATGGGCGACACGGGTATCGGTGCCTTGCTCCTTGGTCTCCGCATAGAGCGCGGCTGGACCCAGCAGAAGGTCGCCGACACATACAACGCCCTGGAGGGGCGTGCGGCGATGACCGGCAAGGAGGTCGGGCGCTACGAGCGTGAAGCGCGCATCCCGGTCCCCTACACCCGAGGTCACTTGGCCCAGGTCTTCGCGGTCGAGGTGGGCGTCCTCGACCGCGCTGTCGCGGTCACCAGGCGACGTGGCGATGGGGACGGAGCGGAGGGCGCGGACGGTCTGGTGGTGCCGAGCCCGGCCGAGCGGTCCGTGGCCGGCGCCGTGTCGGCGGACGCCTCGTCGTCGGCCGAGTTCGCCAGGTTCATCGCGCAGCGCAACGCCGACGAGCTGGTCGTCAAGCAGCTGGAGGCCGATGTGGCGCGGCTGGCGCACTCGTACGTCAGCCACCCCCTGCTGGAGCTATACGTCGAGATCAAGCAGTTACGGGATGGCGTCTTCAAGCTGCTGCGCGGGCGTCAACGGCCTCGGCAGACCAGTGACTTGTACGTCTCGGCCTCCAGGCTGTGCGGGCTATGTGCCCACGTCTGCCTGGATCTGGGGCATTACGACTCGGCGGCCACCCATGCCCGTGCCGCCCGTGCGTGCGCCGAGGCGGCCGGGCACGAGGCAATGCTGGCCTGGGTGCGGGCGGTGGAGTCGCTTATCGCCTACTGGACGGGGCGCTACGAGCAGGCGGCCGACCTCGCTCAGGCGGGGCGCCAGCACCGAGCGGGCGGAAGCATCGGCGCCCGGCTCGCAAGCCTGGAGGCGCGTTCACTGGCGATAGCAGGTGACGGGGCGGGCGCCGCAATCGCCTTGGCGGCCGCGGAGCGCTCCCGCGAAGGAACGCTCGGGCACGACGACGCCCCGGGAGTCTTCGCCGTTCCCGCCGCCAAGCAGTTCGCGTATGCCAGTACGACGCACCTGGCCATCGGCGGTCGCGCCCACGTCCAGCAGGCAATCGCCAGCACTGACACGGCGATCCGGCTCTACCGCGGCGCCGAGGCCGACGACCAGTCGGTCGGCGACCTCTTCGCGGCCCATCTCGACCTTGCCCGTGGCCACATGCTCTTGGACGACCTCGACGGCACCGAGGCGATGGCCGGCTTCGTGCTCGAGGCGCCACTGGAGAGGCTGTCGGCGAGCATCGTTCGGAGGTTGGTTGATCTCTGCCGGGAGCTGGGCGGGCGGCAGTACGGTGGGACCGTGCAGGTGACCCAGCTGTGCGAGCGCATCCAGCACACGGCCGTCCTCGCGGCCTCTCCCGCTGCCCGTCCACCGGAGCTGCCGACGTGACCGACCTCTCCGCCGCCCACGACGCCGCTGTCACCGACCGCGCCCGCCTCGCCGGGAGCGCCTATAACGGGGATCGGGACCTCGCTGCCCGGCAGTCTCTCTATCAGTGGCAGACGCCGCGCCATGACCTGCCGGGCATCGTCACCGAGCAGCTGGGAGATGTGCGTGGGCGGGTCGTCGATGTCGGTTGCGGGAACGGCAAGTTCATCAAGCGGCTGCGTCAGGACCGGCCCGATCTCGAACTGCTGGGTCTGGACATTGCGCCCGGCATCCTCACCGACGTACCCGGAGCCGTCGCGGTGGCGGACGTGGCCAGGCTTCCGCTCTCCACGTCGGGTGTCGATGCCGCCTTGGCGCTGCACATGCTCTACCACGCGCCAGACATCCCTCAGGCTGTGCGCGAGCTTTCTCGCGTCGTCACCACCGACGGCCTGCTGATCGCCTCCACCAACAGCGACCGCGACAAGGCCGAGCTGGACGAGCTGTGGATGCGCGCGGCCGGTGACGTCCTTGGCACCGACCGCGGCCCCGCGCGCATCTCGCTCAGCGCCCGGTTCTCCCTGGAGAAGGCGCCAGCCTTTCTCGGAGAGGAGTTCGGCCGCGTCGAGTCGATCGAACTGCCCGGCATCATCAATGTCCGCGACGCCGGACCCGTGGTCGCGCACGTGGCCTCGTACCAGGCATGGGCGGACCAGCACGACGTACCCTTCAAAACCACGATCGAGCGGGCCCGCACCATCGTGGACGAGCACATCGCCCGGCATGGGGCGTTCGAGATCCACTGCCTTGGCGGCATCCTCGTCTGCCGTCGCTAGTGCCGTGACCGCGAAGGTTCACCGGGTTGGTACGGGGGACCCAGCCACGTCAGTTGAAGACGACTGGGCAACAATGCAGCCATGACTGACCAGGCCCGGACCACCGTCCGCCCGCTTCTGCGCCGCCCCCAGGACGGCGAACTCATCGACGTCGCCGGTGTCAAGCACTTCTTCCGGCTTACCGGCGAGCACACTGGCGGGCACTTCGCTTTCGAGGAGTTCAGCCTTGCCCCCGGCACCATTGGCGCCCGGCCGCACGTGCACGACGGACACGACGAGTACTTCTACGTTCTCGAGGGCGAGCTGACACTCCACACCGGAGACGGCGAGGTCACAGCCGGCGCCGGGCACCTGCTCGCCGCCACCCGCGGCACCCCGCACGGCTTCCGGAACGCGGGCCCGGTCCCCGCGCGCGCCCTGTGTCTCTACACTCCCGCCGGCTACGAAAACTACTTTCGTGACGTCCACGCCGCCGTGAGCGCCGGGGCCGAGGCGACCGACGACCTCCTGGCCGAGTTCCGCAGCCGTTACCGCACCAGCTCCTACCAGGCCACCCCGGACGCACCGCAGTAGCTCGCCCGACCGCAACGCGAGTACCAACCCGGTGAACCTCCACGGTCACGGCACTAGCGACGGCGAGCGCGTTCCTCATGGTGCCTGTGCGGCGGGGTGGAAACGGGCTGCGGTGCTGACGTATCCGCTGCAGTACGGCTCCTGCTTTGTGCGCGTGCTGCCTGTGCGCGCTTGTTCGGCTGAGCAGTGATGCGCCAGTTGAGGACCTCGGCAGGGCGCTCGGCAGAGTCGAGCTCGCGGCTGGCCGCCACCTCGGTAAGTAGCCGCCGGGTGTTGTGGCCGGCGGATTCCGCTCGGGCGAGGGTGGTGGCCAAGGCCGGCCAGGCGGGGTCGGCCAGAATGCGTTCGGCATGGTCGGGGACAGCTCGGCGGACAGCGGCCTGCAGGTGCTCGACGAGACGACCGTCGGGCTGATCTTCACGCACCTGTCATCGATCCTGGCCATGGCCGTGGACGACGACCTGATCGCCAAGAATCCTTGCGATACCGGTTCGGTGAAGCGCGTGAAGCCCCGACGGTCGAAGAAGGCCGCGAAGGACGTACTGCTGTCGTGGGAGCAGAGGCCCTGCTCCTGCGACCGGCCAATGGAGCGCAGCGGCCGAATCTGGTCGGCGTGTGGCGCTCCACCTCCCCTTGCCACCATTGCGATGACATGATCGCGTGGTTCCCTGGGCCCAACGGCCGGCAGAGGTCGTGCCAGTCGGGGGCAGAGGATCTTGCGCAACCCGCCATCGTGCCGAGCCGACGGTGATGGAATGAGCTATGTCCACACCCCCAGCTCAATGGCCGCCAACAGCCCAGCAGTTATGGCACGCGATGCGGGCGGGGCTGGCTTTGGACCTCTCCGCCCCTACGTCCGAGAGCACGACCGGGCAGGACCGGGAAGTAGCTGCAGCAGCCATCGCCCAGCTCCTGCTACAGCCTCCGCTTCCGGAACCTGGTGCAGTGCTACGACTGCATTTGATCGGCGCCACGATCACGGGAAGCCTTCAGCTGTCGCACGCGAGAGTTGAGATACCTGTGACCTTCGTCAACTGTCATTTCGACAGCCCGATCGATCTGAGCGACTCTTCGCTCTGCTCTGTTGACCTTACTGGCGCCACACTTTCGGCCTTGAATGCAAACAGAGCAAAGATTGAGGGCGATCTGAAGCTTTCCCGAATGACCAGCGGAGCCGTATCTCTGTTCAGATCGGACATCAGCGGTGACGTGTGGCTCAATGGTGCCGAGTTGGTCAGCGAGGATGCAGGGTACGCCTTGCGCGCTCCCCAACTACGCGTCGGCGGTGGGCTGTACGCGCGGGCCATCAACGCCGCGGGCGGGATCAACCTCTGGGGGGCTCAGGTCTTCACCCTTGAGGTGATCAAAGGGTGTCTGAGCAGCACAACTCATGCGGCCCTTCGCTGCGACGGCCTCCGTATCGCCCAGGACCTTCACTGCACGGAACTGTCCGTCGACGGGGGTGGAATCTCCCTCTTCGGGGCAACAGTCGGCGGCCAATGCTGGCTCAACAAGGCTGAGATACGCAGCCATAGCGGGTGGGCTGTGAATGCCCCTTCAGTAGCGATTGGCGGAGGTATCTACGGCAACGGCATGAAGACTCAAGGTGGGGTCAATCTCTTCGCCGCCAGCGTCGGCGAATCAATTGAACTCTCCGGATGCGCTCTCACTGCACAAGGCGATCACGCACTACGCGCCCCAGGAGCGCACGTTGAAGCAAACCTCAACTTGGGTGACGGAGCGACCTTCACGGGCTCCGTCACCCTGCCACGCACCACGATCAAGGGCACCCTGCGCTTGTCTACTTCTACGTTCTCCGACGCGTCGAACATCGATTTGCAACATGCAGTCCTGGGCGTCCTGGACATGACTTCTACCAGCACCCGGCCCTCCTCGTACGACCTTCGCGCCGCAACCATCGGGCGTATCAACGATTCCCCCGCCGCTTGGCCGTCGCGAATCGAGCTGGACGGATTGACCTATCAAGACCTCCGCCCCCTGCTCCCGGCCGCCCAACGTCTGGCATGGCTTGATCGCAACAGTGAGTACAGCCCTCTCGCGTACGAGCGCTTGGCCACCTACTACCGACAGCGCGGCCATGACGACGATGCCCAAGCCGTGCAGCTGGCCCGCCACCGAAGGCGGCGCACCTCCGCACAACTGCCCGCCCGGCTCTGGGGATACTTCGAAGACCTCACCGTTGGCTACGGCTACCGCCCGGGACGCGCTCTCGGATGGCTCTTCGCCCTCACGGCACTTGCCGCCATCACCTTCGCGGCAGTACCACCACGGCCCGTCCGCGCCAACGGTCCGGCCTTCCAGCCCGTCGCGTTCGCACTCGACGTCATCCTGCCCATCCTGGACCTCGGCCAGGAGAAGGCATTCACGCCCACCGGCAACACTGCATGGGTCGCCTGGGCAAGTGCGATAGCCGGTTGGCTCCTGGCCACCACCGTCATTGCCGGCCTCACCCGGCGCCTTTCCCGCTCCGGACACTGAACCCCGCGAGATGTGCACCGGATGTGCACCGGTCCCGGCAAGTGCGACTGATCGCTGCAGGTCAGAGCATTATCCAAGCTGTACTTCGACATCTAAGCCGCTGGGTCGTGACCTGCGGAAATCAGTGAGGGCCGCCGCCTTGGTACGAGGTGGCGGCCCTCACTGCTCTGCCGGAAGCTCGGCCCCGTTCTGCGTGGCCGTGCGGGCGGTCCGCAGTTCGGTGATGGATCGGTGTACCTCCGCGTCGACCAGGTCGTGGTTGAGTGCGAAGGCCGCTGCCGCGCCCATGCCCGCGGCGGAGATCACCAGCGATCGCGAGTCGCCGACGTTGCCGACGGCCCAGATGCCCGGGACGCTGGTGCGCCCCGCGCTGTCCGTCGTCATAAAGCCGGCCTCGTTGCGGTCGCAGCCGAGACCGTCGAGGACGCCGTCGTTCGGGACCATCCGAGGGAAGAGGAAGGCGACCTCGCACGGCACCACGGTCCCGTTCGCGAGCTCCACACCGTGCAACCGGTCGTCCTTGGTCACCACCTGGACGATCGCACCGGCGGCGGCGATCCGCACCCCGCGGGCGTCCAGGCGTTCGCGGTCGTCGTCCGTGAGCGGGCGGGTGCCCGGGACGTAGACGATGTCTTCGGACCACTGCCGCACGAGCAGTGCCTGGTTGACCGAGTTCGGGTGCGTGCCGAGCACCGCGAAGGGGCGGTCCCTGACCTCGTATCCATGGCAGTACGGGCAGTGCAGCACATCCCGTCCCCATCGCTCCCGTATGCCGGGGATCTCCGGCAGTTCGTCGCGCAGTCCGGTCGCCAGCACCACGTGCCGGGTGCGCAGGACCGGCCCGCCCGCCAGTTGGAGGGAGAAGGAGCGGGGTTCGGGCTGCACGGTTTCCGCCTTTCCCTCGATCAAGTGGACCCCGTATCCGGATACTTCCGCACGGCCGACATCCAGCAGCGCCGCGGGGGGCATGCCGTCGCGGGAGAGGAAGCCCTGCATGTGTGCGGCGGGGGCGTTGCGTGGCTCCCCGGCGTCGATCACGGCCACCTTGCGGCGGGCGCGGCCCAGTACGAGAGCGGCGCTGAGGCCACTTGCGCCGCCCCCGATGACGACTGCGTCGTACATGTCCTGCCCGCTCGCCTGCCCGTTCTTCTGCGTGTCGCTCATGGCGATCACCTCCTGGGCACAGGCTGCGCCGGCCGTACCCCAGTCGGCCATTTCTGTTGCCGATTCCGGGACAGTCCGTTGCGCGTCAGCGCCGAGGGGATCGGAAGTGGATGCGCTCGCCCTGTTTCCCGAAGAGGCTGAGCACCTCGACGCTGCCCTGGCCGGCCGCGCCGAACCAGTGCGGGATGTTGCAGTCGAACTCGGCCGCCTCGCCGGCTCCGATGACCAAGTCGCCGTCGCCCAGTCTTACGCGCAGCCGCCCGCGGAGCACGTAGAGCCATTCGTGGCCCGCGTGGGTGCGCGGATGGGGTTCGGTGTCGTGCGCCGGAATCGTCAACTTGTAGGCACGTGGCTCCGCTTGCTGCCGTGACAGCGGGATCAGCACGCGGCCGTCCTTCCTTGTGGGCTGTTGCGGCACGCGCGGATCGAGGATCCGTGGTGCGGCGACGATCTCGTCGAGCGGGGTGCCGAGGGCCGCGGTGATCGGCAGGAGGAGTTCGAGGCTCGGCTTTCGCTGAGCGGATTCCAGTCGGGACAGCGTGCTGGTCGAGATGCCCGTGACGCGGGCGAGGTCGGCCAGGCTGATGTCCTTCTTCTCGCGGGCGCGTCGCAGGCGGGGGGCGATCTGCTCGATCACGGCATCGACGCTCGGTTGCTGGTCCATGGTCGGCAGGGAACCAGCATGTCCCGGAAACGGCAACGGTTTTTGTCGGGGGCGGGGGGATCTCCCGATCCTGTGGGCGCCGAGGTGATCCGGATGGTCACCACGACTACGGACTCTACGACGAGGGTGGGCATCAATGGTCAGCACCGAACCGATGACGTCCCGGAGCACTGGTTCCGGGCTTCTGCCCGCAGGCGTGTACCTGCTGGGCTTCAGCCTGTTCGCCATGGGAAGCGCGGAGTTCCTGCTCGCGGGTGTACTGCCCGCCGTCGCCGACGACTTGGACGTTTCGCTGTCCTCCGCCGGGCTGCTCATCACCGCGTTCGCCGTCGGTGTCGTGGCCGGAGGGCCGCCGTTCGCCGTGCTCAGCCTGCGCTGGCCGCGCCGCACCGCGCTGGTGGCCACCCAGGCCGTCTTCGCGGCCGGGGTGGCCGCCGGGCTGCTCGGCGGCTACGAGGTTCTGCTGATCTCCCGGGTCGTGTCGGGCATCGCCTACGCGGGGTTCTTCGCCGTCGCGTCCGTGACCGCGATCAGCCTGGTGACGCCGGACCGCAATGCCCGCGCCTCCGGAGTCGTGGTCAGCGGCCTCAGCCTGGCGATGGTCGCCGGCGGTCCTGCGGGCACACTGCTGAGCCACTTCACCGACTGGCGCGGCGGCTTCTGGGCCGTCGTCGCCCTGACGGTCGCCGGGATGGCCGGCTGTCTGCTCGGGTTGCCCGCCACCACCGGATCGGACCGCCCCTCGGCGGCCGTCGCGCCGCGTGTGTCCGCCGAGTTGGCCACGATGCGCAGGCCCGCGCTCTGGAGCATGTACGCGATCACTGTCCTGACCACCGCGGCGTACATGATCTCGTTCAACTATCTGGCGGCGATGCTCACGGACATCACCGCCCTTCCCGAGGTCTGGGTCCCGGCGATCCTCGCGCTGTTCGGAATCGGCTCCTTTGTAGGTCTGTCCATCGGCGGGCGTGTCTCCGACCGGCGCCCCCACCTTGCGCTGCTCACCGGCGCGTCCGCGATCGTGCTCCTGTCGGTCGTGCTGGTCGTGGCGGTCGAGGAGGTCTGGGCCGTGGTGCCGACCGTGTTCCTGCTCGGTGTCGCCGCGTTCGTGCTGAACCCCGCGATCTACGGGCGCGTCTTCGCCATCGCGGCCGATGCCCCGACCCTTGCCGGCGCCACCACCGTGTCGGCGTTCCAGCTGGGCATCAGCATCACCCCCGTCCTGGCAGCCGCCGCATTCGCCCAAGGCGCCTCGCTCACCTCGGTCAGCTGGATCGGAGCCGCCCTCGCCGTGGCCGCTGTTCCGCTCGTCCTCCTCGACCGGGCGCGCCGGACCGGCTGAGGCTGGGGGGCTGTGGGGCTGTGGCGAGGGCCGCCATCCCGGTCGGGTGGTCGAGCAGCAGGGCGCCGTCGGCGTACGCGCTCTTGCTGCCCACGTACTTCTTCGCCGTGGACGTGGTCCACGAGCCGTTGCCGCTGCCGTTCATGGCCGCCAGGTTGTCCTGGATGTAGAACGTCTTCTGGCCCAGGACGGTGTCCGCGCCGCCGTCGGCGTGCTTGACGTGGGCGCGGCGCCGGCCAGTCCTGCCTCGCCGGCGCTGATCACGCTCATGTTCCCCGGCCCCGAGGAGCGGGCCATGGCGCTTGGCCTGTGGGGCGGCATCGCGGCCCTCGGCGGCTCGTCGGGGCTTGTGATCTCGGGGGTGCTGACCGGGCCGGCCTCCTGGCGCTGGATCTTCCTCATCAATCTGCCGGTGGCGCTCGTGACCCTCGTACTGATGCCGCGTCTGGTCGCCGAGAGCCGGGCGCGGCGGAGGGTGCGCCTTGACGTGCCCGGCGCGGTTCTGGGGACCGGCGCCCTGCTCTGTCTCGTCTACGGCCTGCTGCGGAGCGGGGATGTCGGCTGGGGCAGGCCGGGCTCGGTCTGGCCGCTGGTCCTTGCCGTCGCCCTCGCGGCCGCGTTCCTTGCCGTGGAGGCGCGGGCCGCCGAGCCGCTCGTGCCGCTCGCGTTCCTGTCCTTCCGGGTCCGCGCGGTCGCGAACGGCCCGTCCTTGTTGTTCTCCGCGTTGTTCTCCGCCGCCTTCTTCGCCATGGCGTTCCTGCTGATGCTGCACCTGCAGACCGTCCTCGGCTACGGTCCGCTCGCCGCCGGTTCGCCTACCTTCCCTTCGGCGGCGGCATCCTCACGGGGATGTGGCTCTCCTCCCGTGCGGTGATCAGGCTGGGGATCCGGGGACCCTCGTCACCGGGTTTCTGGTCAGTGCGGCCGGTCTGCTGCTGCTCTCCGGTGTGGCGCCGGGCGACGGCTACGCGTTCGGGGTGCTGCCTGGCCTGGTTGTATCGGTTCGGCCGTGTTGAGCGCGGTCCAACAGCTCGGCGGGGCGGTGGGGTTGGCGGTTCTGGTGGCCCTTGCCGCGCGGTGCGGCGCGGTGCGGCGCGGTGCGGCGCGGGTCTGGAGGGCTCGCTCGGTGCGCATGCCGCCGCGACAGAGGGCTTCTCGCTCGGCTCACCGTGGGCGCGGCGCTGCTCGTCGCGGGGGCCGCCTTGGTCGCCGCCCTGCTCCGGGGCGGCCGGAGCTGAGCCGAACGGAACCTCTCAGCCGGCATTCGCCCCTGTACGTCGGGCGTACGCACGGGCCGCCCGGGCGCGGTCGCCGCAGCGGGTCGAGCACCAGTGGCGGCGGCCGTGTCGCAGCAGGTAGCGGTTGCAGGGGGCGGAGCCGCAGGCGGTGAGGCGGTCGGCGTCGGGGCCGGTGAGCAGGTCGGCGGCGTCGGCGGCGAGGGTCGCCAGGGCGCGCTCGACGATCTGTGTGACGGGGTAGGAGGCGGCCCGGTACAGGCCGCGCGCGGGGGCCCAGTGCAGCAGGGTCGCCGCGGGCGCTCTGGTCAGGGCCTCGTTGACGGCGGTGAGCGCGCTCGCCGGGGGCGGGCATCCGTCGACCCGGGCGGCGAGCAGGGAGCGGATCTGCTCCCGCAGGGTGCGCAGTTGGGCCGTACACATTTCCTGGAGTCCGGCGTCGGCCGGGGCGAGGTCGTGCGCGAGGAGCCACTGGTTGGCGGCGGCCGGGGTGCCGAGGAGATCGGTGAACTGGCCGCCGGGCAGGGCGATGGCACTGTTGGCGAAGTCGAGGGCGGGGTACTGGTCCGCGCCGGGGGCGGGTGGGGGCGTCGGCTGAGCAGTTTCGGCGGGCGGCGGCTCGGCAGCACCCGGCATGGCCCGCCCGGCAGCACCCGACGCCGCCCGCCCGGCAGCACCCGACGCCGCCCGCCCGGCAGCACCCGACGCCGCCCGCCCGGCAGCACCCGACGCCGCCCGCCCGGCAGCACCCGACGTCGCCCGCCCGGCAGCACCCGACGTCGCCCGCCCGGCAGCACCCGACGTCGCCCGCCCGACAGCACCCGGCGCCGACTCCTCGGCGATCGCAGTCTCCTTGAGCTTCACGTGTCTCATGGTACGTCTTGCCCTCATCCGTGAGACACGACTACCGTTCCTCACGGATAACTCAACCCCCATCCGTGAGGTGTGTTTCTGCATGGCTGCTTCCATGGCTGCTTCCGGCACGGCCGACGACCAGCTCCCCGTACGCGTCTTCGGCGGCCCGACCGCTCTCTTCGAGTACGGCGGACTGAGGTTTCTCACCGACCCCACCTTCGACGCGCCAGGCGACTACTTCCCGGTGCCGGGCGGCCCGGGCCTGACCAAGACCGCGCCCGCCGCCTGCTCCCCCGGCGACCTCGGCGACGTCGACGTGGTCCTGCTCTCGCACGACGAACACCCCGACAACCTCGACGACTCCGGCCGCGCCCTGCTCGCCGACGTGCCGCTCACCCTCACCACCCCGGGCGGCGGGCGGCGCCTGGGGGACAGAGCCAGGGGTCTCGCCGACTGGGAGTCCACAGAGCTAGAGCGGCCCGGCGGCGGACGGGTGACCGTGACGGGCGTGCCCGCCGTCCACGGTCCCGGGCCGCGCGCGCAGGTCGAGGCGGTGACCGGCGAGGTCGTCGGTTTCGTCCTGACCGGGGAAGGGCTTCCGACGGTCTACGTCAGTGGCGACAATGCCTCGCTCGGCGCGGTGGAGGAGATTGCGGGGCGGTTCGGTCCTGTCGACACCGCCGTGCTGTTCGCCGGGGCTCCCCGCTTCCCGTTTCTGTTCGACGGTGCGCCCATAGTTCTCGACAGCGCCCAGGCCGCCGAGGCCGCCAGGATTCTCGGGGCGCGCCGGGTCGTTCCCGTCCACTTCGACAGCTGGGCCCATTTCACCGAGGGGCGCGACGAGTTGGTCTCCGCCTTCACCGAAGCAGGGCTCGCCGACCGGCTCGACCTGGTCTGAGGCGACGTATCACGACAGCACAACAAAAGCTCGGCGATCACCCATGTCTCCCTCCGGCAAAGGGAGTTACCGTGTGACGATGCTCTAGCGAGAGTCTCCCGGACAGGTCGGCATCGAGATTCGGTTGGTCAGGTGACAGAAGCTCTTCCGATGCGCACGGTGGTCATCCTTACGGCACTTCGGCTGGAGTACGAGGCCGTACGAAGTCATCTCACCGACCCCCAGCCACAGTGGCACGCCGACGGCACCTTCGTGGAGGTCGGGTCCCACCGGGGCGACCATGCCACCTGGCGGGTTGCCCTCGCCGAGATCGGCGAGGGCAACCAGGCCGCCGCAGCGCTGACGGGGCAACTGCGCGCCTGGCTGCAGCCCGACGCGCTGTTCTTCGTCGGGATCGCGGGCGGCGTGAAGAGCGACATACAGCTTGGGGACGTCGTCGTCGCGACCCGTGTGCACGCGGTCCACGGAGGCAAGGAGTCCGCCGAGGGCTTCAAGTCGCGCCCACGGAGCTGGGAAGCCTCGCACCGGCTGCTGCAGGCCGCGAAGTTCGCTCTGCGCGGCGCGAACTGGCGCGGCACGGTTCACTTCAAGCCGGTCGCGGCCGGTGAAGTCGTACTCAACAGCCCGGACTCCGCCCTCGCCGCGCAGCTCGACGAGCGGTTCAACGACGCCGTGGCCATCGAGATGGAGAGCGCAGGCGTCGCCCAGGCGGCCCACCTCGCCGGCACGCTCTGGCTCACCATCCGTGGCATCAGCGACAAGGCCGACGGCCGCAAGCACATCGCCGACGCCGCCGGTTCCCAGCCGACCGCCGCCGGGAACGCGGCCGAGGCCGCCTTCGCCGTCCTGAGCGCGCTCATGCCGGCGCCGCCCGGCGAAGTGCAGCACGGAGCATCGCACGGAACACCGCACGGAGCGCCTCCCGGAGCGCCGCCCGGCGAAGCCCCCCACGAGAGACCGACCAGGCCAACGCCCGTCAGTCAGGCGCAGAGCGAGCCGACTCCGGAGCGGCCGGAGAGCGAACGGGCCCACCCTCCGACACCGGCCACCGGCACCACCGCCCTTCCCCCGCCACCCGCCGAACCCCAAGGGCCGCCCAGCGTGCCTCCACCGCACCCGCACCCGCACCGCAGACGTGCGCTGGGAGCCTCGCTGCGCAGCAGACGCAGGCCGCTCCTCATCTCCGCGGCGATCCTCGCCCTCGCGGGCATCACCACGCCCATCGTTGTCTCGTGTCAGGGCGGCGGCACGGACGACAAGGGACCGGCCTCCCCCGCCGCGCTCCCGAAGTGTGCGGACGCGGACACCACCGTGCGGATCGCCGCCTCCGTCGATCTGTCGGAGTCCCTGGAGAAGGCGGCGAGCGACTACGGGAACCGCGCCGGCGAAGGCAAGTGCGTCAGGGTCCAGGTCGTCGGGGTCAATTCGGGCACCGCGATGCGCGCCCTCGCAGACGGGTGGGACGAGTCCGACGGGGACAAGCCCAACGTGTGGTCGCCCGCCGGGAGTTCGTGGCTCTCGCTGGCCCGCAGCCGCGCGAAGGGAACGACGAAAGAGCTGTTCCCGGAGCAGGAGCAGGAGCAGGCGAAGCCGATCGTGCAGAGCCCCCTGACCATCGCGATGCCCAAGCCCATGGCCGAGGAGCTCGGCTGGCCCGAGCGGACAATCAGCTGGAAGGAGCTCGCGGACTGGTCGAAGGACGCCGACGGGTTCTGGAAGGAGCACAGCCGGCCGGAGTGGGGCGCCTTCAAGCTCGGGAAGACCAACCCCGGCTATTCGACGTCCGGGCTCAACGCCACCGTCGCCGCCTTCTTCGCCAAGACGGGCACCAGCAGCGAACTGAGCACCCCGCACATCGACAAGCCCGCCAACCAGGACTTCGTCAAGAGCATCGAGAAGTCGGCGGTCCACTACGGCGACACGACCCTGACGTTCCTCGCCAACCTCCGCGAGGCGAGCGAGGCGGGCCCCGACAAGGCCATGTCGTACATCTCCGCCGTCACGCTGGAGGAGAACACCGTCGTGGCGTACAACGCCGGTTACCCGTGCGGGGCTCCGAGCGACGACAAGGGCTGCGCGAGGACCAGCAAGCCGCACACCCCGCTGGCCTCCTTCTATCCGAAGGACGGGGTCCCGTTCTCCGAGCACCCCTACATCGAGCTGAACGGCATGACCGGGGCGCAGAAGGCGGTCTCCGGTGACTTCCTCGACTATCTGCGCACTCCCGCGGTGTTCAAGGAGCACTTCGCGCCGTACGGCTACCGCACCCACGAGGGCAAGGTCCTCAAGGGAACCGGGCAGGTCGCCGAGGCCAACGGAGTCCTGCCCGATGCCCCCTTCACCCCCATGCGGATGCCCGAGGGCGAGGTGCTCGACCGGCTGCTCGAACTCTGGCCCACGCTCCGCAGACGCGCCAATGTCCTCACCGTCATCGACACGTCCGAGTCGATGAACAGCGAGGTGCCGGGTACGGGCGACACGAAGATGGAGCTGCTCAAGCGGGCCGAGCCCGCCCTGTTCGGGGAGTTCGACAAGAGCGACCGGGTCGGCCTCTGGAAGTTCTCGGACGCCGATGTCCTCGGCGGCGGCAAGGACTACAAGGAACTCGTGCCGGTCGGCCCGTTCGACGGAAAGCTGGTCGCGCCGTCCGGCTCGACCCGCTCGAAGGCGCTGACCGACAACGTCGCCGGTCTTGAGCCGGGCGGCGCGACCGGCCTCTACGACACCCTGGACGCCGCCGTGAAGACCCTGCGCGAGGACTACGACCCGGCGGCCATCAACGCGGTCGTGCTGCTGACCGACGGCGTCAATGAGGACAGCAACAGCCTGTCCCTCGCCAAGCTCCTGAAGCGGATCGGCGATCGGGGACAGCCGCAGATCCGGGTGTTCACGATTGCCTACGGCGACAAGGCGGACGAGAAGGACGCCGGGGGCAGGACCGTCCTCCAGGAGGTCGCCTCGGCCACCGGGGGACGGGCGTACGACGCGAAGAACCCCAAGATGATCAATGACGTGATCACCAGCGTGATCTCCAATTTCTGACCCTCATCCCCGGAGAAACCGCACCGACGGCCGCCCGTCCACGGCCCCGGTCACCACCGCCCGCACCCCGTACACCTTCGCGATCAGCTCCTCGGTGAGCACATCGGCGGGGGTGCCCGCCGCGTAGGCCGTGCCCTCGTGCAGGACAAGGAGCTGGTCGCAGAACATCGCCGCCAGGTTGAGGTCGTGCAGGGCGATGACGCTGGTCACGTGGAGGTCGGCCACCAGGGAGAGGAGGTCCAGCTGGTGGTGGATGTCCAGGTGGTTGGTGGGTTCGTCCAGGAGGAGTTCGCGGGGGTTCTGGGCCAACGCGCGGGCTATCTGGACGCGTTGGCGTTCGCCGCCGGAGAGGGTGTGCCAGGACTGGGCGGCGCGGTCGGTGAGGCCGGTGCGGGCGAGGGCCTCGGACACCGCCTCGTCGTCCTGCGCCGAGGGCGGGGACCAGGCCCTGCGGTGCGGGATGCGACCCAGGCGTACGACATCTCGTACGGTCAAGTCGACCTGGGCCACGGCGTGTTGGTCGACCACGGCCACTCTGCGCGCCACCGTGCGGCGGCCGAGTTCCGGCAGCGGGCGGCCGTCCAGGGTGACCACCCCCGAGGCCGGGGAGAGGACACCGGCGAGCAGGCGCAGGAGGGTGGACTTGCCCGAGCCGTTGGGGCCGAGGAGACCGACCGTCGCGCCCGGCGGCGGGGCGATGCTCACCCCGTCGACGATGAGGCGCCCGCCCGCCCGACGGCTGACCCGGTGCGCCGACAGGCCGGTGGTCATAGGGCAGCCTTCCGAGTGCGGTAGAGGACCAGGACGAACGCGGGGACGCCGATCAGGGACGTCACGACTCCCACCGGGACCTCCTGCGGGTCAAGGACCGTGCGGGCCAGTGTGTCCACCCACACCAGGAACACCGCGCCCGCCAGCGCCGTGACCGGGAGCAGTCGCGCGTGCCCGGAGCCGACCACCGCGCGGGCCGCATGCGGCAGGACCAGGCCGACGAAGCCGATCGCGCCCGCGCTGCTGACCAGGACCGCCGTCAGCAGGGCGGTGACGGAGAGCAGGATCAGACGGGTGCGGGCCACGTGGACACCCAGCGTCGCCGCCGCGTCCTGGCCGAACGCGAAGGCGTCCAGGGTGCGGGCCTGCGCCAGGCAGACGGTGAGCGCCGCCAGGAGGACCGCCGCGCAGATCCATACGTCCGTCCAGCCCACCCCGCTGAGCGAGCCGAGCAGCCAGAAAAGGACACCGCGCGTCGTCTCCGCGTCGGCCGCCGTCAGGATCACGAACGAAGTGAGCGCCGAGAACAGCTGCATGGCCGCGACCCCGGAGAGCACGACGCGGTCCGCGCTCCCGCCCAGCGCATGACTGAGCAGCAGGACCAGGGCGAACGAGCAGATGGCGCCGGCGAAGGCACCCGCCGAGACCGACACGACTCCCCCGCCGACCCCGAGGACGACGACCGCGACGGCTCCCGTGGACGCACCGGAGGAGACGCCGAGGACGAAGGGGTCCGCGAGCGGGTTGCGCAGCAGGGACTGGAGGACCGTCCCGCAGACCGCGAGGCCCGCGCCGCACACCGCGGCGAGCAGCGTGCGCGGCATCCGCAGGTTCCAGACGATGCCGTCCCGCAGCGGTGTGAGCCGTGTCTCTCCCCCGCCGAGGTGCGCCGCGACCGCCGAGAACACATCCGGTACGGAGATGGCGGCGGGGCCGATGGTGACGGCCACCGCCATGGAGAGCGCGAGCGCGGCGGCGCCCGCCGCCCACAGGAGGGCGCCGCGCGCATGCGTCACTTGGCGAGCCCGAACTCGCGCAGCGCGTCCGCCACTTGCTCCACCCCGTCCACCGTCCGGATCGTGGGGTTCATCGCCTGGCCGCTGAGCAGGACGTACCGCTTCTTCTTCACGGCGGTCAGATTCTTGGTGACCGGGTTGGACTCCAGGAACTTGATCTTGTTCTTCGCGCTCTCGGCCGTCTGCGACTTGCGGGTGAGGTCGCCGATGACCAGGACGTCGGGGTCACGGTCCGCCACCGTCTCCCAGTTGATCTGGGGCCACTCCTCGCGGGTGTCGTCGAAGACGTTCTCGGCGCCGAGCTCGCGCGTGATGATGCCGGGGGCGCCGCAGCAGCCCGCGATGTAGGGGGCCTTGGAGTCGGAGAACCAGTAGAGGAGCGTGGTGTCGGACGCGTCGATGTCCTGCTTGGCCTTCGCCAGGCGGGACTTCAGGTCGGCGACCAGGCGCTCGCCGCGCTTCTGCACCCCGAACGCCCGCGCAAGGTCACGCACTTCGCCGTACACGGTGTCCATGGTGAGCGTCTTGACGCGGCGGCCGTCGCCGTCGCCGGTGTTGTCCTTGCCCGCACAGTCGGTGGGCGAGACGTACGAGGGGACGCCGAGCTCGGTGAACTTGGCGCGGTCGGCGACGCCGCCCTTGCTCACCGTCGCCAGGAAGGAGGCGGTGACGAAGTCCGGCTCCTGGGCGAGGACCTTCTCGAAGGAGGGGTAGCGGTCGGAGAGGCGCTCGACCTTGGCGTTGTCCTTCTCCAGGCCCTTCAGGACCGGGTCGGTCCAGGTGCCGGTGCCTGCCATGCGGTCGGCGAGGCCGAGAGAGAGCAGGATCTCCGTGGAGCCCTGGTCGAGGGAGACCGCCCGCTGCGGCGGCGCCTCGATCTCCGACTTCTTGCCGCAGGAGGTGAGCGTCAGTGGATAGCCGGCGGCCTTCTTGTCCGCGGTGGAGGGCGTCGACGAGCCGCCGCAGGAGGTCAGCGTGACGGCCAGGGCCGTGCTGAGGAGGACGGACATACGTACACGACGGGCTGTGGAGGACACACGATCCCTTGAGTCTCATGGCTCATACGCGGAGCCCGGCCTGCTTGATCACCTCCGCCGCCCGGTGCGCGGACAGAGGTGCCAGCAGGTCTTCGGACTCGGGGATCGGCCGGACGGAGCGCCTTCCCAGGCGTCCGTGGACGCCCAGTGGCCTTGGCCCCGCCCGTTCCCCCTCACCGCTGCGCGTCAGTTCCGGATTCGCACCGGATTCCCTGGCCCTGGTGTGGGTTTGACTGGCGTGCGCAAATTATCACGCGGGCCGCGGCGAGCCGCGGTAGGTGCCGAAGGACCACTTGTTGCCCTCGGGGTCGGCGATGGCGAACTCCCGGCTGCCGTACGGCTCGTCCACGATCTCGCGGATGATCTTCACTCCGGCGTCGGTGAGGCGCCGGTAGAGGTCGTCGACGTGGTCGGTGACGACGTACGCCCCGAAGGTGCCCGGCCTCAGGCACCAGTCCTGGGACTTCTCGTCGTACGAGCCGAGCATGACGGCGCCGCCCTCGGGCCAGTCGAGCTCGGCGTGGGCCACGCGGTCGCCGTCCTCGTAGACGGCGGTGCGCAGGAAGCCGACCGTGCCGACGAGGAAGTCGATCAGGGCGGGTGCGTCGTTGGCCTGGAGGGTCGGCCAGACGTCGGGGGCGCGCTCGGCGGGGGTGGATGTGGGCTTGGTCTGTTGCTTCTCGGTGGTGTTCATGGCTCCTACTCTTCGCCCCCGCCATGGCTCCCGGCTTGGATATTCCGGCACTCTTCGGCCAGCCAGCCGCTGGGGCTCGTGCCGGTGTACTGACGGAAGTCCCGCACCAGATGGGAGTGGTCGTAATAGCCGCAGTCCGCGGCGACCCGCGCCAGATCGGGCGGGGCGCCCGCGGCGACGGAGCGCACGACGGTGTTCCGCGCGCGCTGGAAGCGCATCAGACGGGAGGCCTGCTTGGGGCTGAGCCCGGTCTCGGCGCGGAAGAGTGCGGTGAGCCTGCGCTCGCTGAGCGCGACGTGCCGGGAGAGACCGCCGAGTGTGCCCGCGCCCCGGTGCCTGGCCAGCCAGGTCCAGGCCTCGGCGACCTCGGGGCGGACGGATCCGGCGGCGTCCTCGGTGGCCACGCGCTGCCTCAAGTAGGCGGACAGGGCGGCGAATCGCTCCTCCCAGCTGTCCCGCTCGCACAGCAGCTCCCGTACATCGGCGGCGCGGCGCCCCATCACATCGGCGCCGGACGTGACGATGTCGCCGGCGAGCTCGGCGGCCGGGACGCCGAACAGGGCGCGGGCGGCGAGCGGATGCACGGCGAGCTGGATGCCCGCCTCGTGCTCGGGCCTGACTACGTACGCCGGTGACTGGTGCAGTCCGCCCAGGACGATGTCCGTGCTGATCGCGTCGGCGCCGCCCGCCTGCTCGGGGGTGAGGCCGCTGACGACCGGGCCGTCGAGCGAGAAGATCAGGGTCAGATACGGCGACGGCAGGCCACGGTGCAGGCCAGGACGCTCGCCCGTGGTGCGGTAGCCGACGGCGGACACGACCATGCCGTCGAGCCGCGGGGCGGCCCGCACGAACTCTCGGGAGCCGGTCTCCATACGTTCCAGTATGCGATGGACGGGGCCCCGGCGCGGGGCGGAAGCGTTCGATGCTGCTACCCGCGCGGGGCCGCTCCATGCCCGTCACGACCGGTGACATCGCTCATGGGAATCCGGTGTCTGACCTCGTACGATGACCCGCCGCTCCGGACGGGGCGCAGACCGCTCTCAGGGGGCAGAAAAACATGGCAGTAGGAGCAAAGGGCAAGCTCGCGGTTCTCGGCACGGCGGGCGCGCTCACCGCGGCGGTGCTCGCGGGGACGGCGCTCTGGCCGGGCACGGAGGCGACGGCGGCGGGCTCCTCCGTCAAGACCGCGGCCGAGCTTCCGCACTGGCCGAAGCCGGTCGCCGCGAAGCTCGGCAAGGTGATCTCGGAGAACGGCCACAAGGGTGCGTACGCCGTCTTCGACGCGGACAACACGACGTACCGCAACGACCTGGAGGAGTCGCTCCTCCCCTTCCTGGAGATGAAGGGGGTGCTGACCCGCGCGTCGATGGACCCGTCCCTCAAGGTCATCCCCTTCAAGGACACGGCGCAGCACAAGGAGAGCCTGTACAGCTACTACAACCGGCTGTGCGAGGTCGACGACCAGGTCTGCTACCCGTGGGCCGCGCAGATCTTCTCCGGTTTCACGCTGAAGGAGCTCAAGGGGTACGTCGACGATCTCCTCGCCTACGACAAGCCGATACCGGCCGAGTACTACGAGGACGGCAAGCTGACCAGGACCGAGGTCGAGGCGCCCGAGTTCTTCACCGGCATGCAGGAGCTCTACAAGTCGCTGCGCAAGCACGGCATAGAGGTCTACGTCGTCAGCGCGGCCAGCGAGGACCTGGTGCGGATGGTCCTCTCCGACCCCAAGTACGGCTACAACGTGAAGCCCGAGAACGTCATCGGCGTCGGCCTGCAGCTCAAGGACCGCAAGACCGGTGAAGTCACCAGCTCCCGCAAGGAGATCGCCGAGGGCCGCTTCGACGAGAAGAAGCTCGCCGGGCGCGAGCTGACGCCCAACCTGTGGGCGCCGCTGACCTGGTATCAGGGCAAGCCCGCGGCCATCAACACGTACATCGACGAGTGGCGGAAGCCGGTTCTGGTGGCGGGCGACACCCCGGTGAGCGACGGCCCGATGCTGTTCCACTCCGCCGATGTGGAGCATGGCGGGGTGCGGGTCTGGGTCAACCGCAAGGAGAAGTACATGCAGCAGATGAACGAGATGAAGCGCACCAACGCCGACCGGCAGCGTGAGCTCGGCCAGAAGGTCACCGCCGACAAGCGGTGGCTGACGGTGGTGCCGGACGAGATCCGCTAGGCCTCGACCGCCTCCACCACGCCCGTGGCGATCGCCTCTCCCAGGGCCGAGTGATCCGCCGCGTTCTGGGCGGCGTACCGCAGCGCGAAATCCGCCACGGCGCGGTCGAACGTGTCGGCGCCGCCCAGGTACGCGGCGATCGCGATGCGGTCGCCGGAGCGGGCGTGTGCGCGGGCCAGGGCCGTGCCGCACAGGGCGGCGTAGAGGGACAGTTCCGATGGCTTCATGGACGTCACGTCCGCCGAGCCCTTCATGTCGCGGAGCTGGCGCCAGTAGAAGGCGCGTCCCTGGGGTCCTGTCATCCAGCCCAGGAAGATGTCGCCCGCGGCCTGCAGCAGCCGCTGCCCCGAGACCACGCGGTGCCCGGGGTGGCGGTACGGGCCCTGCGGCAGGTGGTCCTCGAGGACCGATCGCATCGCCTCCTTGATCTGGAGGAAGAGCGGGTCGGCGGCGTCGCGGCCCGCAAGGAGGACGATGAAGCAGCGGGTGCCCACGCTGCCGACGCCGACCACCTTCCGCGCGGCGTCCACGAAGTGGTACCGGTCGAGGAGGATCCTGCGCTCCTCGGAGAGCGTGGAGCGGTAGTCGCCGAAGATCTTCCGCAGCGCCGCCATGTCGGGCACGGCCACCCTCTCCAGGAGCGGCGGATCCTGGACGATACGGCGCTCTCCGTCCACCTCCTCGGTCAGCTTGCCGAGCGCCTGGAGGCTGGTGCGCCGCCGCGCGCGGTCGAGGGCCGTCGTCACGCGCTTGCGGTCGCGGGTGGAGTCGATGAGGGTCAACAGGTCGTGGGCGTCGGTCCGTTCGTACCAGACGGCGAGTTCGCCGAGCCCGGCGAGGCGTCGCATCGAGGTCCGGTACGCCGCCACCGCGGCGAGGACCGCGTCGTGGGCGGCGTGCTCCGTGTGGCCGTTGTCGCCTGCGGCCACGGCGACGCTCGCGGCGAGGCGTTTGACGTCCCATTCGAAGGGGCCGGGGTAGGTCTCGTCGAAGTCGTTGAGGTCGAAGAGCAGGGCGCGTTCCGGCGAGGCGAACAGGCCGAAGTTCAACAGGTGGGCGTCGCCGCAGAGTTGGACCGTCAGGCCGGTGTCCCGCTGGACGGCGAGGTCCCCTGTCATGACGGCGGCGGCACCGCGCAGGAAGGCGAAGGGGGACGCGGACATCCTGCCGTAGCGGATGGGGAGGAGTTCCTGGACGCGGTCCTTGCCCTGGCGTTCCAGGACGGCCACCGGGTCGGGGCGGTCGGCCGAGGGTATCCAGGCTCCGTGCGAGGAGCGGGACGCCCGTTTGCGGGCCGCCTTGCCTAGCCGCGCGCGTTCGGCCGGGATGGTCATGACCCTCTCCCCTCTCCGATCCCCTCTCCGATGGTGGCTCCCGGCAACAGCCTCCTCTCAGGGGCAGCCAATGCCGCCACGGGCGCGTACGCATGCCGGGTACGGCAAACGGGTGACGCGCCCCTCCTCTCCCGACGCCCCGCCGATCAGCACCGACCAGCCGCCACCCTCCTGCCTGGAGTCGTGGCGGCGCATAAGGAGAGCTCCCAGCACCTTTCCGCCGAGGCGATCGACCGCCGAGGCGAAGACCAGGCCGTCGCCCCTCCAGCGCCCACCTCCCGACCGGCCCCGGTCGGCACCAGACCAGCCGCCGCCCTCCTGAGTGGAGTCGTGGCAGCGCGTGAGGAGAGCTCCCAGCACCTTTCCGCCGAGGCGATCGACCGCCGAGGCGAGGACCAGGCCGTCACCCTCCGGCTCCCACCTCCCGACCGGCCCCGGTGTCCGCGCCGGTCAGCCGCCGCCCGGGGGCGCCCAGGCCGCCACCCGCTTGGCGAGCACCCCTCCGGACCGCGTCCACGCGAAGTGGTCGAGCCTGTTGCCGGCCTCCTGCCTGGAGTACCGGATGCGGGTGACGCGGGCCTCCGGCACCTTGCCGACCAGGTGGTCGAGGGCGGGTGCGGGCGCCCAGGTGTCGCCCTCGACGGAGACCGCGAGGACGGGCAGGTCGAGGGTGCGCAGGGCGGCCTCGTAGTCGCGGGTTGAGCCGGTGGCGGAGTAGCGGCCCGTGCGGCCCTGGCGGGCCCAGTCCCGCATGACGCCCTTGGGCTGGTTGCCGCCGAAGCCGAGCCGGACGCCGGGCCACCGGCCGAGCAGGGTCGACGCCGTGGCGGCGAACAGCTGGCCGAGCAGCAGCAGGGGCCCGCGCAGCCGTCCGTACGCACGGAACCAGACCGATCCGGAGGCCACCAGGGCGACTCCGTCGACACCTGGACCGATCCTCAACGCGGCATACACCAGGCCCAGTTGGCCGCCCAGGCTGTGTCCGAGGAGGTACAGCGGGGGTTCGGGGCCGAGTTCTGCGCGTATCGCGTCGACGACGGCCACCAGGTCCTGCTCCACGATCACGCCGTAGCCGTGCTCGACGGCGGCGGCGTCCGTCACGCGCGGAGTGCTCTCGCCCTGCCCCCGCAGGTCCACGGTGAGCGCGGTGAGGCCCTCGGCGTGCAACTGGTGGGCGAAGGCGCGGTAGTAGCGGGCGGGCGTGCCCATGGCGGGCAGGATCAGGACGGCCGGCGCGGGACCGTCCGGCGCCTCTGCCCTGCGCAGGGCGCGGACGGGAAACCGTGCCCCGTCCGGGAGTTGAACGGTGACGAGCAGCGGCAGCTCGCCGCCTTGCTCCGCCCCGCCCGCGGCGGGCTGCTGCTCCGAGGCTGGTTCCTGCTGTGTCATGCGGCCAGCATGAACCACGCGTACGGGCGGGAACCCGCGGGCCCCCACCCGTACCGCTCACCTCAACGCCTCAGCGGCTGTACCGCATCAGCGCGCGCACCATATGGCAGGTGATGTCCGACGGCGGATGGATTCCCACGTCCTCCGCCATGCTGCGGATCCTTGTGTTGCTCGCTTGGTTGGGTACGTAGACACCCGCGTCGAGCAGGGCTATCGCCAGGCGCATGGCCTTCAGGCGCCGGTTGTGCGTGATGTACCACTCCCGCGGCCGGCCGGCCGGGAGCGGCCTCTTCTCCAGTGGTGCGTACGTCAGGTCGATCAGCACGGGCCGGGAAGCGTTGCGCTTCGACTTCGATGTGAGTGCGGCAGCGGGCACAGGCATCCTCCTGTCGCGGTCAGGAACCCCATCGGGAACCCCGCCGGGAACCTCTCGAACATTGCTTCAATTCTACTGCCCGGCACTGACAATCGCCGCTGGCCAGACGGGCTTTGGGGCGCTGTGACGGGTGGGTCGCGGGTAGCGTGTGCGGCATGGAGATCTGGATCAATCCCGCCTGCTCGAAGTGCCGCAGCGCGCTCACCCTGCTCGACGCGGAGGGCGCCGACTACACCGTCCGCCGCTACCTCGACGACGTACCCACCGAGGCCGAGATCGGCGACGTACTCGAACGTCTCGGCCTCGAGCCCTGGGACATCACACGGACCCAGGAACAGGCCGCCAAGGACCTGAACCTGAAGGACCGCGATGCATGGCCGCGCGACGCCTCCGGCCGCGCCCGCTGGATCAAGGCTCTCGCCGAGCACCCCAAGCTCATCCAGCGCCCCATCATCACCGCCGACGACGGCACGGCGCTGGTGGCCCGCACGGACGAAGCGGTACGGGACGCGCTGTCCCGCTAGCCCCTCACCCGAGGAACTCGGCGACCATGCGGTTCAGTTCGGCCGCGCCGGTGTGCGGCAGCGCATGGTGGCCGGCTCCCGGCAGCACGGCCGTCCGCACATCGGGCAGCAGCTCGGCGGCGCGGGCGGCCACCTTGCCCGCGTCGTGCGCGCGGCCGCTCCCGGCGAGCAGGACCAGGACGGGGAGCCGCAGGGTGCGCAGCGCGTCGGGGGCCGGACGCGGGCCGGTGACCGGCTTCACCGAGGGGAAATCGGCCGCGCACTCCTGGAGCCGGAGCCAGTCGGCGTCCAGCGGGATGCCGCCGGTCTCCCAGGTGAGGAACGCGCGCGTGCGCCGGGCCGAAGGACGCAGCAGCGTCGGCAGGGCGTGCAGCAGATAGCCCGCCCGGAACCCGGCGAAGCACTGCGTCGGGTCGACGAGGACCAGGCGCCGGACGCGGTGAGGTGCGTGCAGGGCGTAATGGAGCGCGATCCAGGCGCCGTACGAGTGTCCGCACAGGTCGACCGCATCGCCTCCGACCCGGTCGAGGAGCGCGTCGAGGAGCGCGTCCAGCCAGCCCGTCAAGTCGGCCACGGACCGGATCGGCCGGCTCGGGTCGGGCACGCTGCGCCCCGCCTCACCGATCAGGTCGACGGCGAACACGCGCCGCGTGCGCGCCAGTTCGGCGACGTTCGCGAACCAGCTCCCTGCGGTCGCGCCGCCGCCGGGCAGCAGGACGAGGGGCGGGGCGTCGGCCGGACCGCAGACCGTGACGTGCGTGTCCCCGAAGGGGGTCGGGACGGCGCGGTGCACGGTCCCCTCGGGCCATTTCCCGAGAACCTTGTCGTACGCCGTGCGGAACGCGTCGATGTCAGCCATGGGTCGGATCTCCTCCACGTCGCCTATTATCTCGCTGAGCGAGAGAATAGGCGAGTGATGGGCGAGTGATGGGCGAGGTGGATCATGCGGGACAGTGCTGCCGGTGACGCGATGGACATCGTGCATCTGCTGCGCGCGGTCACCGTCGAACTGAGCCTGCGCAACGCCGAGTTCGCCGCGAGCAACGGCATGCACGGCACGGACGTACGCGCCCTGATCTGCCTCATGGATGCCCTGCGGTCCGGTACGGACATGACGGCGGGCCGGCTCGGCGAGCAGCTCGGCCTGAACTCGGCGGGGACGACCGGCCTCGTCGACCGCCTGGAGCGGCTCGGTCATGTCCGCCGAGTACGGGACGAGCGCGACCGGCGCCGCGTCCTGATCGAGATCGACGAACGGGCCGTCGCACTGGGGCAGTCCTTCTTCGGCCCGCTGATCGCGCGGACGGTGGAGCTCCTCGACGGGTACGACGAGCGCGACCGCGCGGCGGTGAAGAGGTTCCTGACCGGGACGCTCAGGGCGGCGGAACAGCGGTCCTGAGCGGCTCGAAGATGACCGCCGACGAAGGATCCGGGCAACGGGAAGGAGTGCACCGTGCGGAGCCTGATGTTCCCAGGCGTATACGGATCACGGTGACCGCCGGCACGGCCGCTCTCGCGCACGGCTACGCACACCACATGTCCACGCACCGGCCGTGCTCGTGCTCGCCGGGATCTTCGGCTGGCCCGAGCCGCCCGTCACGTACTCCGCGCTCCTCCTGAACGCGGCGCTCCTCCTCGGCTGGGGCACCTTCGCCGCGCTCCGGGCGGGCTACCGGCGGCGCTCGGCCGTGCTGCTCGGCACGGCGGACGCGACGCTGGGGCTGCTGATCGCGGCGGCCAACGCCGTCATCAAATGACGCGGGGCGTGAAGTGAGCCACATCCACCGCAGGTAACACGGGGTTCACATTCGAGCAATGGACGGGAAATCGCGCGTTGGCAGGCTGCGCGGCATCACCACGGCACCGCAGCACCCGCACGTTCTGCGCCGTACCGAGCGTTTTAAGGATGAGCCCCGTGACCTTCAAGGCCGAGTACATCTGGATCGACGGCACCGAGCCGACCGCCAAGCTCCGTTCGAAGACGAAGATTCTTAGCGACGGCGCGGAGCTCCCCACCTGGGGCTTCGACGGATCCAGCACCAACCAGGCCGAGGGTCACGCCTCCGACCGCGTGCTCAAGCCGGTCTTCAGCTGCCCGGACCCGATCCGCGGCGGCGACGACGTACTCGTGCTGTGCGAGGTCCTCAACACGGACATGACGCCGCACGAGTCCAACACCCGTGCCGCGCTCGCCGAGGTCGAGGAGCGCTTCGGCTCGCAGGAGCCGATCTTCGGTATCGAGCAGGAGTACACCTTCTTCGAGGGCGACCGCCCGCTCGGCTTCCCGGTCGGCGGCTTCCCCGCCGCGCAGGGCGGCTACTACTGCGGTGTCGGCTCGGACGAGATCTTCGGCCGTGACGTCGTCGAGGCGCACCTGGAGAACTGTCTCAAGGCCGGCCTCGGCATCTCCGGCATCAACGCCGAGGTCATGCCCGGCCAGTGGGAGTTCCAGGTCGGCCCGCTCGCGCCGCTGGAGGTCTCCGACCAGCTGTGGATCGCCCGTTGGCTGCTCTACCGCACCGCCGAGGACTTCAAGGTGTCCGCCACCCTGGACCCGAAGCCGGTGAAGGGCGACTGGAACGGCGCCGGCGCGCACACCAACTTCTCCACGAAGGCGATGCGCGAGGGTTACGACGCGATCATCACCGCGTGCGAGTCCCTCGGTGAGGGCTCCAAGCCGATGGACCACGTCAAGCACTACGGCGCGGGCATCGACGACCGCCTCACCGGCCTGCACGAGACCGCCCCGTGGAACGAGTACAGCTACGGCGTCTCCGACCGCGGCGCGTCGGTCCGCATCCCGTGGCAGGTCGAGGTGGAGCAGAAGGGCTACATCGAGGACCGCCGCCCGAACGCCAACGTCGACCCGTACGTCGTGACCCGACTGCTCGTCGACACGTGCTGCTCCGCCCTGGAGAAGGCCGGTCAGGTCTGATCCCGTACGTTCCTGAAGGGGGCGCCCGCCGAACCGGCGGGCGCCCCCTTCGACATGGGAGACGGCTGCCGCTCCCCTCTCCCATCTGCTTCAATGGGGGCATGGACAGCCACGGGAACACAGCGACAGGTCGGCATCACGACCTCGAGCCGTTCTGGCCTTCCCGTCAGCACCATGACTTCGACCGGGTGTGTTGCCGCGCGACGAACGCGCAGGCCCGCTAAAGCCGTTCACCCGGCCTTCGCCTGACGCGCACGACGTACGTACGTCCTCGACGACTGACGACTCCTTCGCGCGAAAGAGCTGACCTCCCATGGCGAACTCCCGTTCCTTCTCCGCATCCACCGCGTCCACCGCATCGACCGCCGCCGCGTCGCCGCTCACCAGCCCCGCCCGTGGCCGCCTTCGGGCCGTAGATCCCGACGAGGTGGTGCAGCTCACCGACTTCCTGCCGCCCGGCGCGACCTGGCTGCCCGCGCCCCAGCACACGCTGCCCACGCTGCCGGGCCAGCCGCCGATGATCGGCTACCTGGTGCTCGTACCGGCCGGGCATGAGCCGGTGGCCGTGGCCGGGCCCGAGCCCCGGCAGGAGGCCGCGGGTCCGGGTGCCGGACCCGTGTGGATCGATCCCGTGCAGCGTGCTGCGCAGGTCGACGGGCGGCCGCTCGACCTCACCTATCTGGAGTTCGAGCTGCTCGCGCATCTCGTCGCGCACCCCCACCGGGTGCACACGCGCGACCAGTTGGTGACCACGGTGTGGGGGTACGGGCACGTGGGCGACGGGCGGACCGTCGACGTCCACATCGCCCGGCTCCGGCGCAAGCTGGGGGCCGAGCACCGCACGACGATCCAGACGGTACGCCGCGTGGGCTACAAGTACGCGCCGCCGGCACCGCGCTGACCTCAGGGTTCCCGGTCGGGGCCGGGCTCTGCCAGGAGCAGAACCCGGTTCCCGCGGCGGGCCGCGGCGGGCAGAGTCATCGCCATGAGACTTCTGATGCTGGGCGGTACGGAGTTCGTGGGTCGGGCCGTGGTCGATGCGGCGCTCGCGCGTGGCTGGGAAGTGACGGTCTTCCACCGCGGGCGCCACGAGGCCCCCGCCGGTGTGACCTCCCTGCACGGGGACCGCACGGCCGATGACGGGCTCGCGGCGCTGTCCGCCTCCGACGCGGAGTGGGACCTCGTCGTCGACACCTGGTCGGGGGCGCCGAGCGCCGTGCGTGATGCGGCGCGGGTCCTCGCGGGGCGTGCGGGGAGGTATGTGTATGTGTCGAGCGGCTCGGTGTACCAATATCCGGGAGCGGCCGGTTCCGACGAGTCGTATCCGCTGGTGGAGGGCGATCCGGACGCGCAGTCCGTGGCGTACGCGCAGGACAAGCGGGGCGGGGAGCTCGCCGCCGTCGCGGAGTTCGGTGCGGAGCGGGTGGTGCTTGCGCGGGCCGGGCTGATCCTCGGGCCTTACGAGAACATCGGGCGGCTGCCGTGGTGGCTGAACCGTGTGGCGCGGGGCGGGCCCGTACTGGCCCCTGGGCCCCGGGAGTCGGACATCCAGTACATCGACGTCCGGGACCTCGCCGAGTGGGTCCTGGACGCGGGCTTCGCGGGGCTGCACGGGGCGTACAACATCGTCTCCCCCATCGCGCACACCACGATGGGGGATTTCCTGGAGGCGTGTGTCGCCGTGGCCGGGGCGGACGACGTGGAGCTGCGGTGGACGGATCCCTCGGTGATCGCCGATGCGGGGATCGAGCCGTGGATGGAGCTTCCCGTGTGGCTGCCGCCGGGGGAACTCCACGACACGATGCATCGCACGTCCACGGAGAAGGCGGTGGCCGCGGGGCTGCGGGCGCGTCCGGTCGCGCAGACCGTGGCGGATACGTGGGAGTGGCTGCGGTCCATCGGCGGGGTGGCTCCGCAGCGGCCGGACCGTCCGGTGGTGGGTCTTGCCGCGGAGAAGGAGGCGAAGGTGCTGGGGGTGTAGCCCCGATACCGGGGCTCGGTACCGGGGCTACACCCCCAGACCCCGCTCCTCAGACGCCGGAGGGGCTGAATTCTTCAGCCCGCTCCCGCGGCGCTCCCTCGTCATGCGAGATCCGCGGCAGCCACGAAAGCCAGCCCGGCGTATGCCAGTTGCGGTCTCCCAGGAGTGTCATCAGGGACGGCAGCAGGACCATCCGGACGAGGGTCGCGTCCAGGAGGACCGCCACGCCCAGGCCCACGCCCATCTGCTGCATGTCCTGCATGGACAGCGTCCCGAAGACCGCGAAGACCGCCACCATGATCACGGCCGCGCCCGTCACCGCTCCCGCGGTCCGCGTGATGCCCTCCCGGATCGCCGAGCGGTTGTCCAGGCCCCGGTCCCGCGCCTCACGGATCCGGGAGACGACGAACACGTGGTAGTCCATCGACAGGCCGAAGAGGACCACGAGGACGAACAGCGGCATCCAGTTCTCGATCGCGCCGACCTTCTCCGAGCCGATCAGCTCCGCGCCCCAGCCGTGCTGGAAGACCGCGGTCATCACGCCGTACGCCGCCCCCACCGAAAGGAGGTTGAGGGCGATGGACGTCACCGCGATCACCACCGAGCGGAAGCTGAACAGCATCAGGAGGAAGGTCACCGCGGCGATGAAGGCGAAGACCGGCACGATGCCCCTGCCGAGCTGATCGCTGAAGTCCTCGGACTCGGCCAGGTCACCGCCCACATAGGCGTCGGCCGCGGGCACACCGTCGAACGCCTCCGGCACGACGGAGTCGCGCAGCGAGCCAAGCGCCTTCTTCGACTCGGCGTCACTGCCGTTGCCGGGCAGCGGTACGTCGATCTCGGCGACGTCCGCGCCCTTGTGGACCGTGAGTTCGGCTCCGCGACCCGCCTCCCGGACCACCGCCGCAAGGGCGTCCCGCACCTGCCGCGCCTCGATGTCGTCCGCCTCGACGACCACCCGGGCGGGCGAAGGACCGCCGGGGAACTCCTCGGTGATCTTCTTGTACGAGACGGACAGCGGGGCGTCGGAGCCGAACTGCTTCTCCAGGCCGAGCTGTTCGGTCTTCATGCCGAGCGCGGGCGCGGCGAGCGCGAGCAGCAGTACCGCCGCGCCGACCGCGAAGAACTTCGGCCTGGCGAGGACCGGCCGCAGCAGCAGGACCGCGATGCCGCCGCTGGCGTGCGCGCCCCTCTTGGAGCGGCGGTTCAGGAACGGGATGCGCCCGGCGTCGATACGGTCGCCGAGCCCCGCGAGCAGCGCGGGGAGCACCGTCACCGAGCCGAGCATCGCCACGCACACCACCAGGATCGTGGCGACGGCGAAGCCCTTGAAGAGGAGGAGTCCGGACAGGAACATGCCGGCCATCGCGACCATCACGGTGAGCCCGGAGACCAGCACGGCACGGCCGCTCGTCGCCGCCGCGATCCGCAGCGCGGTGTCCGCGTCCGCCCCCGCGGCCCGCTCGTCCCGCTCGCGCCGCAGATAGAACAGGCAGTAGTCGACGCCGACGGCGAGGCCCATCAGGAACATCACCGAGTACGTCGTCTCGAAGAGGTGCAGCTGGTGGCTGGCGAGCGAGAGCAGGCCGAAGGCCGCCACACACGCGGTCAGCGCGAGGCCCACCGGGAGCAGCGCCGCGACCACGGCACCGAAGGCGACCAGGAGGATGCCCAGGGCAAGCGGCACTGCGGTGAACTCGGCCTTGGTGAGGTCGTCGGAGAGCAGGTCGCTCAGCTGCTTCTCGGAGCTCGCGTCGCCGAACTGGTGGACCGATACGCCCTGCCAGGACCCCGCTTCGTCCGCCTTCGCCACCGCGTCGAGCACCGGCTGCACACGGTCGGCCGCGTCGTCGGACGCGCCCTTCATCTCGAAGCGGAGGAGCGCGTCCCTGCCGTCCTCGGAGGGCAGCGGTGCCTGGACGTCACGTACCTCTCCGGTCGCGGTCAGCGCCTTGGACAGGTCGCCCGCCACGTCCCGCCAGCCGTCCGGGGTCCGGGCGGCGACCATGACCAGTTCGCCCGCGGGCTCCTCGACCCCCGCATCGTCGAGGATCCGCGCCGCCCGGCCCGAGTCGCCGACCCCCATCTCGTCGTCGGACGCGGTGACCATGCCCGAGGCCCCTCCGATGGTCGTGGCGAGCACGACGAAAAGCAGCCAGCCCAGGATGGCCGTCTTGCGATGGTGTGCGCTCCACACACCCAGTCGTGCCGCGAGGTTTGGCCGCATGGCCTTTTCGCCCCCATAGGTAAGCGCCAGAAGCGCAAGCAAGTAAGCGTCGGATAAACCGCCTTGATGACGTCGACAACGCTAGAAATCCGGGGCCGCCCCACCCAGCCGCCGAAGCCCCCTCCCGCCGAAGCACAGGGCGAGGCACCGGGGTGTCGCCAGGTACACCCCCCGCTCGGGTGCCGGACCCAATGACCCGCGCCGATCTCAGCAGGGAGAATGTGGCCATGACGCTGGAAGAGATGGGGACCAGAAAATGACGAGGGTACGAGAATCCGTGATCGCGGGAGCCCGGGGGCTCTACTTGGCGATCGCCACACTCGCCGGTTCGATCACTCTCTTTGTGCTGTCGGTCCTTTCGATCGTCTTCATCGTGCTCGGCATCGGCGTCTTCACGACTCCGGTGGTCCTGACCGGCGTACGCAAGTGGGCCGACCTGCGCCGTGCCCAGGCCGACGCGTGGTCGGACGTGAGCATCCCGAGTCCCTACCGCCCCTTCCCCTCGGACCTGCGCAGTGGCGTCACCGGGCAGGTGGAGCGCACCACGCTGATGCTGAAGGACCCGGCGACCTGGCGTGATCTGCAGTGGCTGCTCGTCGACATGACCGCCGGTTTCATCACGGTGATCTTCACGCCCTCGCTGCTGCTCTACTGGGTCTACGGCTACGTCCTCGCCCTCGGCGTCTGGGAGCCGATCTACAACGCGGGCGGCGGCGAGTGGTACGCCTTCATCCACGTCACCTCACAGGACACCGCCAACATGGCAGCCCTGCTCGGCACCGCCCTCGGTATCGTCGGCATCTTTGCCAACCCCTCCATCCTGCGCGGCCACTTCCTGCTCGCCAGGACCCTGCTCGCGCCGACCGCCTCCATGCGGGAGCGTGAACTGGCCCGGCGCGTGGACCGGTTGACCGAGACGCGGCACGACGCCGTGGACTCGTCGGCCGCCGAGCTGCGCCGCATCGAGCGGGATCTGCACGACGGGGCGCAGGCCCGTCTCGTGGCAATGGGCATGGACCTGGGCACCATCGAGGCGATGATCGAGAAGGACCCCGCGAAGGCCAAGGAGCTGATCTCCAAGGCGCGGCAGAACTCCGGCGAGGCACTGACCGAGCTGCGCGACCTGGTGCGCGGCATCCACCCGCCGGTGCTCGCCGAGCGTGGCCTCGGCGACGCGGTGAAGGCGCTCGCGCTGCGGCTTCCGGTGCGTACGGACGTCGACGTGGAGCTGGTGGGGCGGCCCGAGGCTCCGGTGGAGTCCGCCGCGTACTTCGCGGTGAGCGAGGCCCTGACGAACACCATCAAGCACGCGGGCGCGGACCACGTCTGGGTGGATGTGCACCACGCGCAGGGCATGCTGCGGATCGCCGTCACGGACAACGGCAAGGGCGGCGCTTCCATCGGGGCGGGGTCGGGGCTGAGCGGGATCGAACGCCGACTCGGTACATTCGACGGCGTACTGGCCGTCAGCAGTCCGGCGGGCGGCCCGACCATGGTGACCATGGAGATCCCTTGCGAGTTGTCCTAGCCGAAGATCTCTTCCTGCTGCGTGACGGTCTGGTCCGGATGCTGGAGGCATTCGACTTCGAGATCGCCGCCGCTGTCGAGACCGGGCCCGAACTCACCAAGGCCCTGGCCGAGTTGGAGCCGGACGACGATGCCGTGGCCATTGTCGATGTACGGCTCCCGCCGTCCCACACGGACGAGGGGCTGCAGTGCGCGCTGGCCGCGCGGCGGGCACGGCCCGGGCTTCCCGTCCTCGTGCTCTCCCAGCACGTGGAGCAGCTGTACGCGCGCGAGCTGCTCGCCGACGGGAACGGCGGGATCGGGTATCTCCTGAAGGACCGCGTCTTCGACGCCGAGCAGTTCATCGACGCGGTACGCCGGGTCGCCGCGGGCGGCACCGCGATGGACCCGCAGGTGATCCAGCAGCTGCTCTCGCGGCGTTCGGCGGACCAGCCGCTCGGCAAGCTGACGCCGCGCGAACGCGAGGTGCTCGAACTCATGGCGCAGGGACGGTCGAACGCGGCGATCGCGGGGCAGCTCGTGGTGACGGAACGGGCGATCGCCAAGCACACGTCCAATATCTTCGGGAAACTGGACCTGCCGGTCTCCGACGACGACAACCGGCGTGTGCTCGCGGTCATCGCTTATCTCGATCAAGGTCGTTGAATCAGCCGTCGGGAAATTCCGGTTGTGATTGAACGGGGCGGGCTCCTGTTGCGTACGTAGTCGCATGGGACGCACACCACGACGCACACAAAGAAAACGATCAAAGCTCGCCGGGCGGGCGATCGCCGCATCGGCTGCGCTCATCCTGGGCGGCGGCGGAATGGTCGCGGTGAATGTCTACGCGAACGCCGAGGAAAGCACCGATCCGCCCGTCTCCGCGCAGTCCGGCGAGCAGGGTTCCGGTCCCGGGTTTTCCACCATCAGCTGCCCGGACGTGGGAAATCAGCTGCCGGAAGTGCCGGACGGCGCTCGCGAGGACGTCGACCGGCGGCTCGCGGACCTGGACAGTCAGATCACCGCCGCCTACGAGAACTTCGCCGACGCGCAGGACGCCGAGCAGGCCCAGGCCGTGCTCGGCCCGCTGGAGGATGAACGGCGGCCGGTCATCCAGGAGATCGGCTCCGCCATCGACCAGGCGGGCGGTCAGCTGCCCGACGGGCTCGACTCCATGGCGGCGTGCACCATGCGCGCCGGGGACGAGGCCGGGGACGGCGCCTGGGGCAAGCAGCCGCCCGAGGAAGGGCAGGACGGCGGCGGCGAGCAGCCCCCGGAAGAGGGAGGTGACGGTGAACAGCAGCCGCCCGGTGACGGCGGGCAGCAGAACGGCAATGGTCCGGTAGCCGACGATTTCGCCGACATCAACTCCATTGAGCCCAATGTGAACCGCCCAGAGAAGCAGGAGGGCGCATCACGCGGAACGTTCACCACGGAATGCGGGAAGAACGAGAACGGCAAGTTCAATCCGGACAATGTCATCGTCGCGCCCGGTGTGAGCAATGGCGCCCACCATATGCACGATTACGTCGGCAATCAGGCCAATGATGCCTTCGCAAGCGACGACGATCTCGCGAACGGCGACACCAGTTGCCAGAACCAGGGCGACAAGTCCACCTATTACTGGCCGGTCCTGCGCCTGCAGAACGGACAGGACGAGGCGGACGCCGACGCGGACGGCGGCGGCAAGGACCAGAATGTCGGGGAGATCCAGACCCCGGCGTCCGTCACCCTGAAATTCGTCGGAAGCCCGGTGGGCGATGTCGTCGAGATGCCGCGCTTCCTGCGCATCATCACCGGCGACGCCAAGGCGTTCACCAATGGTGACGCGAACGCCAACGCGTCCTGGAGCTGCACCGGATTCGAGGACCGGCAGCTGAAGGACAAGTATCCGATCTGCCCCGAAGGCAGCAAGGTCGTCAGGACCTTCAACTTCCAGAGCTGCTGGGACGGACAGAACACCGACAGCGCCAACCACCGTACGCACGTGGCCTTCGCCGACCAGGAGAGCGGCGCCTGTCCACAAGGGTTCCAGGCCATTCCGCAGCTGGTGCAGCGCATCGTGTACGACGTGCCGCCCGGCCCGGGATTCGCCGTCGACTCGTTCCCCGAACAGCTGCACAAACCCGTCACTGACCACGGCGACTTCATCAACGTCTTCGACGAGCAGTTGATGCAGCGCGTCACCGACTGCATCAACGAAGGTCAGCGCTGCACCTGATCTGCCGCGCTGACCCCCGTACCGCTGCGCGGTCAGCTCGTGCGGTGACCGGAGTGGCCCGAGTGCCCCGGGCCCGAGTCCTCGTGATCCCCACCACCGCTACTCCCCGAGTGGTGCGAGGCCTCCTCCACCGTCCCGCCGAGCCGGCCGCGCAGCCGCGCGACCACCTTCTGGTCGCCGACCGCGATCCACTTCTTGCCGATGAGGTACGTGCCGCCGTAGTCGGCCGCCTCGTCGAGCCATTCGGCCTGGCCACGGGCATTTGTAAAGGTTACGAGGACGTAGCGGCGGGCACCGTGACCACAGGTGGCCTGCCGCAGTTCGGCCGCGTCCGTCTGGATGTCGGGCTCGCACCGCGCCTTGGCCGCCAACTGCTCCAGGCTGCCGCTCGCCGTCTCCGGTGCGTCGTCGCCGTCCGAGCCGCACGCCACCAGTACCAGCAGCAGTCCCACACCCATGCCTGTACGCATGCGCCCCCGCATGCTCCGACGCCTGCCCGAAAGCGTGTCCCGCGCTGCCCTCATCGTCGTCCCACCAGTCCCTTCAGGCGAGCCCAACTCGCCTTCTCCGTATGCACCGTTGAGCACGGGCAGCCGCACGGATACCGTGCGCCGCAGCATTCGACCCAGGGGGTTCACATGACCGACCTGTCCCGACGTTCCGTCCTCGGCACCGCCGGAGCCATCGGCATCGGCTGTGCCATCGGCGGTATGGCCGTTCCGTCCCACGCCGCCGAAGGGCCCGCCAAGGGCCCCGCCTTCGATACGGATTCCGCGCGCTCAGCGCTCAACAGACTCCTGCCGCATCACGCGGAACAGTTCCGCCTCAGACTCGTCCCCGGCACGGGCGGCAAGGACCGCTTCCGGGTCACGGGCGGCGCCGCCGGACGCATCGAGGTGTCCGGCACGACGCCCGCCGTGCTGCTCACCGGGGTCCACTGGTATCTGAAATACGTCTGCGGCACCCATATCACCTGGAACGGCAGCCAGTTGGACCTGCCGCGACGTCTTCCGGCGCCCGCGCGGCCGCTGGAGCGGTCGACCGCGCTGCCCCACCGGTTCGCCCTGAACGACACCAACGACGGGTACACCGCGCCGTACGCCGACTGGGCGTACTGGGAGCGCATGATCGACGTACTCGCCCTGCACGGCTGCAACGAAGTCCTGGTGATCGCCGGGGCGGAGGCCGTCTACCACCGGGTCCTTCAGGACTTCGGGTACAGCGACGCCGAAGCGCGCGCCTGGCTGCCCGCACCCTCGCACCAGGCGTGGTGGCTGCTGCAGAACCTGTCCGGGTACGGCGGCCCCCTCTCGCCCGAACTCATCGACAAGCGGGCCGAGTTGGGCCGCAAGATCGTGGAACGGCTGCGCTCGTTGGGGATCGCGCCGGTGTTTCCCGGCTACTACGGGCACGTCCCGGACGGCTTCGTGGCGCGCAACGGCGGGGACGCGCGGGTGGTGCCGCAGGGCAACTGGCACGGCTTCAAGCGCCCCGACTGGCTCGACCCGCGCACCTCCTCCTTCGGGAAGGTCGCCGCCTCCTTCTACCGGCACCAGGAGCAACTCTTCGGCCCCGCCCAGCACTTCAAGATGGACCTGCTGCACGAAGGCGGCACCGCGGGCGACGTCCCCGTGCCCGCGGCGGCGCGCGGCGTCGAGGCCGCCCTGCGGAAGGCCCGCCCCGGTGCGACCTGGGTGATCCTTGGCTGGGAGGCCAACCCGCTGCCCGAACTGCTCGACGCGATCGACCGGCGGCGGATGCTGATCGTCGACGGCGTCTCCGACCGGTTCACGAGCGTCACCGACCGCGAGAAGGACTGGGGCGGCACGCCGTACGCGTTCGGGACCATCCCCAACTTCGGGGGGCGTACGACGATCGGGGCACGGGCGCACATCTGGAACGAGAAGTTCTTCGCGTGGCGGGACAAGGGCGGCAGCGCGCTGGCCGGTACGGCGTTCATGCCGGAGGCCACGGACCGCGACCCGGCCGCCTTCGAGCTCTTCTCCGAACTGGCGTGGACCGAGGAGCCGTTGGACCTCGAAGCCTGGTTCTCGGACTACTCCGGCTTCCGGTACGGCGGCCGTGACCGGGACGCGCGGGGCGCCTGGCAGGCGCTGCACGACACCGCCTACCGGCACACCGCCGTCGAGCGCAGCGACCCGCACGACTCCCTGTACGCCGCCCGGCCCGATCTCGCGGCCAACCGCGCCGCCGAGTACGCGCCGCGCGCGCTGACCTACGACCCCGGGCGCTTCGACGCGGCGTTCGCCGGTCTTCTCGGGGTCGCGCCCGGGCTGCGGGGCAGCGCCGCGTACCGGTACGACCTGGTGGACGTGGCCCGGCAGGCCCTTGCCCACCGCAGCAGGCAGCTCCTTCCGCAGCTTCGGGCCGCGTACGGCAGGAAGGACCAGGAGACCTTCCGCGCCCTTTCGACGCTGTGGCTGCGGCTGATGCGGCTCTCGGACGACGTGACGGCGACCAACTCGGCCTTCCTCCTCGGCCCTTGGGTGGATGCCGCCCGGCGGCTCGGCACGAACGACGCCGAGCGCGCCGAGTTCGAGCGGACCGCGAAGGTCCTGATCACCGTGTGGGGCGGCCGGGCCACGTCCGACGCCGGAAAGCTGCACGAGTACGGCAACCGCGAATGGGCGGGCCTGATGGCCGACTTCTACGTCCCGCGCTGGCAGAAGTGGCTCGACGAGCTGGCCGACGCGCTGGCCGCCGGGCGGGAGCCACGGGCGGTCGACTGGTTCGCGGTGGAGGAGCCGTGGACCCGCGAGCGCAAGGACTATCCGCTGCGGGCCACCGGCGATCCGTACCGTACTGCGGGGCGGGTCCGTGACGTCCTGGCCCGCGCTCCCTACCAGGGCTCCCTCACTGTGTCCGCGACACCGCCCGCCTTCCCGCCCGGCGGGCACGCGCGCGTGGAGGCCGTGTTCCGGAACGTCAACGGGCTGCGGGACACGGGCCGTGTCGACTTCGAGCTCAGCGGGATCGACGCGGAGCCGGAGGGCGCGGTGTCGCTGCCGCGGGTCGAGGCGGGGGGCTCGGGGAAGGTGGCCTGGCGTGCGCGGGCCACGGGCGAACCCCTCGACGAGCCGTTGCGGGCACTGCCGTACGAAATCGCCGTACGGTACGGGCCGCGGGGCGAGGCACGGGTGCGGTCCGTGCACGAGGGGACGCTGTACGAGGCGGGCCCTGTGGGGCCGGACTGGAAGACGTACACAAACAATGCGGCGGTCTTCGGCGAGCTGGAAGGTCGGTACGCGATCAACGGGGGCGGGGCCGACCTGTGGAAGGGCACGACGGAGTTCGGGGCGCTGTACCGGGAGGGGGCGCTGCGGGACGGGGTCTCGGTGACGGTCCGGGTGGACACCCAGGCGGCGACCGGCCCGTGGGCCAGAGCGGGACTCATCGCCCGCAACCGGTTGAGGGAGGCGGGTGCGGCGGGCTTCGTCAACCTCGCCGTGACACCGGCCAACGGGGTCGTCCTCTCGTACGACACGAATGGCGACGGAACACTGGACACGTACAAACGCATCACGGGGATCAAGGCACCGGTGCTGCTGCGGTTGAGCCGGGCGGGCGATGTGGTGACGGGGGCGTGCTCGACGGATGACGGGGCCAGTTGGCGGGTGGTGGCGAGCGTGGCTGTGGCGGGGGTTGCGGGGGCGCAGGATGTGGGGCTGTTCATGAGTGCGACCAACGGGGGTGACGGGGAGCGCGGGACGGTGGGGTTCAGCAGGTGGGGGGTTGTTTGAGGGGTTGCCGCCCACGGCCCCGGTCCAAGGGCAGCCCCAACGGCAAGTGACCATACGAGGATTCGCTCGTTTTGCTGAACGTGTCGTCGCATGTGCAGTCCCCGTCGCAGGATGCCCCCGGCATCGTAGATGTCGAGCAGGCCGAAGCCGCCCTCGTCGAGCACTATCCCCGGCTGGTGCGCCTCGCCTACCTGGTGCTGCCGCCCAGCCTCGGCCGCAACCGCCGGGTCCTGACCGCCCATTCGCTCACCCAGCGCGCACTGCCCCGCAGCCGCACGTCGGGAGACGAGGCGGCCGTCCCCGTGCAGCGCGCGGGTGACGGCCGCCGCCAGGGCGATCCGGGGTACGCGTACGTGCGACTCCGCGTCGTGCGCACCGCCCTGGAGACGGGGCTGCCCCTGCGCTGGACGGCCCTCCCCAAGCGCTCGCAGTTCCCTCCGCTGCTGCCCCAGGTCCGGGGTCTGCGCCTCTTCCCCCGCTCAGGAGGCGCCGACGAACTCGCCCTGGACCAACGCCTTTCCGCCCTCTCCGGTGCGGCCCGCGCCGCATACGTACTGCGCGGACTCGAGGGCCTGGAGGACGGCGACGTACGCAAGGTGCTCGGCGCGGCGGGTGTCGACGACCCGGGCGGCGCGCTCGCCGATGCCGACGGTGTCGAGGCGCGTTACGAACTGCTCACCTCGCCCGAGTTCGACCCCTGCTCCCTTCAGGCGCGGCCCACCGATCTGATGCGGCGCAGGCAGCACATGAAGGCAGCGGGCGTGGCGGTGGCCGCCGCGCTGGTGTGCGGGGCGCTGCTCGGGCTTCCGGGCGACGGATGGGGGCCGGACGGGGCTGCGGCTCCCTCGTACGCGAAGAACCCCGCAGGGCAAGCCGCCCTGGATCCGGGGAAGTTGACGCTGGTCGGCGCCGCCGAGTGGAAGCGTTCCGCCAGGACCGACTTCTCCGCGTGGCCCGCCCGGGGTGAACTGACCGGCGACAAGGCCCTGTTGCGCCGGGCCCTGGCGGTATGGGCGCGGCCCGGCGAGTCGGTGCAGGTGTCCGCCACGCCGGGCACGGCCGCCGGCGCTCCTCCCGGCCCCGCGCAGCTGCTCTTCGCGGGCGAGGTCGACGCGGCCCGTGTCGTGCTCCTCTACGACGGTCTTCGCGTCGTCCGTTACGCCGAGCCGAAGGACGGCACCAGCGGCGCCGCGCTCGACTTCGCGCGCGTGGACGGCGCGGACAGCACCGAGGCCGGTGCCGTGATCGTCAACCGCACCGACGGCAACGTGCGCTATTTGACGGCGCCTTGGGTGAAGGGTGCGGCAGTGCGCGATCTGATCAAGGGTTCCGCCGCAACCGCCCTCAAACGGGACAAGTCAGGCGTCACCGAACCCTTCGCCAGCCCCGCGCAGGCGAGTTCGTGCACGTCCTGGAACGCGCTGCAACTGCGGGACAACTCCGGCACGGACCGCCTCTCCACCGACCTGGGCGAGCTCGTCCCCGCCCACCTGACGGCCGGCCGGCCGCAGGCCCCGCGCGAGGCCACCGCCGCGGACTGGTCCACGACCGCGTGCTCGCTGTCCGCTGCGCGGTCGAACGGGGTACGGACCGTGAACGCGTGGGCGTACGCGCGCCAGGCGCTGCCCGAGGGCAACGGCCTCGCCCAGTGGGTGTGCACGCGGGCCGACACCTGGCGGGGCGGCGGCAGCAGGACCCTCGCGCAGATCCAGGCACCGGGGTCGGCGGCCGCCGCCGTCGCGGCGAAGGCGGAGGACACACCGGCCTGCGGCGGGCGCGAGCCCGCGGTGCTCGCCGGGGTGCGCTGGAAGTCACGGGGCGGGACCTGGTACCTGCTGGGCGGCGGCAGCAAGGAGGTCGCATCGATCACCGCGTCGGGCGGCACGAAGGCACCCGGCAACACCTTGGCCACACCGGTCGAGCGAGGCAACCGAGCGGCCCTGAACGGCAGACTCACCGACGGCACCAAGATCTCCACGCTGCGCTGAGGCGCGTACCGGTCTCGTCCGGGGCAAGCACCGGACGAGACGGGTACGCCCGGATCCCACCGGAACGAGACGGACACGCCCCGGCCCCACCGGACAAGACCGGCACACCCCGGCTCCACCGGACAAGACCGGCACGCCCCGGCCCCACCGGACAGCCGTCGTCCAGGCCCGCCAGAGCGGCCGCTCCCGTCCAGGCGGATGCTGCCGCAGCCTCACCGGACCAGGGGTCCCCGGCCTCGCCG
Source organism: Streptomyces sp. NPDC086554 (assembly GCF_040686095.1). Classification (NCBI taxonomy): domain Bacteria; kingdom Bacillati; phylum Actinomycetota; class Actinomycetes; order Kitasatosporales; family Streptomycetaceae; genus Streptomyces; species Streptomyces sp. NPDC086554. Next base: position 71,487 of record NZ_JBFBJK010000024.1, read on the forward strand.
GGGCAAGCGCCGGACAAGACCGGTACGCCCGGCCCTACCGGAACAAGACGGGCACGCCCCGATCCCACCGGACAGCCGTCGTCCAGGCCCCGCCAGAGCGGCCGCTCCCGTCCAGGCGGATACTGCCGCAGTCTCACCGGACCAAGGGTCCCCGGCCTCGCCGGGGCAAGCGCCGGACAAGACCGGTACGCCCGGATACCACCGGACAAGACGGGCACACCCCGGATCCCACCGGACAAGACCGGTACGCCCTGCTCCACCGGACAAGACCGGCACGCCCCGGCCCCACCGGACAAGACCGGCAACGCCCCGATCCCGCCGGACAGCCGTCGTCCAGGCCCCGACCGAGCGGCTGCTCCCGTCCAGGCAGGTGTTGCCGCGGCCCCACCGGACCGGGCGCGGAACCGCGGTCCCAGCCCCGCCGGGGGCCGTCCTTCACTCCAGCTGCTTCTCCAGCAGCAGCACCCCGTAGGTGCTGCCGTCCGCCGCTACCTTTCCCGGCAGCTCCCCCACCACCGTGTAACCCGCGGCCTCGTAGTAGTCGCGCAGGCGGGGGTTGGACGTCACGCAGTCCAGGCGGCAGCGGGCCAGGCCCGTCTCGGCGATGCGTTGTTCGGCGCGGGACAGGAGCGCGCGGCCCGTGCCGGGCGGGGCGCCGCGGCGGGTCATCAGGCGGTGCACATATCCGGCGACCGGCGGCTGGACGCCCCAGGCGGGCTCGTCCGCCCACCAGATTTCGTACGCCCCGGCGACGGTCGCGCCGTCGTACGCGAGCCAGACCTCGTCCGATGCGATCCGCTGCCGGAAGTGCTCCTCGCCCTTGCCGCCCGGCTTCCACTGGTCGATGCCCCGCTCCAGCATCCAGCGCGCCGCGCCGTCGTAGAGGGCGACCAGCGTGGTGATGTCCTCCTCGTCGGCCGGGCGGTGGGTCAGCCGCGCTGCGGCGTCCGTCGTCGTCATGGGGGGAATCTACGACGGGCGGCAGGTCAGGACTGCTGCGGGGCCAGTTCGATCAGGCGGGTGATCAGCTCGGCGAAGAGGCCGTCCGCCGGTTCGTCGGCGAGCACGGTGCGCAGGATGTCCGCCATCTCCTCGTCGAATGCCGCGCTCACCGCGGTCAACGCCGCGAAGTCGTGGACCAGTTGGAGTTCGAGCTCGGCGCGCGGCATGCGGCGTCCGTCGAGCCAGATCAGCGCCGTGGACTCGGCGAGCGAGATCCAGGAGCGGATGACGAGTTCGAGCCGCGCAGGCGGGTCCGTGACGCCCAGGTGGGCGAGGATCTGGACGTACGCGGCCTGGCGCACCGAATCGATCAGCGCGTTCGTCGTCGACGAGCCGACCGCGGGGCCGCCGCGCATCAACGCGGAGAAGCCAGGTCCGTGGCCGTCGACGAAATCGAAGAAGCGGCCCATCACCCGCAGCAGCCGAGCCCCCAGCGGGCCCTCCCGCGGCTCCACGAAACGCTCGGCGAGATCGTCGGCCGCGCGCTGCAACGCCGCTTCGTACAGGCTGAGTTTGCCCGGGAAGTAGTGGTAGACCAGCGGTCGCGAGATGCCCGCGGCCGCCGCTATCTCGTCGATGGACACATCGTCGGGCGAGCGGTGGCTGAACAGGTCGAGGGCGACCCCGATCAGCTGCTGCCGCCGCTCTTCGACACCCATTCTGCGGCGCACCCCGGTAGTCATGCGAACACCTTACCGAGCGGATCCGGCCGTCCAAGGGCCGGTCCGCCCCAACTGTTCACATGTCGAGGACGATTGTTCACATGTCGAGGACGATGCGGCCCCCGTTCGCCCGTGACACGCATATCAGCATCGAGTCCGCGCGCTCCGCGTCCGTGAGCAGCTCGTCGCGGTGGTCGATCTCCCCTTCCAGGACTCGCTGTTGGCACGTTCCGCAGAATCCCTGCTCGCAGGAGTACAGGGTGTCGGGCAGCTCCGCGCGCACCGCGGCGAGGACCGTGGAGTCGGCGGGCACGTCGATCGTCCGTCCGCTGCGGCGCAGTTCGACCTCGAAGGGTTCGTTGCCCTCGGTGGACGTATGGGGCGTGAACCGCTCCAGGTGGAGTGCGCAGCCTTCGGGGACGCGCTCGGCGACCGCGTCCATCAGGCCCTCGGGACCGCAGACGTACACAGCGGTGCCCGGCCGCAGTCCGGCCAGGAATCCGGTCAGGTCCGGTTGGCCGCCCTCGTCGTCGGCGGCGACCGTGACCCGGTCCGCCGCCGCGCCGCCCAGCTTCTCGACGTCCTCTAGGAACGGCATGGAGGCACGCGAACGGCCCCCGTACAGCAACCGCCATGCGCGCCCCGCGGCCTCGACGGCCCGCAGCATCGGGAGGATCGGCGTGATGCCGATGCCGCCCGCGACAAAGACGTACGCATCGGCGTCGGCCAGCGGGAAGCGGTTGCGTGGCCCGCGGATCTCGACCTCCACCCCCTCCTGAAGCTGCTCGTGCACCTCGCGCGAGCCGCCGCGGCCGCCCTGCTCCGCGCCGATAAGACGGGTCGCGACGGTGTACGAGGACGAGTCCTCGGGGTCCCCGCACAGCGAGTACTGGCGGACGAGACCCGACGGCAGCACGAGGTCGAGGTGGGCGCCCGGCTCCCACGGCGGCAAGTCATCGCCTTCCAGGCGCAGTTGTACGACACCGTCGGCGACCTTCTCGTGGCGGGTGACCAGGAGCCGCAGCGCGCGGGAGCGCGGGCGTCCCGATATCGGCTCCTCCAGGGCGGGCAGCGGCCACAGCGGCGAGGCGTCGATGCGGCGCCGCATCGCCCGCCTTGCGAGGACGGCCGCGCCCGCGACGAGCAGGACGGTGCGGATGCGGGGCATGTCAGCGGGCTCCGTTCGTCGCGGCGCCGGCGGCGGTCGCCGCGGGCGATGAGGCGAGATAGGCGAGAGCCTGCTCGGTGCTGCCCTCCTGGGAGGGGTGGTAGCCGCGGCTCAGATAGCGCGGGATGGAGCGGATCATGTCCTGGGTCGTCGGCAGCGTGCCCTGCCTGCCGCTCTTGTAGAAGTCCTTGAACGAGGCCTTGCCGCCGATCAGCGTCGGGTCGTTCTCCATGAAGAACCGCGCCCCGCGCTGCCAGAGGAACACCAGGGCGGTGAAGGCCGTGGCCCAGGTCCTCGCGCGCCGCCGGTAGCTGCCGTCGACGTGCATGAACAGCTCGAAGGCGACGGAGCGGTGCTCGACCTCCTCCGCGCCGTGCCAGCGCAGCAGATCCAGCATGGTCGGATCGGCGCCGCGCCGGTCCAACTCCTCGGCGTTCAGGACCCAGTTGCCGAGGAAGGCGGTGTAGTGCTCGATCGCCGCGATCATCGCGACGCGCTCCATGAGCCACCATTTGCGGGCCTTGCCCGGCGGCAGCGTCCTGTCGCCGAGCAGCTTCTCGAAGAGCCAGTCGACCTGGGCGGTGTACGGCGTCGGGTCGAGGCCCTGCTCCTTGAGGTGGGGCAGCACCTCGTCGTGGGCCTGCGAGTGCATGGCCTCCTGGCCGATGAAGCCGATCACGTCCTCGCGGAGCCGCTCGTCGCGTATGTACGGAAGCACTTGCTTGTACACGTGGACGAACCAGCGTTCACCGGCGGGCAGCAGCAGGTGGAGGACGTTGATCGTGTGCGTGACGAAGGGGTCGCCCGGCACCCAGTGGAGCGGGGTGTTCTCCCAGGAGAAGGAGACTTTGCGTGCCTTGAGCGCGGTGTGCTCGGACGCGACGGGCTCGGGCGCCCGGCTCTGCGTATTAGACATGGCGTCAATGTACTGATGGGTAAGTCTCCGGGTACAGGTGTGTGCAGCGGTTTCTTCGGCGGCTGCGCTAGCGGCCCGAGGACAGCCGCAGGGCCAGCAACGCGACGTCGTCCTCGCGGTCCCGGCCGAAGCAGGCCAGGAGGCTGTCGCACAGGGCGGCGAGACCGGCCGGCGCGGCCGCCGCCGCGATGCGCAGGCGTTCCATCGAGACCGCCAGGTCCGTACCCCGTGTCTCGATGAGCCCGTCGGTGACCATCAGGAGGCGGTCCTTCGCCGCGAGCACCATCTCGCTCGGCGGCGGCCTGTCGAGGCCGAGCCCTAGCAGCGGGCCCCGCGCCGACACGTACGCCGCCACGCCCTCGTCCCGCACGAGCAGCGGCGGGATGTGCCCGGCGTTGGCGATCAGCATGCGCCCGGTCGCGGGGTCGACCAGGCTGAGGCACATCGTGGCCGTCACGTCCGGGTGGTAGTGCTGGAGCATCCGGTCGAGGCGGCGGGTGAGCGCTCCGGGGTCGGGGTCCTCGACGCAGTAGGCGCGCAGCGCGTGGCGGATCTCCACCATCACGGTGGCCGCGTCGAGCGAGTGCCCCACGACGTCGCCGATGCCGGTGAGGACGCCGGCGGGCGTGGCGAGCGCCGCGTAGAAGTCGCCGCCGATCTCGGTCTGGCGGGACGCGGGTTCATAGCGGACGACGACGTCCGTGCCCGGCAGCCTGGGCAACTTGCCCGGCAGGAAGCTGCGTTGGAGGGTGAGGGCGATATGGCGTTCCTCTTGGTACATCAGCAGCGGCTCCGCGGCGAGTGCGGTGGCGTGCGCGAGCCGTCCGACGAGCCGGGCGGCCTCAGCGGGCCCCTCCTCGCCGTACGCGGGGGTCGCGAGGGAGACCAGCGTGCGCCCTTCGCGCAGGCGGGCCAGGACGAGGCGGGCGTTCTCCGGCGTCCCGTCGCACCACTGTCCGGTGCGCCCCACCGGCCGGAAGAACCCGGGCGGCCACAGCGGCGCGGGCACCACCGTGTCGCGCACGCCCGTCCGCCCCGCCATGACGCGGCGCATCAGCCGGCCCACCGCCTCGTGCGCCGCGTCGTCCGGCAGCGAGGTGGCGAGCCTGGTCCGGGAGAGCCCCCGGTACAGCTCGCCGTCGTCGTCGAGCACGAACGCGGCGGCGGGCGCGGCGGTCAGCCGCTCCGTACCGGCCGCCGCCGCGTCGGCGAGCTCGCCCAGGCAGCGCGCCGACTGCACCTCACGGATGAGACCGGCGAGCAACGCGAGGCGCCCCGCCCGCAGTTGGGCATCGCTGCGGCAGCGCGCCCCGCGCGCGGCGGCCCGTACGACCGCCTGGATCTCCTCGGGTTCGGCGGGCACCGTCAGATAGGACTCGCCGCCCACGTCGAGCCCCTGGCAGCGCTCGGCCGCCTCGCGCGCCACCGCGGAGAAGTGGACGACCGGCAGGGCGGCGATCGGCGGCGACAGCTTCATGCGGCGGCAGAGTTCGTAGCCGCTCATGTCGGGCAGGCCGACGTCCACGAGCGCGACGTCCGGCAGCTGCCCGGCGCGCAGCAGGGTGTCGAGCTCCGTCAGGGCCTCGCGCGCGCTGGCGGCGAGGACCACCCGGTGTCCCGCCCTGCGCAGGACCGCGCTGAGGGCGTATCTGGTGGCGGCCACGTCGTCGACCACCAAGACCGTGCTGACCGTACCCACTGCCGTGCTCTCGACGCTCACGCGGACCGCCCCTCGGGGCGCGGACGGGGCGGACCCCCTCGGCCCGCCCCACCACGCTATCGCTCCTGGTCACCCTCCGGGGGCGGACGGGAACACTGCGCCCCCGTGACACTCCAACTGCAAGAAGGCCTCGTGACCTTCGCCTTCCGCCCGACGTTCATCGAGATGTCCGCACCCCGTATCCCCGAGGGACTTCATGACCCAGCACCTCACGGCCGCCCTTCCCGCCGACGCCTCGTCCGACGCCGCCGCGCGCCGTGAGTGGTGGCGCGAGGCCGTCATCTACCAGGTCTATCCGCGCAGTTTCGCCGACGGCGACGGCGACGGCATGGGCGATCTGCCGGGCGTCACGGCCCGCCTCCCCCATCTGCGGCGGCTCGGCGTCGACGCGGTGTGGCTCTCCCCCTTCTATGTGTCCCCGCAGGCCGACGCCGGGTACGACGTGGCGGACTACCGCGCGGTCGACCCGATCTTCGGGACCCTGCCGGACGCCGACGATCTCGTACGGGAAGCGCACGCGCTGGGCCTGCGGGTGATCGTCGACGTGGTGCCCAACCACTGCTCGGAGCAGCACGACTGGTTCACGCGGGCGCTGCGCGAGGGCCCGGGTTCGGCGTGGCGGGAGCGCTTCCACTTCCGTCCCGGCAAGGGCCCGGACGGCTCCGAGCCGCCCAACGACTGGGAGTCCGTCTTCGGCGGCCCGGCGTGGACGCGGGTGGCGGACGGCGACTGGTATCTGCACCTCTTCGCGCCCGAGCAGCCCGACTTCAACTGGGAACACCCGGCGGTGCACGAGGAGTTCCGCTCCGTCCTGCGCTTCTGGCTCGACCTCGGCGTCGACGGCTTCCGCATCGATGTGGCGCACGGCCTGATCAAGGCGGCGGGCCTGCCCGACATCGGCCACGCCGAGCAGGTGAAGCTGCTCGGCAAGCAGGCGGTGCCGTACTTCGACCAGGACGGCGTGCACGAGATCTACCGCGAGTGGCGCCAGATTCTCGATACGTACGCAGGTGAACGCGTTGCCGTCGCCGAGGCGTGGACGCCGACGGTGGAGCGCAGCGCGCTGTACATCCGCCCGGACGAACTGCACCAGGCCTTCAACTTCGAGTATCTGACGACGGGTTGGGACGCCGCCGCGCTGCGTGCCGTCATCGACCGCTCCCTCGACGCGATGAACGCCGTGCACGCGCCCGCGACCTGGGTGCTCTCCAACCACGACGTCGTACGGCACTCCACCCGCTTCGCCGACGGCGACGCGGCCCGCGGCCTGCGCCGGGCCAGGGCGGCGACGCTCCTGATGCTGGCGCTGCCCGGCTCGGCCTACCTCTACCAGGGCGAGGAGCTCGGCCTGCCCGAGGTCACCGAACTGCCGGACGAGGTGCGCCAGGATCCCGCGTTCTTCCGTACGACGGGGCAGGATGGGACGCGCGACGGGTGCCGGGTGCCGCTGCCCTGGTCCGGGGAGCGTGCGCCGTTCGGCTTCGGTCCTGTCGAGGGCGGCCCGAGCTGGCTTCCGCAGCCGGACAGCTGGAAGGACCTGTCCGTGGCGGCCCAGGAGGGCGACCCCGGCTCCACCCTGGAGTTCTACCGCCGTGCGCTCGCCGTGCGCCGCGAGCACCCGGCGCTCGGCGCGGGCCGCCAGGTGGAGTGGCTCGACGCTCCCGAAGGCGTCCTGGCCTTCCGCCGCACGACGCCCGGCGGCACGCTCGTCTGCACGGTGAACCTCACCTCCGAAGCCGTCACGATCCCCACGCCCGGCAGCGTGCTCCTGTCGAGCGCGGACCTGGATCCTGCCTCCGCCGAAGCGGCCGTCCCCGCGGATTCGACGGTCTGGTGGGCAGCCTGAGATGTGACCGGTACAGTCCAATCCTGTGACCGCACGACTGGCCGACATCGCAGCGCAGGCGGGGGTCAGCGAGGCGACGGTCAGCCGGGTGCTCAACGGCAAACCGGGCGTCGCCGCGGCCACCCGCCAGTCCGTGCTTGCCGCGCTCGACGTGCTGGGCTACGAACGTCCGGTGCGGCTGCGGCAGCGCAGCGCGGGTCTCGTCGGCCTGATCACCCCGGAGCTGGAGAACCCGATCTTCCCCGCGCTCGCCCAGGTCATCGGCCAGGCCCTGACCCGCCAGGGGTACACACCGGTGCTCGCGACGCAGACGCCGGGCGGCTCCACGGAGGACGAGCTGACGGAGATGCTGGTGGACCGCGGCGTCAGCGGCATCATCTTCGTCTCGGGCCTGCACGCCGACACCACGGCCGACATGGGGCGTTACGACCAGCTGCGCGCCCAGGGCGTGCCGTTCGTCCTGGTCGACGGCTTCTCCCCCAAGGTGCGGGCGCCCTTCATCTCGCCGGACGACCGCGCGGCGACGCGCCTCGCGGTCACCCACCTCGTCTCCCTCGGTCATACGCGCATCGGGCTCGCCCTGGGCCCGAAGCGGTTCGTGCCCGTACAGCGGAAGATCGAGGGCTTCGTACGCACGATGCGGGACCAGCTCGCCCTGACCCCCGAGGCCATCGAGTCGGAACTCGTCGAACACTCGCTGTACACGCTGGAGGGCGGACAGGCAGCGGCGTCCGCTCTTCTCGACCGCGGCTGCACGGCCGTCGTCTGCGCCAGCGACATGATGGCGCTCGGGGCGATCCGGGCGGCACGGCAGCGCGGACTCGAGGTCCCGGACGACGTCTCGGTGGTCGGTTTCGACGACTCCCCCCTGATCGCGTTCACCGATCCGCCGCTTACCACGGTGCGCAAACCGGTGCCGGCCATGGGCCAGGCGGCGGTGCGTACACTCCTCGAGGAGATCGGCGGCACCCCCGCTCCGCACAGTGAATTCGTGTTCCTGCCCGAGCTGGTGGTTCGGGGTTCAACAGCCTCTGCCCCTGGGGGACGAACTCGTCCATAGGGCGTAGGGAATGCGACCTGAACCAGACCTTGGGATGATCGGTCATAGGGTGGGAATCTGGCAGACTCTGTGCCTATGGGTGAGATGACGTGACGACACTGGAAGGCCGGGAGCGGCCCACCACATCACCCAATGCGGGCGAGGAGACCGACCGCACGGGGCGGACATTCGTGAGCCGGTTGCGCACGCCCCGGCGCCCGCGCCTCTGGTTCGAGATCCTGCTGATCGCGGTGAGTTACTGGACGTACTCCCTGATCCGCAACGCCGTGCCGGAACAGAGGTCACAGGCCCTGAGCAACGCCGACTGGATCTGGCAGGTGGAGCACCACCTGGGTCTTGCCATCGAGGAGAGCGTCAACCACGCGGTGAACTCGGTGACATGGCTCATCGTCGGCATGAACTACTACTACGCGACGCTGCACTTCGTGGTGACGCTGGGTGTCCTGGTGTGGCTGTTCCGTAAGCATCCGGGTCGTTATGCGGCGACGCGCATGGTGCTCTTCGCGACGACGGCGGTGGCCCTGCTCGGCTACTACCTGTATCCGCTCGCACCCCCGCGCCTGATGAACGGCAACGACTTCATCGACACGGTCCTGGTCCACCAGACCTGGGGCTCCATGGCCTCCGGCGACCTCAAGCACATGTCGAACCAGTACGCCGCGATGCCGTCGATGCACATCGGCTGGTCCCTGTGGTGCGGCCTGACGATCTTCGCCCTGGCCTCGGTGCCATGGGCGAAGGTGCTGGGCCTGCTCTACCCGACGGTGACGCTGGTCGTCATCGTGGCGACCGCCAACCACTTCTGGCTGGACGCGGTGGGCGGCATGATCTGCCTCGCGTTCGGCTTCGCGGTGGCGTGGGTCTGGTACGGGAGCATGCCGTACTCGCTGCCGAGGGAAGTCGCGCTGCGGGACGAGAGGGCTTCCCTCGCCCCACCACTGAAGGTGTGAGGCGCGGTGCAGCCTTCGAGCGCCTGGAGCCCCGTGCCCCCCTGCGAGGGACCGGCCGCCCCGCGGGTCTCGATGTGCTCGATCCGGTGCGCGAGGCGCCCGCTCGGGCCGAGCCCCGCGACGGTGTCGAGCACGTGCCGCACGGCGTACGTGTACGCCGCCGGGTCCGGTGTCCATCACATGGGCGCCGGTCAGGCCGGTGGCCGCCATGCCGGAGAGCAGCTCGACCAGGCGGGTGCGGCGCTCGGCGTACGAGGGCTTGGGCGGCGTGCTCGATGAGGTGACCGGTAGGGCGCCCCCGCGCGTCGCAGACGACGCCGGCCCGCTGGGCGAACTCGCGCGGTCCTTCGCCCCCCGCCGCGCGCAGGGCGGTGCGGAGCTCATGGTGCTCGGCTCGGCGCTCGATCCGGCCGCGCCGGGCGGCCGCCGGGTGCGCGTGCGAAGCGGCGGCATACTCTGGGCGCCCGTCCGCACTGTCTGGGAGAGTCATGACAAGTAGGTTCACCGAGCTGGCCGTTGACTGTCACGATCCGGAGAGGCTCGCGGAATTCTGGTGCGAGGTCCTGGGCTTCAAGGTGATCGACCGGAACGAGGGCAAGGTCGAGATCGGCTCCTGGGTACCGACCGTCGAGGATGTCCGGGCCCGCCAGATGCCGCCCACCCTGGTGTTCCTCCAGGTGCCCGAGGGTAAGTCGGTGAAGAACCGGCTGCACCTCGATGTCAGTCCGATCGACCGCAGCACCGATGACGAGGTGACCAGGCTGCTCGCCCTCGGCGCCACCACAACGGATGTGGGCCAGGGATCGGACCGCAACTGGGTGGTCATGGCCGACCCCGAGGGCAACGAGTTCTGCGTCCTGCGCACGCTCGCGCCGCAGAGCTAGGGCGCGCAGGCACCCCCCCTACGCCCCGTAGAACCTCTCCTCCACCACGGCCCGCGCCCGCCGCGTGATGCGGCGGTAGTCGTCCAGCATGTCGCCCACATGCCCGGGGCCGTAGCCCAAGTACCGTCCTACGGCGGCCAGTTCACGGCCGTCCGACGGGAACGTGTCGCCCGCCCGGCCGCGCACCAGCATCACCGCGTTCCGTACGCGCGTCGCGAGCACCCAGGCCTCGTCCAGGATCGCCGCGTCCTCCGTCGGGATCAGCTCGGCCGCGCAGGCCGCCGCCAGGGCCTCGCGGGTGCGGGTGGTGCGCAGGCCCGGTTCGGCCCAGCCCTGCTCCAACTGCAGGAGCTGGACGGTCCATTCGACGTCCGAGAGGCCGCCGCGGCCCAGCTTGGCGTGCAGCGTCGGGTCGGCGCCGCGCGGCATCCGCTCGGCCTCCATACGGGCCTTGAGGCGGCGGATCTCACGGACCGCGTCCTCGCCGAGACCCTCGGCCGGATAGCGCAGGGTGTCGATCAGATCGATGAAGGCGCGGCCCAACTCGGCGTCGCCCGCGACCGGTTCGGCGCGAAGGAGCGCCTGGGACTCCCAGACGAGGGACCAGCGGCGGTAGTAGGCCTCGTACGACTTGAGCGTACGCACCAGGGGACCGCTCCTGCCCTCCGGGCGCAGGTCGGTGTCGATGAGCAACGGCGGGTCGGAGGAGGGGAGTTGGAGCAGTCGGCGCATCTCGGAGACCACCTTGGCGGCGGCCTTCGCGGCCGAGTGCTCGTCGACTCCCTCGCGGGGCTCGTGGACGAACAGGACGTCGGCGTCCGAGCCGTAGCCCAGTTCGTGGCCGCCGAAGCGGCCCATGCCGATGACCGCGAAACGGGTGGGCAGCTCGTCGCCCCAGCCCTCGCGGACCACCGCGCGCAGGGTGCCCGCGATCGTCGCCGCCGTCAGGTCCGAGACCGCGTCGCCCACCAGGTCGACGAGCGCCCCGGGATCGGCCTCAGCGGGGCTCTCCTCGGTGCCGTACGACCCGATGATGTCGGCGGCGGCGGTGCGGAACAGTTCGCGGCGGCGGACCCCGCGCGCGGCGGTCACCGCCTGCTCGGCGCCGTCCGCACGGCCGACCGCCGCGAGGACCTCCTGCTCCAGGTGGGCGTGGTCGCGGGGTTCGAGGCCGCGGGGGTCGCCGAGGAGGGCGACCGCCTCGGGGGCGCGCAGGAGGAGGTCGGGAGCGAGGCGGCCCGCGGACAGGACGCGGGCGAGGTTCTCGGCCGCCGCGCCCTCGTCCCTCAACAGCCGTAGGTACCAAGGGGTCTTGCCGAGCGCGTCGGACACCTTGCGGAAGTTCAGCAGGCCCGCGTCGGGCTCCGCCGAGTCCGCGAACCAGCCGAGGAGGACCGGGAGCAGGGTTCGCTGGATCGCCGCCTTGCGGGTGACGCCGGAGGCGAGCGCCTCCAGGTGGCGCAGGGCCGCCGACGGGTCCGCGTAGCCGAGGGCCACCAGGCGTTGGCGGGCCGCCTCCGCGCTCAACCGGATCTCGCCGGGGGCGAGTTGGGCCACCGCGTCGAGGAGCGGGCGGTAGAAGAGCTTCTCGTGCAGGCGCCGCACGACCGTCGTGTGCCGCTTCCAGGCGCGGTTCAGCTCGGTGATCGGTTCCGTCCGCATGCCCAGGGAGCGGCCGATGCGCCGCAGGTCGGCGTCGTCCTCGGGGACCAGATGCGTGCGCCGCAGCTTGAAGAGCTGGATGCGGTGCTCCAGGGAGCGCAGGAAACGGTAGGCGTCGTCGAGCTGGACGGCGTCCACCCGGCCCACATAACCGCCGGCGGCCAGCGCGCCGAGGGCCTCAAGGGTCGAGCCGCTGCGCAGCGACATGTCGCTGCGCCCGTGCACCAACTGCAGGAGCTGTACGGCGAATTCGACGTCCCGCAGGCCGCCGGGACCCAGCTTCAGCTCACGGTCGACCTCGCCCGCCGGAATGTTCTCGACGACCCTGCGGCGCATCTTCTGCACGTCGGGGACGAAGTTGTCGCGCTCTGCCGCGTGCCAGACGAGCGGCGCGAGCGTGGCGACGTACTCCTCACCGAGCTCCAGGTCACCGGCGACCGGGCGGGCCTTCAGGAGCGCCTGGAACTCCCAGGTCTTGGCCCACCGCTGGTAGTAGGCGAGGTGGCTGCTGAGCGTGCGCACCAGCGGCCCATTGCGCCCCTCCGGGCGGAGGTTGGCGTCGACCGGCCAGATCGTGCCCTCGACCGTGGTCTCCGAGCAGATCCGCATCATGTGCGAGGCGAGCCGCGTGGCGGCCTGCAGCGCCTTGCCCTCGTCGGCGCCGTCGGCCGCCTCGCCGACGAAGATCACGTCGACGTCCGACACGTAATTCAACTCATGTCCACCGCACTTGCCCATCGCGATGACCGCGAGCCTGCACTGCGCGGCGTCCGCGGGCGCCGCAGTCCTGGCCATGGCGAGCGCCGCGCGCAGCGTCGCCGTCGCCAGGTCGGCGAGCTCGGCCGCGGCCTCTGCGACGTTCGTCGTGCCGCAGACGTCGCGGGCCGCGATGGCGAGCAGACAGCGGCGGTAGGAGACCCGCAGTGAGACCGGGTCGGTGGCGTCGGCGAGGCCGCGCTCGAACTCCTCGACACCGGGGTGCAGATCGGCCGCCTCGTACGTGACAAGGGCCCGCCAGTCACCGGGATGCCGGGCCAGATGGTCGGCGAGGGCCTCGGACGCGCCGAGCACCCCGAGCAGCCGGTCACGCAGCGGCTTGGCGCTGACCAGAGTGTCGAGCAACTCGCGGCGGCTCGTCTCGTCCGGCTGCGCCTCGACGAGCCGGACCAGACCGAGCAGCGCCAGATCCGGGTCGGCGGCCACGCCCAGGGCGTCGAGCAGCAGCGGGTCGGAGCGCAGCGCGGCCAGCTCGGGGGCGCCGAGCAGCCGCTCGGCGGCCGACGGGTCGGTGAAACCATGCCGCAGCAGCCGCGTGAACGTACTGCTTCTGCGCCCTTGCGGCACCGTCATGCCCGCCTCCGTTCGATCACTCCTCGCCCGAGCCTACGGCCTCACCGATGAGTTCCGCCCGCGTGCGCGGTCCGTACTTGGACGGGAGCATGGTGGCGGTGACAGGAGGCGGATCATGACCGGCAGGCAACCGCGTACCGAACTGGACGCCCGGTACAGCAGCGAGGGCGCGTCCGCGACGCCGTGGCCCGACGCGCTGCGGCAGCTGCGCACGGCCGAGCTGTTCTGGATCTCAACCGTGCGTCCCGACGGACGCCCACACGTCACCCCGCTGCCCGCGGTGTGGCTGGACGGCGCCCTGCACTTCACCACAGGCCCCGAGGAACGCAAGGCGAGGAACCTCGCGGCCAACCCCGAGGTGGTGCTGACCACCGGCACCAACCGCTGGGACAAGGGGTACGACCTGGTCGTCGAGGGCGCCGCGGTCCGCATCACCGACGAGGACCGGCTTCGGGTCCTCGCGGCGGCCTGGGAGGAGAAGTACGGCAGCTTCTGGCACTACGAGGTGCGCGACGGCTGCTTCCACCACGGCGCCGGCCACGCGTACGTCTTCGAGGTGGCACCCCGCACCGCCTTCGGCTTCGGCAAGGGCGAGCCCTTCAGCCAGACGCGGTGGCGTTTCAAGCGCTGACAGCGGGGCCAGTCCCTGCTGTACTGCCGCACATGGAATACACACTCGAGGTGATCCCGCTCCCCGTCAGCGACGTCGACCGGGCCAAGGAGTTCTACCGCGACAAGCTCGGCTTCCATGTGGACATCGACACGGAGGTCATGCCGGGCATGCGCATCGTCCAGCTGACCCCGCCGGGCTCCGGCTGTTCCATCGCCCTGGCCGACACGCTCTGGGACACGATGGAAGGACCGACGCCGGCCGCGGGCTCGTACCAGGGCCTCCAGTTGTGCGTCTCGGACGCGAAGGCGGCGTATGCCGAGCTGACAGCACGCGGGTTGGACATCACCGAGCCAGTGGCTCACGCGCCGCAGGATGGCGGGACGTTCATGTACTTCAAGGATCCCGATGGCAATGGCTGGGCCATCCAGGAGTACAGGGTGCGGGCGTCTACACCTCTGCGGGACGCGATCGTCAGCGCCCCGTAGGGGCGCGGGGAACTGCGCGCTCAGCCGACGAAAAGCCGCAGTCGCGTCTGCCGAATTGCTCGGCCGACGCGACTGCGGCTTTTCTGTGGTTGCTCGCGCAGTTCCCCGCGCCCCTTACGGGGCTTTACAGCACCGGCAGGTTCTTCCTCAGCTCAAAGGCCGTGACCTCACTCCGGTACTCCTCCCACTCCTGCTTCTTGTTCCGCAGGAAGAAGTCGTAGACGTGCTCGCCGAGCGTCTCGGCGACCAGCTCGCTGCGCTCCATCAGCGCAATCGCCTCCCCCAGGTTCTGCGGGAGCGGCTCGATGCCCATCGCGCGACGCTCGCCGTCACTCAGCGCCCAGACGTCGTCATCGGCGCCCGGCGGCAGCTCGTAGCCCTCCTCGATGCCCTTGAGGCCCGCGGCGAGCAGCACGGCGTACGTCAGGTACGGGTTCGCGCCCGAGTCGATCGAGCGGACCTCCACCCGTGCCGAGCCGGTCTTGCCGGGCTTGTACATCGGGACGCGGATCAGCGCGGAGCGGTTGTTGTGGCCCCAGCAGATGTACGAGGGTGCCTCGCCGCCCGCGCCCGCCGTGCGCTCCGAGCCGCCCCAGATGCGCTTGTAGGAGTTCACCCACTGGTTGGTGACCGCGGAGATCTCGGCGGCGTGCTTCAGGAGGCCCGCGATGAAGGAGCGGCCGACCTTGGAGAGCTGGTACTCGGAGCCCGACTCGTAGAACGCGTTGCGGTCGCCCTCGAACAGCGACAGGTGCGTGTGCATACCGCTGCCCGGGTGCTCGGAGAACGGCTTCGGCATGAAGGTCGCCTGCACGCCCTGCTCCAGGGCGACCTGCTTCATGACCAGGCGGAAGGTCATGATGTTGTCGGCCGTGGACAGCGCGTCCGCGTACCGGAGGTCGATCTCCTGCTGGCCGGGAGCCCCCTCGTGGTGGCTGAACTCGACCGAGATGCCCATCGATTCGAGCATGGTGATCGCCTGCCGGCGGAAGTCCATGCCCACGTTCTGCGGGGTGTGGTCGAAGTAGCCGGAGTTGTCGGCGGGGGTGGGCCGCGAGCCGTCCAGCGGCTTGTCCTTCAGGAGGAAGAACTCGATCTCGGGGTGGGTGTAGAAGGTGAACCCGAGGTCCGAGGTCTTGGCGAGGGCCCGCTTCAGGACGTAGCGCGGGTCCGCGAAGGACGGTGAGCCGTCCGGCATGAGGATGTCGCAGAACATCCGGGCGGTGCCGGGTGCCTCCGCGCGCCAGGGCAGGACCTGGAAGGTCGAGGGGTCCGGCTTGGCGATCATGTCCGATTCGTACACCCGGGCGAAGCCCTCGATGGCCGAGCCGTCGAAGCCGATGCCCTCGTCGAAGGCCTGCTCCAGCTCGGCGGGTGCCACCGCGACCGATTTCAGGAAGCCGAGGACATCCGTGAACCACAGGCGTACGAACCGGATGTCGCGCTCCTCCAGAGTCCGGAGCACGAATTCCTGCTGCTTGTCCATCTTCCGCTTCCACCCATCCTTGCTGGTCAGGCCGCCTGCGTCCGCGCTGTGTTCGCGCTGTGTTCGTACCTGGGGACACATCGGGGCTCATGAGCATCCCACCACACGGTTTCGAGCGCATTGCGGAGCTCGTGCCGCCCTGTGCCCATAGTGCCTGCTGATCGGCGCCCCCGTAACAGCGGGCCGCCCTTGAGTCCCCCTACAGCCCGTCCGGCCCGGCCACTACCATCGGCGGGCCGAGCGCGCCCGAGACCGCAGGGGCCGCGGAACGCCGTGCACTCCCTCGTACGTCCAGGGCAAGCAGACCCCTGAGCCGGCGTCCACCACCAGCAGGCCGTCGAGATGTCGTACATCGTGCGGGACCGCACCGAGGGATGGCGACGAATACGGAGCCGGACACTTTCAGCCCGGGCTACGCCAGCCTCGGCAACTCCTCCCGCGACAACCGCCCCCACATCCGCTCCCCCCGCACAAACCGCTCCACCTCCCCCACCGCGTACTCCCCCAACCTCCGCACCTCACTCCCCTGAGCCCCCGCGATATGCGGGGTCACCAGTACGTTCGGAAGCACAAGCAGCGGATGGCCCACCGGCAGCGGCTCCGGGTCCGTGACGTCCAGGAAGGCGTCCAGGCGCCCCGCCCCGCACTCATCGGCCAACGCCTCCGTATCGACGAGCGAGCCCCGCGCCGTGTTGATCAACGTCCCCCCGTCCGGAATCAGCTTCAGCATCTCCGCGCTCACCATCCCCCGCGTCTCGGGCAGTTGGGGCGCATGGACGCTGACGATCGAGCTGCGGCGGCACAGCTCGGACAGTTCCACCAGCTCCGCGCCGAGCCCGGCGGCCTCGTCCGCGGTGACGTAGGGGTCGGTGAGCAGCACGCGCCACCCCACGTCGGACGTCCGCAGCCCGGCGATCACCCCGCGCCCGATCCGGGACGCCCCGATGACGCCGACGGTACGGGCGTCCGCGCCCACCCGCCCGGTGAACGGCGGCCACCCCGCGCTGTAGCCGGCGGCGGTGGACAGCGCCCCCTTCGCGGCGAAGGTGATCGCGGCGAGGGTGTACGCGACGGCAGGACCCGCGTTGGCGTCGGCCGCCGAGGACACGACCACACCGCGGTCCCAGAGCGCATCCGTCACCACGGGTTTCACCGATCCGGCGGCATGCACGAGGGCCCGCAGCCGGGGCGCGTACGCAAGGACCTCCGCCGTGACCGGCGGGCAGTTCCAGCCGGTGACCAGGATCTCCGTCTGTGCGAGCACCGCCCGCGCATCGGGCCCGGTGAGCGACCCGGTGAGCAGGGCGGGCGCCAACTCCACGCTGTGGGCGAGCCGTTCGCGGATGTCCGGCGCGAACACCCGCTCCGCCACATCGGCGCTCATGGCGAGTGCCGTGATCGGCGGGCCCGACAACCGGCCCGCCCACTGGCCCGTCAGCTCTGCCTGGTCTGCCTGGTCTGCCTGGTCTGCCACGCGTGACCGCCCATCGTAGTAACCGTTTACCCAACAGCGCCTGGAGGCTAGGCCGAAGTCGGGACGGTGGTCAAGAGATCGCGGGGCCAAGGGAGTTGACCTGGGTTAGTAACCGCTTTAGATTCCGGTCACCTTGTTCCGACGACGGAGGGGCTGCCGTGTCAGCGGTGACGAAGGAGCGGACGGAAACCGAGGCGGTGAAGCCGCCCGGCAAGCGCAGCACCATGCCAAATGGCAACAAAACCAGGCGTGATGAGCGATGGAAGCGGTTTCGCGCCTCGCGGGTCCTGCTGCTGCTCATGGTCCCGGGGGTCGCGTACTTCCTGGTCTTCCACTACGGCGCGTTCATCGGCAACGCCGTCGCCTTCAAGGAGTACGTCCCCTTCGACGGCCTGTGGGCAAGCCCCTGGGTCGGCCTCGAGAACTTCGACCGGATGTTCGGCGATCCGGATTTCTGGCACGCGACCTGGAACACCCTCTTCCTCGCGGTGCTCCAGCTGGTCTTCTTCTTCCCGGTCCCGCTCGGCCTCGCCCTGCTCCTGCACAGCCTGACCTCGGACCTGACGCGGCGCTTCGTGCAGTCGGTGGTCTATCTGCCGCACTTCCTGTCGTGGGTCATCGTCGTCGCCCTCTTCCAGCAGGTGCTCGCCGACACGGGCCTGCTCAACTCCGTACTCGGGCAGGCCGGTCTGCACTCCGTCGACATCATCGGCAACCCGGACGCGTACCCCGCGCTCGTCGTCGCGCAGGTCGTCTGGAAGGACGCGGGCTGGGGCACGATCATCTTCCTCGCCGCGCTGATGCAGGTGGACGAGCAGCAGTACGAGGCCGCCGCCATCGACGGCGCGGGGCCCTTGCGCCGCTTCTGGCACGTGACGCTGCCCGCGATCCGGCCGGTCGTCATCCTGCTGCTGATCATGCGGCTCGGCGACATTCTCTCCGTCGGCTTCGAACAGATGCTGCTGCAACGGCAGTCGGTCGGTCCTGAGGCCGGAGAGGTCCTGGACACCTTCGTCTTCTGGCAGGGCATCGTCGGCGGCGACACCGGATACGCCGCGGCCGCCGGCCTGTTCAAGGGCGTGGTCGGCGCGATTCTCGTCTTCGCGGCCAACAAGGTCGCCCACCGCCTCGGCGAGCAGGGGGTCTACAAGTGAGCACGACGACCGTGAAGTCCGCCCGAGCCACGAAATCCGCCGCGGCACGCCCCATACGCCCCGCCTGGATGGAGCGGCCGAAGCCCGTCACCCAGGTCGCCAAGTTCCTCGCGATCATCACCATCCTGGTCCTGGTCTTCGTCCCCTTCCTCGTCATCATCTCGACGTCGTTCGCATCGAACCGCGAGGTCGTCGCCAACGGCGGCTGGGTGCTCTGGCCCGAGCACCCGACCCTGCGCGCCTACGAGCAGGTCTTCGCGGGCGGCATCGTCTCCAAGGCGCTCGGGGTGAGCACCGGCGTGACGATCATCGGCACCCTCGCCTCGCTCGCGTGCACCACGTTCCTGGCGTACGCACTGAGCCGCCCGAACGTGTACGGCGGGAAGCCGATCCTGCTCGTCGTCCTGTTCACGTTCCTCTTCCCGCCCGGCATGATCCCCGCGTTCCTGCTGGTCAAGGGCGCGGGAATGCTGGAGAGCTACAGCGCGCTGATCGTTCCCGTACTCATCAACGTCTTCAATCTCGTCGTGCTCCGCGGCTTCTTCCAGGGGATCCCCGAGGAGATGTACGAGGCGGCGCGGCTCGACGGCGCGGGCGACTGGCAGATCCTGTGGCGGATCGTGCTCCCGCTCTCCAAGGCGGCCCTCGCGGTCGTCGGCCTCTTCTACGCGGTCAGCTACTGGAACGCCTGGTTCCATGCCTCGATCTATCTGGAGTCCGACCACTGGCCGCTCCAGCAGGTCCTTCGTACGTACGTGATGGGCGGCTCCCAGATCGCCGATACGGGACTGAGCGACGCCTCGAACGTCTCGGCCCCGCAGACGATGCAGATGGCCGTCCTGGTGATCGCGACCGTGCCGATCCTGATCGTCTACCCCTTCCTGCAGAAGTACTTCACCAAGGGCGTGCTCACCGGCGCCATCAAGAGCTGAGCCACCTCCCGCATCCAGAACTGAGCCAACTCCCGTGATCCCCCGAAAGGTTGACACCGTGTCCGGTTCCTCGATGTCGCGCCGTACGCTGCTGCGTTCCATAGCCGTCGGCGGTGCCGCCGTCGCCGCGCCCTCCCTGCTCACCGCCTGTTCCACCGAATCCGGCGGCGGCGGTTCGGTCTCCAACGCCAACAAGAAGGCCGCGCCCTGGCCGACGTACACGGCCGCCAAGGGCCCGACGCCCGATCTCGCGCCGAGCGCCGACGGCGTACAGCCCGGCTTCACGAAGTACCCCGAGAAGCTGGTGCGGGCCACGGCCGAGAAGCCGGGCACCGGCAAGCAGAAGATCAAGGTCATGACCATCACCTACGGCACCCCGCCGAAGCCGGTCGGATCGAACAAGTTCTGGCAGGCGATGAACGAGGCGCTCGGCGTCGAGGTCGAGTTCTCGGTGGTGCCGGACGCGGACTTCCGCTCCAAGATGTCCACGCTGATGTCGGGCGACGACCTCCCCGACATGATCAACTTCGGTGGCGGGTACGTCCTGCCGCGCGAGTCGCAGTTCGTGAAGTCCCGGTGCGCGGACCTGTCGGAGTATCTGTCCGGGGACGCGGTCAAGGACTACCCGAACCTCGCCAACATCCCCACGTACGCCTGGGAAGGCATGGGCCGGGTCGCGGGGCGCATCTACGGCCTTCCGGTCGAGCGGGCCAAGGTGCAGGGCGCGATGTTCATCAACCGCGAGGCCTTCGACAAGGCGGGCTACAAGCCGGGGATGGCGGCGACCGACTTCCGGACGATGGCCGAGGAGGCGTCGCAGAACAAGAAGTACGGGCTCGGTGCCTCGTCGGTCGGCTTCTTCGGCTATCTCTACCACGCGATGTGGCACGGGGCGCCGAACCAGTGGCAGATCAAGAACGGCAAGGTCACCGACATGTACGGGACCGACGAGTTCAGGGCCGCGCTGGAGTTCATGTCCAAGATGCGCAAGGCCGGATCGTACAACTCCGACGCCACCTCGATCTCCCAGGTGGACCTCAAGACCCAGTTCTACAACGGCACGGTCCGCTCGATGACGGACGGCTGGGGCGCGGCGCTCTCCAACGCGCAGGGCATCAAGGACGAGTTCACGCTGGACACCGCCGTTCCGTACGTGGTCGACGGCGCGACGCCGGTCTACCAGCAGAACCGCGGCTGTTTCGGCTACACCGTCATCAAGAAGGCCTCCAAGGACCGCGTCAAGCTGATGCTGCGGGTCCTGGACTGGCTGGCGTCCCCCTTCGGCTCGAAGGAGTACGAGCTGATGCACTCGGGCGTCGAGGGCACGCACTTCGAGTACGACAAGAACGGCGACCCCATCCCCAACTCCCTGGGCCTGGTGGAGAACAGGACGAACCTGCCGTTCTCCTACCTCATGGACGCGCCGCAGCCCCTCTACTTCCCCGGCTTCCCCGACCTCACCGAGCGGCTGCACACCTGGGAGAAGGCGGTCGTGCCGAACCTCGTGCGCGACGACCACTGGGGTCTGATGTCGGACACGTACAACCGGCAGGGCGCGTCGATGCAGCAGATCATCGACGACGGGGTCACCGCGATCGTCTCCGGCCGCAAGAAGCTGTCGGACTGGGACGCCGTCTACCAGAAGTGGCAGGCGCAGGGTGGCGACAAGTCGCACGAGGAGTTCGCCAAGGAGTACGAGGCCGCGCACTGACGCGGGCCGTAGGGGCGGGATGATGGCCCCGGACACTGCCTACTTGACGTACTCGACGTACTTGGCGCTTTTGAGGAGACACTGTGGGTGAGCGGGTCACCATCCGTGATGTGGCGGCGCGCGCCGGAGTCTCCGTCGCGACCGTCTCGCGGGTGCTCGCGGGCAACTATCCGACGTCCACGGCGTCGCGGGGCAAGGTCCTGCGGGCCGTCAAGGACCTCGACTACGTCGCCAACGCGCACGCGCGCGCGTTGGCGGGCGCGGGCCGCAAGACGATCGCGGTGCTCACCTTCGACGTGGTGAGCTCCTTCTTCGCGCATGTCGCGCAGGGCGTGGAGATGGAGGCCGCCCAGCGCGACAGGCTCACGCTGGTCGCGTCGACGGGCAATGATCCGGCCCGTGAACTGGCCCTGGTCCAGATGATGCGCGAGCAGGCGGCCGAGGCGGTGATCCTGGTGGGCGGGGTCATCGAGGACGACGAGTACCGCGAGCGGATGGCGCGGTACGCGGAAGCGCTGGCAGCGGCCGGCTCCCGGCTCGTCCTGTGCGGTCGTCCGGCGCCGGCCCCGGACGTCCCCGCGCTGGTCGTCGAGTACGACAACGAGGCGGGCGCGTACGCGATCACGAGCCACCTGCTCGGGGCAGGCCACCGCAAGATTGCCCTGATCGGCTACCAGCCCGGCCACACGACGGGCGAGGACCGGGTCGCCGGCTACCTCCGCGCGCTGTCCGACCACGGGGTGCCGCGCGAGGAGGCGATCCTGCACGGGATCGGCTTCGGCCAGCACAACGGGTACGAGGCGATACGGGACCTTCTGGAGAAGGCGGACGGGCGGCCGGAGTTCAGCGCGGTGTTCGCGGGCGACGACAGGGTGGCCGCGGCTACGGTGGTGGCCCTGCGGGAGCGGGGGCTTCGGGTGCCGGAGGACATCTCGGTGGTCGGCTACAACGACGACCCCGTGGCGGCGGACATCACTCCCGGGCTCACCACGGTCCACATCCCCGCGGAGGAGATGGGCCGCACGGCCGTGCGACTTGCGTTGAGCGGGTCGCCCCGGGCGGGGCAGGAGAGGCATCTCCTGGGGACGCATATTGTGATTCGGGAGAGTGTGCGGGGGCTTCGACTGGGCTGACTCACCCACCCACCCGCCCGATCACCCCGCAGCCTCGCCTGCACGAACAGACCTCTCCCACCCACCCACCCGATCACCCGGCAGTTACCCGCCTCCCCCGGAGTGGGCGGGTACCCCCGGTATGGGCGGGCACCCCACACGGGCAGATCCCACCCGGGCCGTCCTCGTTGTGGGCAGGGGCCCGCACGGGCAGATCCCACCCAGGCCGTCCCCGTCGTCCGCAGGGGTTCCGCACGGGCGGGTCCCACCCTGCCCGCCTCGTCGTGGGCAGGGGTTCCGCACGGGCGGCCCCACCCAGGCCGTCCCCCTCGTTGCGGGCAGGCGCCCCGCACGGCAGATCCCACCCAGGCCATCCCCGTCGCCGGCAGGGGTTCCGCACGGGGCGGACCCCACCCAGGCCGCCCTCCCCGTCGTGGCCACGCACCCCGCACGGCAGATCCCACCCAGGCCATCCCCGTCGTCCGCAGGCACCCCGCATGGGGCGGGTCCCGCCCAGGCCGTCCTCCTCGTTGTGGGCAGGTGTTCCGTGCGGCGGAACGGGTGGGCGCAACGGCGTCGCTGCCGGGGCCAGGTGGCGCGTGCCGGGCTCAGTGTGGGGTGGCCAGTACCGCATCCGCCACGTCCGCAGGGCTGTCCCGCATCACCAGGTGGCCCGAAGGCTCCGCGACACGGAACTCCGCGCCGAGCGCCGCGGCCAGTCCCCGCTGCCGGTAGAGCCACCGCACCGAACCCCGGGAGTACGCGGCGAGCACCGTCACCGGCAGCCCCTCCGGGAGGGGGAACTTCCCCCGCAGAGCGGCCAGTTCGCGTGCGATGTCGCCGTACGTCGCGTACTCGAGAAGTGCACCCGGCACCAGGACACGCCGCACCCCTACCGGCCCCGCCACCCGAGACACCCCCACCCCCCGCAGCACGGCCCCGCCGACCCGCGCACCCCCCACCCGCACCCCGCGAGGCACCCGCACCCGCCCCAGACGACCCTCGACGCTGGAGTCGACGAGGACGAGCCCCGCCGTACGCGCCGGGTACAGCCGGGCGAACGACTCGGCGTGGAACCCGGCGAGTGAATGTCCGACCACCGTGACCGGCCCCGGAAGCCCCAACGCGTCCAGTACCCCGGCGATCCGCCCCGCCTCACCCGCCAGGGAAGGCGGCACGCGCGCGTGCCCGCTGAGCCCGAGCCCCGGCCGGTCGAAGCGGACGACGGTCCGCCACGGGGAGAGCAGCTCCGCCACCGCGTCCCAGTCGGACGAAACCAGGCCGAGCCCCGCGCTCAGCACACACACCGGCCCCTGCCCGGCCACCTCCACGTGATGCCGCACTCCCCCGACCCTGACGAACGACGACGTCACGAGCGCACTCGCCACCGCCGCGCCACCGCCCGGGCGAGCAGCCCGAGCCACACCGCGATCAACAGCACCTGAAGCCGCTGCCCGAGCCCCGGCGCCCCTGTCCCGCGCCCCGCGTCGAAGGCGGCCATGGCGGCCAAAGTCCAGGCGGTGGCCGCCAGTTCGAGGAGGACCAGGACGACGCCGAGTGGTCCCGCCAGGGACGGCAGGATCCCGCACCGGCGGGAGGCGATCGTCAGCAGAACCATCCCCGCCAGCGCCCCCGCCACGGCGACCCCGCTGCTGCCCACGTGCGCGGCATGCGTCCAGGGCACCCGCCCCGCCCCCTCCCTGGCCGCGCACGCCGCGTCGGCGGTCGGCGTACAGCTCAGCGGCAGCCGCGAGTCGACTGCGGTGGCAGCCCCGAAGAGGGCGAGCCCCGCCCACCCGAGGACGGCGAGCAGCCTGCGCCGCAGCCGCAGCCGCAGCCGCAGCAGCGCACCGACCGCTCCGGCCAGGATCAGCACCCCGGCGATCAGGTCGGTCGTACGCAGCAGCGTCCCGTAGGGCTGGTCCTGGGCGGCGAGTTCACTCACGTACGAACTGACCGGCGAGAGCCCTGTGTCGAGGGGGATCTCCAGCAGCCAGGCGCTGTAGGCGACCGCGCCGAGTGCCAGCAGGAGCGCGACGGGAGCGGCACTCCCGGGGGTGGCGACACGAGGCTCCGTCGACCTGGTCCGCATGGACGCGTACGCGCTACTCGGCGACACGAGCGTCCCCGAAGCCCGCACCGTCCTGTTTGTCCGTAGTCGTCATGGGCTCATGATCAGTGGAGTCCCGGGGGCCCGCATGTCGCGCGATACCCGGCGGGGGTAGGGTTCGCCCATGGCGACGACGAGGAGAACGGCGAAGGGCCGACAGCTGCTGCTGCTCGCCGCGCTCCTCCTCGGCATCGTGACGATGCATACGCTGGGTCATCCGACGGGGCACGGGAGCGGGGCCGAACAGGCGTCGGCCCGGCACGAGATGAGCGCGGGCGCCCCGGCGGCGGGCCCTGCCGCGGGGCGGCACGGCGCGGCGTCGGCCGACACGGCGAGCGGCGCCACGGCGAGCGGCGCCGCTGCGTCGGCCGGTATGTCGGGCACTGCCCCGGACCACCGGCACGCGGCCAAGGCGGCCGGCGGCGCTCCCGCCGCTCAAGACGCTCATCACGCGCGCGTTCCCATGCCCCCGCCGCCCCCGCGCACCTCGGGCGACGACGTCCTCGCCGGACCGGCCACGGCGGCCGCGTCCGCGCCCGCCGGGCTCCACGGGATGGATCCGCTGTCCGTGTGCCTCGCGGTGCTCGGCGCGTTCACCCTCGCCCTGCTCCTGAAGGCGGGCCTGCTGCGCCCCGGCGGCTTCGCCGTCCCCGCGCGGGCGCTCGCCCGGCTGCTCGACGGCCTGCGACCCAATCCGCCGCCGCCCCGCATACTCC
Source organism: Streptomyces sp. NPDC086554 (assembly GCF_040686095.1). Taxonomy (NCBI): domain Bacteria; kingdom Bacillati; phylum Actinomycetota; class Actinomycetes; order Kitasatosporales; family Streptomycetaceae; genus Streptomyces; species Streptomyces sp. NPDC086554. The sequence continues at coordinate 96,500 of NZ_JBFBJK010000024.1, forward strand.
TCGCCAGTCTTTCCGTGCTGCGCATTTAGGCCGGCGCACCGGCTGCTTCGCCCTGCCCGCGACCGAGGGACGCCCGATGGGAACCTCCGGGCGTCGAGCGGTGTATCAGAAGCAGCAGATGCGCCCATCTGCACGCACCACCAAGACGAGGTGTTATTCAGCCATGCGCACTCAACCCCTGCGCACCCCTTCGCGCCGTGCCCTGCTCGGCGCCGCGACCGCCGTCGCCGGTTCGGGAATCCTGACGGCCTGTTCCGGCTCGGGCGCGGGCCACGGCGGACACGGAGGCGGCACGGAAGGCGGCTCCGCGCCCACGGGCTATGTCGACCCGTCCGGCAAGGAAGTCGCCGCCGCGGAGAAGAAGCGAGAAGGCGGCGCGGTCCGCGAGGTGAAGCTCATGGCCATGACGGCCAAGCTCGACCTCGGCGGCCGCTCGGTCAGGACCTGGGCGTACGGCGACCGGCTGCCCGGCAAGGAAGTCCGCGTCACCGCGGGCGACACGCTCGCCCTCACACTCGCCAACCATCTCCCCGAGCCCACGTCCCTGCACTGGCACGGCCTGGCCCTGCGCAACGACATGGACGGCGTCCCCGGGCTCACCCAGCAGGCGATCAAACCCGGCGCGGACTTCACCTACCGCTTCGCGGTGCCGCACCCGGGGACGTACTGGTTCCATCCCCACTCGGGCACCCAGCAGGACCGCGGTCTGTACGCGCCACTGATCGTGGAGGACCCCAAGGAGCCCTTGAAGTACGACAAGGAGTGGGTCGTCGTCCTCGACGACTGGGTCGACGGGGTCGACGGCTCGACGCCGGACGCCGTCCTCGCGGAGCTCAGCAAGGGCATGGGCGGCCATGACATGAGCGGGGACGGCGAGGAGGGGGGTGACACGGGCGGCATGGACCACGGCGGCCACGACATGTCGAACATGTCCAACATGTCGATGCGCACGGACAAATCCCCCAAGCCCTCCGGTCCCTCCGGCCCCTCCCGCATGATGACGGGCGCCAAGAGCGACCTGCTCGGCGGCGACGCGGGCGATGTGGCCTACCCGCACTACCTGATCAACGGCCGTACGCCGGACGCGCCTTCGTCGTTCAAGGCACGCCCCGGCGACCGCATCCGCCTGCGCATCATCAACGCGGGCGGCGACACGGCCTTCCGGGTGGCGCTCGGCGGCCACGAGATGACGGTGACGCACACGGACGGCTTCCCCGTGGAGCACGCGAAGACGGACTCGCTGCTGCTCGGCATGGGCGAGCGCTATGACGTCCTGGTCACCGCCAAGGACGGGGCGTTCCCGCTGACCGCGGCGGCCGAGGGCAAGAAGGCAGCGGCGCTCGCGGTCCTGCGCACGGGCAGCGGCGCGGCACCCTCCCCCTCGGTCCGCCCCGAGGAGCTCAAGGGCCGCCTCCTGACGGCGGACAAGCTGCGGGCGGCGGAGTCGGTCGCGCTCCCGACACGCAAGCCGGACCGCACGATCAGGATCCGGCTGACGGGCGGTATGGCCAAGTACGACTGGGCGTTCGACAAGAAGCCCTACGACCCCGACGAGCGCCACCCCGTCCGCGCGGGCGAGCGCGTCCGTCTCGTCTTCGCCAACTCCACGTCGATGTGGCACCCGGTCCATCTGCACGGCCACACCTTCGCCCTGGCGAACGTGGCGGGCGGCCCCCGCAAGGACACCGCGGTCATCCTGCCGAACGGCACACTGACGGTGGACTTCGAAGCCGACAACCCGGGCCTGTGGATGATCCACTGCCACAACGTGTACCACTCGGAGGCCGGGATGATGACGGTCCTCGGCTACCGCCGCTGACGCCTCGGCGGGCCCGGCACCCCAAGGGGGATGCCGGGCCCGCCGGGCCGCCGACGTGGGGCGCCACACACCCGACCCAGAGGGCATCGCGTCGCTTTGACGATTACACTGGGCCGCGTGCCTCAACTACGCCTCGCCCTGAATCAGATCGACTCGACGGTCGGCGATCTCGCCGGGAACGCCGAGGCGATCGTCCATTGGACCCGGCACTCCGCCGAGCAGGGGGCGCACCTTGTCGCGTTCCCCGAGATGGCGCTGACCGGCTATCCCGTCGAGGACCTCGCGCTGCGACCGTCCTTCGTGCAGGCCTCGCGGTACGCGCTGTGTGCGCTCGCCGCGCGTCTTGCGGACGAAGGCTTCGGAGAGCTGCCGGTCGTCGTCGGCTATCTCGACCGCACCGAGGAGGCCAAGCCGAAGTACGGCCAGCCGGCGGGCGCCCCGCGCAACGCCGCCGCCGTGCTGCACCGCGGCGAGGCCGTGCTCACCTTCTCCAAGCACCACCTCCCCAACTACGGGGTCTTCGACGAGTTCCGCTACTTCGTGCCGGGCGAGACCCTGCCGATCGTGCGGGTGCGGGGCGTCGACGTGGCGCTCGCCATTTGCGAGGACCTCTGGCAGGACGGCGGCCGCGTGCCCGCGACGCGCACGGCAGGGGCGGGCCTGCTGCTCTCCGTCAACGCGTCGCCGTACGAGCGCAACAAGGACGACCAGCGGCTCGAACTCGTCCGCAAGCGCGCCCAGGAGGCGGGCTGCACCACCGCGTACCTCGCCATGATCGGCGGCCAGGACGAGCTCGTCTTCGACGGCGACTCGATCGTCGTGGACCGGGACGGCGAAGTCATCGCGCGGGCGCCGCAGTTCGCCGAGGGCTGCGTCGTCCTCGATCTTGAGCTGCCCGCGGCCGGTGCCGTTCCGTCGGGCGTCGTGGACGACGGCCTGCGCATCGAGCACGTCACGGTCTCAGAAGAGCCCGTCCCCCCGTTCAAGCCGGAGCTCACCGGCGGGTATGCCGAACGGCTCGACGACGACGAGGAGGTGTACTCGGCGCTGGTCGTCGGCCTGCGGGCGTATGCCGCGAAGAACGGCTTCAGCACCGTCCTGATCGGGCTCTCCGGCGGCATCGACTCCGCGCTCGTCGCCGCGATCGCCTGCGACGCGCTCGGCGCGCAGAACGTGTACGGCGTGGCCATGCCCTCCCGCTACTCCTCCGACCACTCCATCGGCGACGCGGAGGAGCTGGCGCGGCGTACGGGGCTGAACTTCCGGACCGTGCCGATCGCGCCGATGTTCGACGCGTACATGGGGTCGCTCGGTCTGACCGGGCTCGCCGAGGAGAATTTGCAGTCGCGGCTCCGCGGCACGATGCTGATGGCGATCTCCAACCAGGAGGGCCACATCGTCCTGGCCCCCGGCAACAAGTCCGAGCTTGCGGTGGGCTATTCGACGCTGTACGGCGACTCGGTCGGGGCGTACGGTCCGATCAAGGACGTGTACAAGACCCTGATCTTCCGGCTCGCCGAGTGGCGCAACCGCGCGGCGGTCGAGCGGGGCCGGACCCCGCCGATCCCGGAGAACTCCATCACCAAGCCGCCGAGCGCGGAGCTGCGGCCGGACCAGGTGGACACGGACTCGCTCCCGGACTACCCCGTCCTCGACGCGATCCTGGAGATGTACGTCGACCGGGACCAGGGCGCGGACGCGATCGTCGCCGCCGGGTACGAGCGGGAGCTTGTGGTGAAGACCCTGCGGATGGTCGACACCGCCGAGTACAAGCGCCGCCAGTACCCGCCGGGCACGAAGATCTCCGCCAAGGGCTTCGGCAAGGACCGCCGCCTCCCGATCACCAATCGCTGGCGGGAGTCGGTCTGACGGGCCTTTCCCACCCGCCCGCCCGTTCCCCGGGTAAACGGGCGGGCGGGAAAAGCCGTCGCAGGGTGAACGGGTGGGTGGGCGGGGAAAATCCGCCGCGAAGCGGCGGCCCGGTCAGAACCCCGAAGTCACGGGGCAAACGGGTGGGTGGGCGGGAAAGATCCGCCGCGAAGCGGCGGGACAGAACCGCCCACCCAGGTGTCACCGGCGAGAAGGCTCCGGGCGAGGCGAGTGCGAGGCCACCAACCGCTCACTGCCCACCGCAGGTGCCCGCAGGTCCACGAGATAGGCCACTCCGGCCACCCCGAGCCCCAGCACAGCCAGCGCCGCGCCCGTCACCGCAGGGGACGTCACCCCGAAGCCCGCCGCCAGGGCAAGGCCACCGACCCACGCGCCGCCGGCGTTCGCGAGGTTGAACGCCGCCTGATTGGCGGAGGACGCCAGGGACGGGGCCGCCGACGCCTTCTCCATGACCATCAGCTGCAGCGGCGACCCCGTCGTGAACGCCGCCATGCCGAGGAGCACCACGGCCAACGCAGCGCTCCACGCGGCGCTCATCAGCAGCGGGAACAGCGCGAGGACGACCACCAGCGACGCCAGGCCGCCGAACAGCGTCCCCCGCAGCGAGTGGTCCGCGAGGCGACCGCCCAGCAGATTGCCCGCGGTCGCGCCGACACCGAACAGCGCCAGGAGCAACGTAACGCTGGATTCGGCGTAGCCCGCCGCGTCCGTGAGCATGGGCGTCACATAGCTGTACGCCGAGAACAGCGCCCCGAAGCCCGCGACCGTCGTGCCGAGCGCCAGCCACACCGGAACGCTGCCGAGCGCCCGGAGCTCTCCGCGCAGGCCGCCGTGCTCGCCGTGGCCGTGGTCGGCGGGGACGAGCAGGGCGAGCGCTGCTATCGCCGCGAGGCCGATCGCGCTGACCGCGAGGAACGTCGCACGCCAGCCAAGCTGCTGCCCCATCGCCGTGGCCACCGGCACGCCCACGATGTTGGCGACGGTCAGGCCGAGGAACATCAGGGACACCGAGCGGGCCTTGCGCTCGGGGGCGACGAGGCCGGTCGCGACGACCGCGCCGACGCCGAAGAACGCGCCGTGCGGAAGTCCGCTGAGGAAGCGGGCGGCCATCAGCCAGTGGTAGTCGGGTGCGGCGGCCGACAGCGCGTTGCCGACCACGAAAAGCACCATGAGGCCGATCAGGACCCGCCGCCGCCGCATCCGCGCGGTGACCGCGGCGAGCAGCGGGGCGCCGATGACGACACCGAGGGCGTACGCCGAGACCAGGTGTCCGGCGGTGGGGATGGATATGTCCAGGTCGTCCGCGACGTTGGGCAGCAGGCCCATCATCACGAACTCGGTCGTACCGATGCCGAAGGCGCCCACGGCGAGGGCGAGCAGGGCCAGGGGCATGAAGAACCTTCCGGGGGAGCGCATGAGGGGGTGGTGTTCCGTAAGTTTACGTACGGAACAAAGCCTCTCAGGCCCAGTATTCCGTGAGGTTAAGAGCGGATGTGCGGTGCACTAAAGGCTAAAGCTCGACCCGCGCCGCGATCGGCAGATGATCGCTGCCCGTCTCCGGCAGCGTCCACGACGACACCGGCTCGACGCCCTTGACCATGATCTGGTCGATCCGCGCCATCGGGAACGACGCGGGCCAGCTGAACCCGAAGCCGTCGCCCGCCGCGCCCTGCGTGGAGCGCATCTGGGAGGTGACCGCGTTCAGGGCGCGGTCGTTCATCGTGCCGTTCAGGTCGCCGAGCAGCACCACCTTGGAGACCCGCTCGCCGGCGATCGCCTCGCCGAGCGCGTCCGCGCTCGCGTCACGCTGGTTGGCGGTGAAGCCCGCGTCCAGCTTGACCCGCACCGACGGCAGATGGGCGACGTACACGGCGACCTCGCCCTTGGGGCTGTTGACCGTCGTCCGCATCGCGCGGGTCCAGCCGAGCTTGATGTCGACGGGCAAGGTGTCGGTCAGCGGGTACTTGCTCCACAGGCCGACCGTGCCCTGCACCGAGTGGTACTTGTAGGTGCCCGCGAGGGCCTTCTCGTACGTCGGGACGGCGTCCGCCGTGAGCTCTTCGAGGGCCACGACGTCGGCGCCGGACGCGGCGACGTCACGTGCGGTGCCCGCCGGGTCCGCGTTCTCCGCGTTCACGTTGTGCGTGGCGACGGTGAGATCGCCGCCGGTGCCTGAGGACTTGGTGGTGATCAGACCGCCGAAGGAGCCGGTCCAGATGACCGCGGGCAGCAGCACGGCGATCAGCGCGGTCGCCGACTTGCGGACGAAGCCGATGACGAACAGCACGGGGATCAGCACGCCGAGCCAGGGCAGGAACGTCTCGATGAGGCTGCCGAGGTTGCCGATGCCGTTCGGGATCTGTGCGTGGAAGAGCATCACCAGGGCGAGCAGCACCGCGACCGCCGCGGTGACGATCCCGCGCCGCCAGATGCCCCGGTCGCCGCGCCAGCCGTCGGCCAGGCGCCGGAGCCGGGACCCCTGGCGGTCGGGGCCCGAGCCGCCGCTGCCGGTCTCCGTCACATACGCCTGCGCCATACGCTCGTCGCCTCAACTCTGCCGTGCAACCGTCTTCGCCCCTGAAACCCTAGGCGATGATCGGGTGTCCTCCCCGCCGTCCGTGACGGCCGTACGGGACGAGGACGAGCGGCGCGGCACGGCAGGTTCCACATCCCCCCGCACAACGGGCCGCTGTGACGAAACGCGCACATTCACCCCGTGGGCCGCAGCCCGTCGAGAACGGTGTCCACCATCCGCTCGGCGAGGTCCTCGTCGAGCGGCGCGTCGGAGCGCATGACGGTGCGCACGAGCATGGGTCCGACGAACAGATCGTTGGCCAGAAGGATGTCGACGTCGGCGCGCAATTCGCCGTTCTCGACGCCCCGCCTCAGCACGTCGAGCATGACGCGGCGCTGCGGCGCGACGACGGTGGCGTGGTAGGCGTCCCACAGCTTCGGCAGGCTCTTCATCTGCGCGAACACGTTGTGCAGCATCGCGGAGGCGCGCATGTTCACACCGCGCCTGCGCATGTGGTCGAGGAGGGTGATGAGATCGCCGCGCATCGATTCCCCTGCCAGCTCGGGCGGCGGGTCGTCCACCGAGCGCATGATGTCGACGAAGAGTTCCTCCTTGCCGCTCCAGCGCCGGTAGATGGTGGCCTTGCCGACGCCGGCGGTGCGCGCGATCCGCTCGATGGAGAGCTCGGCGAGCGGCACACCCTCCTCGATCAGCTTCAGTGCGCCCTCGAAGATGGCCCGCTCCACGGCCTCGCTGCGGGGACGCCCCCGGACACCTCTGGCTGTGTGGACCACATCTGCTCCGTCTCTCGCATCCGGCGTACCGCCAGGCCGATTGTCCCTTCCCGGCCCGGCGCCCCGGTCAACGCCCCGCGCCCACCGGCTCCGCCTCCTTGTGCTCGGCCTCCGGCTCCTGCGGTGCGCGGCCCGGCAGGAACAGGGCGACGGTCACGACGCCGATCAGGGCGACGCCCGCGCCGCAGAGCGCGGTGATGTGCATGGCGTGCAGGAAGGAGTCGTGGGCCGCGGACACCAGCGGTTCGCCGCGCGGGCCGAGCTCGGCCGCGACGCCGAGCGTGGCCTCGATGGACTCGCCCGCGGTGTGCCGCACCCCGGCGGGCAGCAGGGTGAGCTTGTCCTCGACGCCGCTGCGGTAGGCGGCGGAGAGCACGGAACCGAGGACGGCGATACCGAGTGCGCCGCCCACCTGGCGGAAGGTGTTGCTGAGCGCGGATGCGGAGCCTGCCTTCTCGCGGGGCAGCGCCTGCATGATGACGACGCTCACGGGCGTCATGACGTGCGCCATCCCGGTGCCCATCAGGAAGAAGACGACCTCCAGGATCCAGATCGGCGTATCGGCGTCGAGGACCGTGAACGCGGCGAGCATCGCGGCGATGGTGAGCAGCCCGGCCGCGACGGTGGCGCGGACGCCGAAGCGGTCGACGACGAGCCGGGCGCGCGGCGCGAAGATGAGCTGGGCGACGGCGAGCGGCAGCATCAACAGGCCGGTCTGCAGCGGCGAGTAGCCGCGCACGCTCTGCGTGTAGAAGACGGCGAAGAAGGTCACGCCCATCAGCGCGAAGAAGACGAGCGCGAGGGCGCTGATCGCCGCCGAGAAGACCCGGTTCTTGAAGTACGAGATGTCGATGGACGGGTGGTCGCTGCGCTTCTCGTGCAGGACGAAGACGACGAGTACGGCGAGGCCCGCGGCGACCGTCGCGAGGACCGCGGGGTCGGTGAAGTCGGCGAGCTGGCCGCCCTTGATGATGCCGTAGACCAGCAGCACGAGGCCGACGACGGACAGGCCGACGCCGACCAGGTCGATACGGCCCGGCTTCGGGTCGCGGGAGTCGGGCACGAGCCAGATCATCAGCCCGATCGCGAGGATCACGATGGGCACGTTGACCAGGAAGACCGAGCCCCACCAGAAGTGGTCGAGGAGCACGCCGCCGGTGATGGGGCCGATCGCGATGGCGAGGCCGACGCCGCCCGCCCAGATGCCGATGGCCTTGGGCTGCTCGTCACGCTCGAAGACGTTCATCAGGACGGCGAGCGTGGCGGGCATCACGAAGGCGGCGCCGAGGCCCATCACCGCGCGGAACAGGATGAGTTGGACGGGCGAGCCGGACTCGGCGGCGAGCGCGGAGCCGATGCCGAAGACGGCGAGGCCCGCGATGAGGACCTTCTTGCGGCCGATGCGGTCACCGAGCAGGCCTGCGGTGAAGAGCAGCCCCGCGAAGACCAGGGTGTAGGAGTTGATGGCCCATTCCAGGTCGCCCTGGGTGGCGCCGAGGCCGGTGGGGGCCGGGGTCGAGATCGTCTTGATGGCGACGTTCAGGATCGAGTTGTCGAGCACCACGATCAGCAGGCTCAGCATCAGCACACCGAGGATCGCCCAGCGGCGCCGGTGCACGGCTTCCGGTATGCGTGGGGTCGTGACGGCAGGAGAAGTCATGGCCCCACCCTAGAGCCATTTCGATACGAGACCGTCTCGTATTGGAAAGAATTTACCCGCGGCCCGGTGCTCGCCGCCCGGATGGGCCGGATCACTCAGGGGTGCACTAGCCGTCGGGCGGCACACGGTGCCACCATGGACGTGATCCGGGGACGCCGTGAGGGCGCCTCGAGATGAGAGAAGGAGCCGTTGCGATGACGCAACTTTCGGCTGCCCAGAAGCCGGCAGAGGGTGCCGCCCAGAAGTCCGACAGCAGCAAGGCGCTGTACGGGGGCAAGAGCACCCGCCGCATCACCGTCCGGGACATCACCGCCGCCAAGGAGCGCGGCGAGAAGTGGCCCATGCTCACCGCGTACGACGCGATGACCGCGTCCGTATTCGACGAGGCCGGCATCCCCGTGATGCTGGTCGGCGACTCGGCGGGCAACTGTCACCTCGGGTACGAGACGACCGTGCCCGTCACGCTCGACGAGATGACCATGCTGTCCGCGGCCGTCGTACGGGGTACGTCGCGTGCCCTGATCGTCGGCGACCTGCCCTTCGGGTCGTACCAGGAAGGCGCCGTCCAGGCCCTCCGTTCGGCGACCCGCCTGGTCAAGGAGGCGGGGGTCGGCGCGGTGAAGCTGGAGGGCGGCGAGCGTTCGCTCCCCCAGACCGAGCTGCTCGTCTCATCGGGCATCCCCGTCATGTCCCACCTCGGCCTCACCCCGCAGTCCGTGAACACCATGGGCTACCGCGTGCAGGGCCGCGGCGACGAGGCGGCGCACCGGCTGCTCAGCGACGCGAAGGCCGCGCAGGACGCGGGCGCGTTCGCGGTCGTCCTCGAGCTGGTCCCGGAGGAACTGGCCGCCGAGGTCACCCGCTCCCTGCACATCCCGACCGTCGGGATCGGGGCCGGGGCCGGGTGCGACGCCCAGGTCCTGGTCTGGACGGACATGCTGGGCCTCACCGGCGGCAAGATGCCGCGCTTCGTGAAGCAGTACGCGGACCTGCGGGGCGTGATGGCCGGCGCGGCGAAGGCGTTCGCGGAGGACGTGGTCGGCGGGGCGTTCCCCGCGGCGGAGCACGCCGTGCACTAGAGCCATCGCGGCACCACGGCAGCCCGTCGATCTTCCCCCGTCGACGGGCTGCCCTTTTTTCCGCCGCTTCGCGGCGATGTTTCCCGCCCGCCCACCCATTACTGGCAGCTGTAGGTCGGCTGTCGGTGGTTTGTCGGTGGGGGATGACACCTTGGGGGCATGACGCGAATCGACAAGAACCCCGGAGGCGCAGCGAGCGCCATCACCGTGCGGGGACTGGTCAAGCACTACGGCGAGACCAAAGCACTGGACGGCGTGGACCTCGACGTACGCGAAGGAACGGTCGTCGGCGTGCTCGGGCCCAACGGCGCCGGCAAGACCACCCTCGTACGCTGCCTGTCCACCCTCATCACCCCGGACTCGGGCCTGGCCCACGTCGCCGGGTACGACGTGGTGAAGCAGCCCCGCCAGCTCCGCCGCGTGATAGGCCTCACCGGCCAGTACGCATCGGTGGACGAGAAGCTCTCCGGCCGCGAGAACCTGTACATGATCGGGCGGCTGCTCGACCTGTCCCGCAAGGACGCCAGGTCGAGGGCCGACGGTCTGCTCGAGCGGTTCTCCCTCACCGAGGCCGCAGGACGCCAGGCCAAGACGTACTCCGGCGGCATGCGCCGCCGCCTCGACCTCGCCGCCTCGATGATCGGCAGCCCGGCCGTCCTCTACCTGGACGAGCCGACGACCGGCCTCGACCCCCGCACCCGCAACGAGGTGTGGGCCGAGGTCAAGCGCATGGTCGGCGACGGCGTCACCGTGCTGCTCACCACGCAGTACATGGAAGAGGCCGAGCAGCTGGCGTCCGAGCTGACGGTCATCGACCGCGGCAAGGTCATCGCCAACGGCCGCATCGACGAGCTGAAGGCGAAAGTCGGCGGCCGCACCCTGCGCATCCGCCCGGCCGACCCGCTGGAGCTGCGCCCGCTGGCGAACGCGCTCGACGACCTGGGCCTGACCGGCCTCGCCACCTCGACCGTGGACGCCGAGACCGGCACGGTCCTGGTGCCGATCCTCAGCGACGAGCAGCTGACCGCGGTGGTCGGCGCGGTCACCGCGCGCGGCATCACGATCGGCTCGATCGCCACCGAACTGCCCAGCCTGGACGAGGTGTTCCTCTCCATCACCGGCCAGAAGGCCAGCACCCCGCAGGACGTCCGTCCCGCCGAACTCGAGGAGGTCACCGTATGAGTGCCACCACCGCAACGGCCCACCTGCCCGGGGCCGGCCAGGCCGACGGCCGCATAGGCCTGCGCGGCCACGTGCGCCACACCGGCGCGCTGGTCCGCCGCAATCTGCAGTGGATCCGGGCCGATCCCGAGTCGATGTTCGACGCGGTGCTCATGCCCATCGTCTTCACGCTGCTGTTCGTGTACGTCTTCGGCGGCTCCATCGGGCAGGCGCTCGGCGGCGGTCAGGACGCGTATGTGCAGTACGTGGTGCCGGGCATGATGGCGATGATGTCCCTGAACATCGCCATGGCCGTCGGCACGGGCTTCAACCAGGACTTCCAGAACGGCATCATGGACCGCTTCCGGACCCTGCCGATCGGCCAGGGCTCGGTCCTCTTCGCCAAGATCGTGGTGGAGCTGATGCGGATGCTCGTCGCGACGACGATCATGATGATCGTCGGTGTCCTGGTGGGCTTCGACATCACCAACTGGGGCGGTCTGTTCGCCGCCGTGGGCCTGACCGCGCTCTTCGGCTCGTCCGTCATGTGGATCTTCCTGGTACTCGGCGTCACCATGAAGAGCGCGCAGTCCGTGCAGGCGATGGGCTTCCTGGTCCTGATGCCGCTGCAGTTCGGCTCGTCGATCTTCGCGCCGACGCAGTCCATGCCGGGCTGGCTGGAGGCCTTCACCGACTACAACCCGCTGTCCACGCTCGCGGACTCCGCGCGCGGCCTGATGGTGGGCGGCCCCGCAGCACACGACGTGTGGGTGACGATCGGCTGGTCGGTGGCGCTCACGCTGGTGATGGCGCCGATCGCGATCCACAAGTTCCGTACGAAGAGCTGATCGACACGGAGAGCTGAGCGCCCGGCGCTTCAGTCGACGTACGTGTCGCAGAGGGCGGCGGCCTCCTCGATGGGGAGGCCGCCGCCCTCCGCGTACGCGGCCTCGTACGCGGCGTCCCCGAGCACGGCGCGCACCGCCGCGACGGCGGCCGCCTTGATGTCGCGCTCCACACCGGCCGGGAAGTGGCCGGGCGGGAGATCACGGTCGGCGGCGGCGATCAGCCGGGCGGCGTCGCGGGCACGCCGACCGCCGCCGAGACCGGTCAGGGCGTGGGCGGCAATGGTGAGTTGATGGGCGGTCACATGCGGGGCGATCATCTTGGTCAGCGGATCGATGGACTTCTCCACGGCCGCGCACGCCTTGCGGAAGGCCTCGGCGTAACGGCCGTCCTGAGTGTCGAGCCAGGCCTCGGCGCCGAGCATGAAACTGTCGAAGACCGCGAAGTCGGCGACCTTGAACTCCTCGCGCAGCAGCCGTAGTTGCTCACGGGCCTCGGCGGTGCGCCCGGCGCGCCCGAGCACGTCGACGAGGAAGAAACGGGCGGTGGGCATGGACTCGCTGGAGTGGCCGCCCTGGACCTTCTGGTCCAGGACGCCCCAGAGCAGCCGCTCGCCCCGTTCCGGTTCGCCCGCCTCGACGAGGACCGCGCCGAGGCGCGCCGTGAGCACGGTCACCTGGGCGGGCGCGCCGAGCTGCTGCGCGTACTCGATGGCGGCACTGAAGTCCTCGGCGGCGCGGTCGAAGGCGCCCCGCCGCTCGTGCGCCTCGCCGCGCGAGGAGAGCGCCTCGGCCGTGCCCCACACATCGCCGAGCCGGGTGAAGATCTCCAGGGACTCGTCAGCGTCACGGCCCGCGTCGCGGGCCCAGTCCGTGCGGTTGGCGCGGATGTTGGCGCGCTGCTGGAGCGCCGATGCGAGCTCCCACTCGTAACCGCGTTCCCGGCAGGTGGCGATGGTCGCGTCGATGATGGTGTGCAGCCGGCCGATGTCACCGCCGAAGAGCACCGCGAAGAACCACAGGCTCCCCGGCGACCAGCAGGTCTGCGGCAGCCCGGGACGGTACGCCTCCCTGATGCCCGCGAGCTTCTCGGCGGCCTCGGGCGTCTGCCAGGCCTCCATGTTCATGTCCATGCAGGAGAGCTGGATGAGATGCACCCCGCGCCGCGCCTCCGCGAGCACCTCGGGGCGCATGGGGAGCGGGGCGTCCGTGCACCGTTCGTAGAGCGGTTCCACGGGTGCGACCGGGCGGGCGAAGGGGTCAGGACCGAGAGCGATGACATCGCGGGACCAGTTGCGGGTCTCGATGCGCAGATCGCGGATCTGCCAGAACCAGGAGAGCGAGAGGACGAGACAGAGCGCCTCCTGCTCGTCCCGCGCCGCGACGGCGTGCCGCAGGGCGGTGCGCAGATTCTCGTACTCGACCTCGAGCCGCTCGACGGCGTCCCGCTGGCCCGCGCCGCGCAGCCGCGGTTCGGTGACGCGGGCGAACTCCCGGAAGTACACGAGGTGCGCCCGCTCGGCGGCCGCCCGGTCGGCGGCCTCGTCGAGCCGCTCCGCCGCGTACTCGCCGACGGTCTCCAGGAGCCGGTAGCGCATGCCGCCCTGCGGCGCGGGGGCCGCGACGACGAGCGACTTGTCGACGAGGGAGCCCAGTACGTCGGCGACGTCGGCGGGATGGCTCCCCGGGACACCGACGGTCGCACCGCACACCGCCTCCGCCGCCGCCAGGTCGCAGCCGCCCGCGAAGACGGAGAGGCGGCGCAGGACGGTCCGCTCGGCTTCGTCGAGGAGGTCCCAGGACCAGTCGACGACCGCGCGCAGGGTCTGCTGGCGGGGCAGCACCGTGCGTGCGCCGTTGGTGAGGAGCCGGAAGCGGTCGTCCAGGCGGTCGGCGATCTGCCGCGGGGTGAGCATCCGCAGCCGGGCCGCCGCGAGTTCGATGGCCAGCGGAAGACCGTCGAGCCGCCGGCAGATCTCGGCTGCCGCCGACCGGTCGCCTTCGATGCTGAAGCCCGGCCGCGCCGCCGCGCCGCGGTCGGCGAGCAGCCGCAGCGCGATCGGCTCCGGCAGGGGTTCCACGGGGCGCAGCAACTCCCCCGGCACGCCCAGGGGTTCACGGCTGGTGGCGAGGACCGTGAGGCCGGGGCAGTGCGCGAGCAGCTGTTCCGCGAGGCGGGCCGCGGCGTCGATGACGTGCTCGCAGTTGTCGAGGACCAGGAGCATCCGGCGGGGCGCGCAGTGCTCGGTGAGGCGTACGACAGGGTCGTCGCCGTGCCGGTCGGACACCGCCCGCATCTCCTCGGCGCCGGCGCCGCGCAGCACCGTCTCGCGGGCGCCGAGCGCGGTCAGAACGGCCTCGGGCACCGCGTCCGGATCCTCCACCGGGGCCAGCTCGGCCAGCCATACGCCGTCCGGCTCCACGTCGGCGACGGACTCCGCGGCCTCCTGCGAGAGCCGGGTCTTGCCCGCGCCGCCGGGCCCGAGCAGCGTGACGAGGCGGGCCCGCTCCAGGTCGCCCCGGATGGCCTCTATGTCGGCTTCCCTGCCGACGAAGGAGGTGAGCCTGGCACGGAGGTTGCCGGGGGTGTGCGGGCGGCTCACCGGCGGTTCGGTCCGCTCCGGCGCGTTCCCCGGCGCCGTGTGGTGCAGCAACTCCTCGTGGAGGGCGCGGAGTTCGGGGCCGGGGTCGGCGCCGATGCGGTCCGCTATGAGGCGGCGTATGCCGTCGTAGGCGGCGAGGGCCTGAGCCGGGCGGCCCGCGTCGCGCAGCGCCCGCAGCCGCAGGGCCTGCAGCGGCTCGTCCAGGGGGTGGCTCTCGCAGAGGGCGGTCAGCTCGGGCAGCGCCTGCTCGGCCCGGCCGAGCGCGAGTGCCGCCGTCAGCCGGGCGCGGCAGGCGTCGAGGCGGCGCGCCTCCCAGCGGGACGCCTGCGCGGTGCGGTCGGGCAGGTCGGCGAGGGCCTGACCGTCCTGCCAGAGCGCCAGCGCGTCGTCCAGGACCGTCGCCGCCTTCTCGGCGTCGCCGTCCGCGAGGGCGCGGGAGCCTTCGTCGGCGAGGCGCTCGAAGCGGTACAGGTCGATGTCGTCCGGGGCCGCGGCGAGGCGGTAGCCGCCGTCGGCCGAGGCGATCGCTTCGGCGCCGATGGCTCGGCGGAGGCGGCCGATCAGCGCCTGCAGCGCGGCGGGGGCGTCCGCGGGTGGGTTGCCGTCCCACACCTCGTCGACCAGGGCGGATACGGGGACGGTGCGGGGGGCTCCCAGGGCGAGGACCGTGAGGAGGGCGCGCAGCCTTGGGCCGCCGATGGGGGCCTGGGTCCCGTCGGTGCGGAATGCCTGGGTGGTGCCGAGGATGCGGTAGCGCACGGGGTCCATTGTCTCTGGTGTCTTGGGTGGCGGTGGCGGGGACGGGTGCCGGGCCGTGGGTGGGGCCTCCGGCGGTTCCTTCCCCCATCCCGCCCCTTCCCGGCTGTGACAATTTGCGGCTCCGCCGCGTGGTCCGGCTTCGCCGCCGTACGGGCTGAATAGTTCAGCCCCTCACCCTCCCCGGAACTCCCCACCCCACGCGAGTCGTTTTCGCCGTACGTCGGGGTACGGTCCCGTACGACAACCGGCCCGCCCGCCATCCCAGGAGCCCCGCCCCATGACCACCGCTCCCGCCCGACGCAGTGACTCGCGGATCAGTCCCGTCTTTCTCGGGATCGCCGCCGTCACCGCGGTCTCCGGCTGGGCCGCCTGGACCGGATTCGCCGACAACCCGGGGCTTGCGGTCTTCCTCTTCGTGACGGCCGCCTGGATCGTCTCGCTCTGTCTGCACGAGTACGCGCACGCCCGCACCGCCCTGCACAGCGGCGACATCTCCATCGGGGCGAAGGGATATCTGACCCTCAACCCGCTGAAGTACACGCACGCCCTGCTCAGCATCGTGCTGCCGGTGCTCTTCGTGATCATGGGTGGCATCGGCCTGCCCGGCGGGGCGGTCTTCATCGAGCGGGGCCGGATCAGGGGGAAATGGAGGCACAGTCTGATTTCTGCCGCCGGCCCGCTGACGAACGTGCTCTTCGCCGTGGTCTGCACGGCGCCCTTCTGGCTGGACGCGCTCTCCGGCGTCCCGGACACCTTCCGGTACGCGCTCGGCTTCCTCGCCCTGCTCCAGGTGACGGCCGCGATCCTGAACTCGCTGCCCATCCCGGGCCTGGACGGCTACGGCGTCATCGAGCCGTGGCTCTCGCACAAGATCCGCCGCCAGGTGGAGCCCTTCGCGCCGTTCGGCCTGATCGCCGTCTTCGGCATCCTGTGGATCCCCGAAGTCAACGTGGCCTTCTTCGACGCGATCGACGCGATCCTGCGCGGGCTCGGCGTCAGCGAATGGGACACGTACTGGGGCCTGGAGCTGTACCGCTTCTGGGACGGGGCGCCGGACATCCCGGACGTCGTCAGCCCGTAGCCATCCGCCCGTAGCCGTCAGCCCGTGGCGGCGGCGTCCCGCTCGATCTTCGCGCGCCGCAGGTAGTACCACGCCATGTTCGACGAGAGCCCGGCGATCAGCACCCAGACGATGCCGAGCCAGTGGCCCTGGACGAAGGAGACCACGGCCGCGACGACGGCGAGGACGCAGACCGTGAGGGCGTAGAGAGCGAGGCGGGGCATGGGGGTCGGCTCCTGATCGGGTGTCGGGGTGCGTCGTGACGTACGCCCTCCAGTGTCCCCCATGCCCGTCCATGCCCGTCGGTGGACTAGACGTCGGTGACCCGCAGCCCCGCGTGCGCCTTGTAGCGGCGGTTCACCGAGATCAGGTTGGCCACAAGGGACTCGACCTGGTGTGCGTTGCGCAGGCGGCCCGCGAAGACACCCCGCATGCCGGGGATGCGGGCGGCGAGCGCCTGGACGATGTCCGTGTCGGCGCGGGCCTCGCCGAGCACCATCACATCGGTGTCGATCTCCGCCACGTCCGCGTCCTGGAGCAGGACCGCCGACAGGTGGTGGAAGGCGGCCGTGACCCTGGAGTCCGGCAGCAGGGCGGCGGCCTGCTCGGCGGCGCTGCCCTCCTCGGGCTTCAGGGCGTAGGCGCCCTTCTTGTCGAAGCCCAGCGGGTTCACGCAGTCGACGACGAGCTTGCCGCTCAGCTCCTCGCGCAGGGACTCCAGGGTCTTCCCATGTCCCTCCCACGGCACGGCGACGATCACGATGTCGCTGCGCCGCGCGCACTCCGCGTTCTCGGCGCCCTCGACGCCGAGGCCGAGCTCGTCGGCCGCGGTCTGCGCGCGCTCGGCCGCACGGGAGCCGATGATCACCTTCTGGCCGGCGCGGGCCAGGCGGTAGGCGAGGCCGCGGCCCTGGTCGCCGGTGCCGCCGAGCACGCCGACGACGAGCCCGGAGACGTCGGGCAGCTCCCAGGGATCCTTGGCGGGAGCCTTCTGCACACTGTCGTTAGAGGTCATACGGCCGACCTTACTCACCGCCCGCACGCGGCCTCCGTCAGGCCAGCGCCCCCACCGGTATCCGCCGGAAGGTGATGGTCTCGTACGCGCTGAAGTCGCCCGTCTCGTAGAGGAGTCCGACGGTCTCGTCGTCGACGCGTACGAGGTCGGAGTACGCGGCGGGCAGCCCGTCCACGGTGTGGGCGTCCTGCCAGGTGGTGCCGCCGTCCCGGCTCCTGCGCACGGTCATCAGGGCACGGAAGCCGGGGTCGGCGGGCCCGGAGAACAGCAGCACATCCGGCGTACGCAACTGCAGCACGCTGCATTCGACGACGGGGCCGACGAGTCCGGCCTGCGGCCGGAAGGGCTTGACGAGGCTCTGGCCGCCGTCGCGGGAGTGGGCGTCGGCGCGGGTGCCGGGGGACGGCGAGTCGTTGCGGGTGTTGAAGTAGAGCCGCCCGTCGGGGAGTTCGGCCGCGGTGGTCTCGTTCACGTTCACATAGCCGTCGGTGTTGTCGTCGATGTAGCCGATCCGCCAGGTCTGGCCGAGGTCGTCGCTGAGCAGGCAGTGGCCGCCGTTGTACTTCCCCTCGGTGCCGTTGTCCGTGCCGGCCGGCGGCAGGGAGTGGTTGGCCGGGATGACGACCCGGCCCGTGCTGGTCTGTACGGCGTGCCCGGGGGCGGTCGCGTACCACCGCCAACTCGCCTTCTTCACCTGCCCGGTGATCTCCCGGGCCGCCGACCAGGTGAGACCGTCGTCGTCGCTGTGCTGCACCCAGATCCGCCGTCCGTTCGCCGCGGAGACCTTGCCGCGCCGGATGGCGTCCTCGGTCGCCGCGGCGGCGTTGCGGACGTGGACGAGCAGGACGCGTCCGGTGCCGAGGACGACGGGGGCGGGGTTGCCCGCGAGGTCGGCGCCGTTCTTGGCGACGACCTGGAGCGGACCCCAGGTGCGGCCGCCGTCGGTGGACCGCTTCATGACGACGTCGATGTTGCCGAAGTCCTCCTGCGAGCCGACCCGCCCTTCGCAGAAGGCAAGCAGGGTGCCGGAGTTCGTGCGGACGACGGCGGGGATCCGGAAGCTCGCATACCCCTCGCGTCCCGCCCGGAAGGGAACAGTTGTCTCGTCAGCCATCCCGGGTCACTCCCCACCCGGGGCGAATTCCCGGTGAACTCCACCTGACGAGTGGCTTGTTGGGGCAGGATGCGGCCCCATGGATGCCGTAAGGGTCGCCCTGCTGCGCGAAGTGCTCGCCGGAACCGAGTGGCCGAGCGCCACGCGCCGCTTCGCCGGGACGCTGCGGTCCTCCGTGGTGCCGCACGGCGGCGGCCTGCTTCTGGTGGGCACGGAGGAGTACGAGCCCTGGCACCTGGCCGCGCATCTCGTGGACGAGGCGGCGTGGTCCGGTACGCCCGAGCTGACGCCCACGCTCGTCCGGCACCGGGTGCGGGCGGGCGACCCCGCCCACCTGTCCACCGGGCTCGGGCGGATCGAGGCGGCGCGGCGCGGCGAGACGCTGCTCGTGGTGGCGCCGGACGCGCCCGGGGCGGGGCTCCTGGAGCGCGTGCACGACGCGCGGGCGGCAGGGGCGACGGTCCTCGCCCTCGACTCCGGGGACCGCGAGCTGCACGCCATGGCGCACGAGGCGCTGACCGTCCCGGACTCCCCCGACCTCGACCTCGACACGGTCCAGCATCTGGTGAGCGCGGCATCCGGCGAGAACTCGCTGCCGGCGGCACGGGGCCGGCGCCGGCTGCGCGACCGCCTCTCCCGCCTCGCCGACCAGCTGACGGCGCCGCCGCCGGCGCGGTGGTAATTCGGTTGCCGGGACGCGGGCCAGGCGCTGAGCATGGATTTCCGTGCCCCTCTCCTCCTCGATACTGCCCGACCTCTCGCCGTGGCGATCCACCCGTGATTTCCGGCTGCTCTGGGTCCAGGGTCTCGTCACCAACTTCGGCAGTTTCATGGCGCTGGTCGCCCTGCCGTTGCAGATCAAGGAGCTGACGGACTCACCGCTCGCGGTCGGCGCCATGGGGGCGGTCGAGCTGGTGCCGCTGATCGTCTTCGGTCTGTACGGGGGTGCGCTCGCCGACGCCGTGGACCGCCGCAAGGTGATCCTTCTGACGGAGGCGGGCCTCGGGCTGCTGGCCGTGATCCTCCTGGTGAACGCGCTGCTGCCGGAGCCGATGCTGTGGCCGCTGTACGTCGTGGCGGCGGGCGTCTCAGCGCTGGCGGGCCTCCAACGCCCGGCACTGGACTCGCTGATGGCCCGGATCGTGCCGCACGACCAGCTCACCGCGGCGGCCGCGCTGAACTCGCTGCGCTGGAACGTCGGCGCGATCGCGGGCCCTTCGCTTGCGGGCCTGGTCGTCGCGTACGCCGGGCACGCGTCCGCGTACGCGGTGACGGTCGTCGGGTTCGCCGTCTCCGTGGCCCTGTGCACCCGTATCGCACCGGCGCCCGCCGCGCACGACGCGGAGAAGCCGTCGCTGCGGGGCCTCGCGGAAGGTGCGCGGTTCGCGTGGTCGCGGCCGGTGCTGCTCGGGACGTACGCGATCGACATGGCGGCGATGTTCTTCGCCTTCCCGAACACGATCTTCCCGTTCCTCGCGGAGGAGTTGGACGCCGAGTGGTCGCTCGGCCTGATGTACGCGGCGGGGGCAGTCGGCTCGCTGCTGCTCAGCCTGACCAGCGGATGGACGTCACGGGTGCGGCGGCACGGGCTGCTCGTCGTGTTCGGGGCGGCGGGGTGGGGGCTCGCGATCACGGCGGCGGGGTGGTTCGCGAACGTGTGGGTGGTGCTCGTCTGCCTGGCCCTCGCGGGCGCGGGGGACATGCTGAGCGGGCTCGGGCGCTCCACCATCTGGAACCAGACGATCCCGGACGAGCTGCGGGGGCGCCTCGCCGGTATCGAGGTCCTCTCCTACAGCGTGGGCCCACAGCTGGGCCAGGTCCGCGCGGGGGCTGCGGCCGGCTGGACGGGTACGAGGACTGCCGTCTGGTCGGGCGGCCTGGCCTGCGTGGCCGCGGTCGGCGCGCTGACGGCGGGCCTCCCGAAGCTGCTCTCCTACGACGCGAGCACGGACGCGGATGCGGCGCGGCGCCGGGCGGTATCGACCGCGCCGTAGCTTCAGCACCGTCTCCCGCCGCTCCGCGGCGGGGCTGCGCCGCCTTGCCCCGCATCCCCGGCACCCCTCTTCGCCGCTCCGCGGCGGGTCTCCCGCCCACCCACCCGTTACCCCGTGCTTGCGGGGCAAGCGGGCGGGCGGGGAGAAATCAGCTGCGAGGCACCCGGGTCCGTGTGGGTGGGTGGGAAATCGCCGGGATACGGGCGGGTGGGCGGGAAACCCGCCGCGGAGCGGCGAAGAACCGAGCCCCGACGCGGGATCACTTGGCCATCCCGCCGGGGAGACGCCGTGGGAAACCCGCCGCGGAGCGGCGAAGAGAAGCGAGCCCCGACGCAGGACCACTCGACCACCCCGGCAGGGACTAGTCCTCGCCCTCGCGGGGAGACGCGTCATGCCACCGGGGATCCGTCTCCCACTCCAGGTTCCGCTCCGCAGCGGTCTGCATCGCCCGCTCCGCCTCCTCCCGGGAGTCGTAAGGACCGAAGCGATCCTTGCCCGGGCAGTCGGGACCCTCCTCGACCCTGCGATGCTCCAGGCAGTAGTACCACTCACCCGGTTTGCCGACGGTCCGCTTCTTGAACAGAGGCATGGTCTGCTCCTCTCTCTCCCGCCATGCTGCCCCACACCACCTGGTTAGACTCGCTGGCATGTCTGGCCAGTCACTGCTCGTCCCAGGGGAGCTCTCCCCCATCCGCCCCGTTCCGGGAAACATCAGGCGCCCGGAGTACGTGGGGAAACCCGCACCCACCCCGTACACGGGGCCCGAGGTGCAGACCCCCGAGACCATCGAGCTGATGCGCACCGCGGGCCGTATCGCCGCGCGCGCGTTGGCCGAGGCCGCCAAGCACATCGCCCCCGGTGTCACCACCGACGAGCTGGACCGCGTCGCGCACGAGTACATGTGCGACCACGGCGCCTACCCCTCCACGCTCGGCTACCGCGGCTTCCAGAAGTCGCTGTGCACCTCGGTCAACGAGGTCATCTGCCACGGCATCCCGGACTCCACCGTCCTCAAGGACGGCGACATCATCAACCTCGACGTGACGGCCTACATCGGCGGCGTGCACGGCGACAACAACGCCACGTACCTGGTCGGCGACGTCGACGAGGAGTCCACGCTGCTCGTGGAGCGGACCCGTGAGTCCCTCAACCGCGCCATAAAGGCGGTCAAGCCCGGCCGCCAGATCAACATCATCGGCCGAGTCATCGAGTCGTACGCCAAGCGCTTCGGTTACGGCGTCGTCCGCGACTTCACCGGCCACGGCATCAACACGTCCTTCCACTCCGGCCTGATCGTCCCGCACTACGACAGCCCGCACGCCACGACCGTCATCCAGCCCGGCATGACGTTCACCATCGAGCCGATGCTGACCCTCGGCTCGCACGACTACGACATGTGGGACGACGGCTGGACCGTCGTGACGAAGGACCGCAAGCGGACCGCGCAGTTCGAGCACACGCTCGTGGTGACGGACAGCGGGACGGAGATCCTTACGCTTCCCTGAGCTCCGAGCGGGTAGCGTTTTTACCGACAGGACGTCGGGAACCAGTTGACTTAGGTAAGCCTAACCTGAATGATCGGGGTAGCGGTCGCACTGGTTCCCGCCTTTCTTCGGCTTCGGAGGTCTCTCATGGGTACGCCGTCCACGCCCTTCTCCACGGTGATCCGCACCGCCTCGCACGAGCAGCACACGGAGGCGGAGACGTCGACGTTCATGAGCGACCTGCTCGGCGGCAAACTGGGCGTCGACGCGTACGCGCGCTACACGGAACAGCTCTGGTTCGTGTACCGAGCCCTGGAGGATGCCGCGCAGGCCCTGCGGGACGACCCGGTCGCGGGCCCGTTCATACAGCCCGAGCTGCTGCGTGTGGCCGAGCTGGAGCGGGATCTCGCGCATCTGCGGGGCGCGGACTGGCGCGAGGGCCTCACCCCGCTGCCCGCCACGGCGGCGTACGCGGAGCGGGTGGCCGAATGCGCGCGCACCTGGCCCGGCGGTTACGTCGCCCACCACTACACCCGCTACCTCGGCGATCTCTCCGGCGGCCAGATCATCCGCGGCAAGGCGGAGCAGACGTGGGGCTTCGCCCGCAAGGGGGACGGCGTCCGCTTCTACGTCTTCGAGGACATCTCCAACCCGGCGGCGTTCAAGCGGGGCTACCGGGAACTGCTCGACGCCCTCGGGGAAGTCGTCCCTGATGAGCTGGAGCAACAGCGGATCGTCGACGAATGCAAGCGCGCTTTCGCTTTGAATACGCAGGTCTTCCGCGAACTGGGCCAGGAATTCCCGCTCTCGGCGTAGGCCCGCGTAACGAACTCGCCGGAGGCAGACCTCAGCCCGAGATCAGCCGCACCCTGCCGCCCACCTCGATGAGACCCCCCGGTCCCGGTGCCGTCAGAAGTTGCGACCCACGCCCCTGCGTGATGTTCAGCGCCCGCCCCAGCTGATGCGTGAGCAGCAACGCCGCCGCGCCCGTAGCCTCGTCCTCGTCGATCCCGTCGTCCCGGCCGGGAAAAGCACGGGCACGAACCCGCCCCGCCGCCTCGTCCTCCCACGCCCACGCGTAGACCCACTCCCCCGGCGGCGGCACCCGCAGCGCCTCCACGTCCCCCGCGCTCCCGTAGAAACGCAGAGTCCTCGGCGGCGCCCACTCCGCCCGCGCCGCGATCCAGCTGAACTCCCCGTCCTGGCGGGCCTCCACCACGCCCGCGGGCGTGACCAGTTCGGGGACGTCGAGCAGCCAGGACGTACCGACGCAGGGGTGTCCCGCGAACGGCAGCCGCAGCGTGGGCGTGTAGATGTCGATGACCCCGCGCTCGGGGTCATCGACGAACACCGTCTCGCTGAAGCCCAGCTTCGCAGCCACCGCCTGCCGGTCACCGCGAGCGGCCACGCGGGCCCCGTCGCGCACGACACCCAGTTCATTGCCGTGCCGACCGTCGGGCCCGCAGAAGACCCTCAGTACATCAAGCCCGTCAGGAAGTTGCGTCATCCGGGCATTCAAGCATCCTCGGTTCAGGCAGCCTCAGGAAACGCGGCGCCTCGCCACGTACACCGCCCCGGCGCCCGCCACGACGACCGCCCCGGCCACCCCGATCAGCGCACCCGTCGGCGTCGACGAACCGGTCGACGCCAGCGAGCCCCCCGTACCCCCGCCGACCGAACCGCCCCCGCCCAGCGATGCCGAGCCCCCGCCGGTGGAACCGGAGTCCGTCGAGCCGCCGCCACCGGTGGAGCCGCCGCTGCCGCCGCTGCCGCCCGGCAGCTCGGCACCGTCGGCGACCGAGAGCGCCACCGTCACCGGGTCGATCGCGTCGCCCTCCTTGTACATGGAGCCCGTCGTCTCGTTGGCGAACTGCTCCGCGCCCGCCGCCGTGAACGCCGCCGGGATCTTGTCGAGCAGGACGACGTCGTCCTTCGCCTCGTACGAGGCCTTGGAGAGGTCGAGCGTCGCGAACTTCACGTCGTCGTTGGTGCCCTTGGGCGTGGTGACGTCCACGGTCAGCGTGCCCTTGGCGCCGTTCGCCGCGACCTTGATGTCGCTGAACTTCATGTCGATGCCGTGCGCCTTGTACGCGAAGCGGACGGCGCCGCCGAACGACGCGGTCAGCTTCTTCGCGTCGGCGTCCAAGTCGGCCTTGGCGTAAGGGAAGTCGTAGCCGTTGTCGTTCTTCTCGGCGCCGCCGGAGAGCGTGGCGCCGCCGCCGGACTCGATGTAGCGGCGGAAGGACTCCTTCACGCCCCAGGCGAGCGAGCCGTCGTAGACCTTGCCCGCGGGCGCCTCGGCGTCGGACGTGGTGGTCGGCTTCGGGGTCGCGGTCGGCTTGTCCGTCGGCTTCGGGGTCTCGGAGGGCTTCTCCGTCGGCTTCGGCGTCTGCGTGGGCTTCTCCGTCGGCTTCGGCGTCTGGGTCGGCTTCTCCGTCGGGGCGCCGGCCGCCTTCACCGTGAGGGTCGCCGGGTCGAGCTTGTCGCCCTCCTTGTACATGCCGTTGAACGCCTTGGCGCCGTCCGCCGTCAGCGTCGCCGGGATGTCCTTGAACGTCATCGCGCCGCCCTCGCCCTGGCCGGGCTTGATCCCGGTCAGATCGAGCTCGGCGAGGTCGATGTCGTTCTGTGCGGTGCCGTTGAGGCTGACGTCGGCCTGGATGGCGCCGCCCGTGCCCTCGGTGCGGACCTTCACGTCGGACATCTTGATGTCGAAGCCGTGGGCCGTGGAGGAGAAGCGGACGGCACCCTTGAAGGCGGTGTCGGTGGCGTGCGTCCCGGTGTCGTACGTCCCCGTGCCGTCGGTGAAGGTGAACACCCCGTTGTCCGCGGCCTGCTTGGCGCCGTCCGTGGCCTCGATCTTGCCCAGGGCCATGCCCGTGACGTACTTGCGGAAGGACTCCTTGAAGCCCCAGTCCAGCGTGCCGTCCTTGAGCTCGACCTGCGGCGCCGCGGCAGCGCCACCGTCGGCGGCGAGCGCGGGAAGGGTGAGGGCGGTCGCGCCGAGCGTGACGGCGGTCGCGACGGCTGCGGCGAGGGTGATCGGACGACGAATGGCGGCCATGGTCGGTCTTCTCCTTGAGAGACGGGTGAGGAAGTGAGCTGGGGTGGGTGACCCGGAAGGGGTCAGGAATCGGAGCCAGTGGTGTCGGAGCCGGTGGTGTCCGTCGACGCCCCGGCGTCCGACGCCGCGCGCTTCTTGCGTACGACGCCGAACGCGACCGCCGCCGCGAGCAGCAGTGCCACGCCCGCGCCCACGCCGATCGGCACGGCAGGCGATGAGGAGTCGGCCGGGTCGGCGGCGTTCTCCGTCTTCGGCCCGGACGTCTTCCCGGACTGCGGCGTCGGGCTCGCGGACGAACCGATATCCGGCAGCGCGGGCAGCTTCGCGTCGGCGTCGAGGGCGACGGCGAGCGACAGCGGGTCCATCTCGGAACCCGCCTTGTACATGGACCCGAAGGCCTTCGCACCGTCGCCGGTGAGCTTCGTCGGCACCTCGGCGAGGGAGACGAGGCCGTCCTTCGGCTTCAGCTCCTTCGCGGCGAAGGTGATCAGCGGGGCCTTCCGCAGGGCGACCCCCTTGTCACCCTTGCTGTCGACATCCGCGTACAGCGTCCCCTTGCCGTCCTTCACCTCGACGGCGACCTTGCTCAGCGCGAGGTCGAGGCCGTGCTCCCCCGTGAAGCGCACCGCCCCCGCGAAGCCGGCGTCGAGGGTCTGCTTCTTCTTGTCGTACGTTCCCTGGCCCTCGGGGAAGCGGAAGTACGCGCCGCCGTCCTTCGCCCCTGCGGACACTTTCCACGCGCCCTTGGCGATGGAGCCGGTGACGTACTCACGGAAGGTGCGGCGCACGCCCCAGTCGACGGCGGCGTCCTCGACGCGGCCCGCCTTCGCCTTCTTCTCGGGCTCCGACGGCTTCGGTGACGGCTTCTTCGACGGCCCGGCGGAGCCGGACTTCGCCGCGAGGTCCGTCGACAGGCTCACCCGGTCGAGCTCGGTCCCCGCCGTGTAGTACCCGGCGAAGGCCTTCGCCCCTTGTGAAGTGAGCGTCGCGGGAAGGTTGTTGAGGGCGATCGGGCCCGAGCCGCCCAACATGTCGATGCCGGACATGCCGAGGGTGGCGAGGGGCACCTGGGCGCTGGTCGTGACCTGGCCCGTGCCCTTCTCCTTGCTGACCAT
The DNA here is from genome assembly GCF_040686095.1 of Streptomyces sp. NPDC086554. Taxonomy (NCBI): domain Bacteria; kingdom Bacillati; phylum Actinomycetota; class Actinomycetes; order Kitasatosporales; family Streptomycetaceae; genus Streptomyces; species Streptomyces sp. NPDC086554. The sequence continues at coordinate 122,471 of NZ_JBFBJK010000024.1, forward strand.
GTCGGCGTGGAGGGTGCCGGAGCCGCCGGAGATCTTGACGGTGGGGTTGCTGATGGTGAGGTCCAGCTCGTACGAGCCGCCCTTCTTGTGCCCCAGGAAGTGCACCCCGCCGGAGAACCCGGCGGTGAAGGCCCCGCTGTCCGGGTCGTAGGACCCCTTGGCCGAATGGAAGCGGAACTGGCTGCCGCCGACCGTGGCCGCGCCGCCCTGCAGGGTCGAACTCCCCTGGGCGATCGGCCCGGTCACGTAGCTCTGAAAGGAGGATTTGATGCCCCAGTCGAGCCGTCCGCCCTGGACCGTGCGGCTCTCCGCGTGCGCGGTGGCCGCGGGAAGCAGCGCCGCGACGAGTGCGGTGAGGACCGCCACTGCTCCGGCGCGGGCGATGGCTCGCGCCTGTCTTGACGACGACATGGGACCCCTCCGAGTGTGGCTAATGAGGTAAGGCTAACCTAAACTACGATCACTCCGGCTGGAACCCCCCACCCCGGCCACCCGGATATCGGCCGGCTCAACAACACGACAGGACGGTGGAATTCGGTGCTTCGCATGCCGCGCCCACTCCGTATCGCCGGTGCGTGGACCGCCGTTCTCGCCCTGGCCCTCACGGGCTGTGGATCATCGTCGGACGACGGTGGCGCCACGTCCCCGAAGGCGAAGACGGCGGCCTCCGCACCCGACCGGGTCGAGCCTCTGAAGTCCCGCCCCGACCCCGTGCTCCCCGCCACCGTCACGTCGGCCGACGGCAAGAAGATCACCGTCAAGGACACCAGCCGGATCGTGCCGCTCACCGGCAGCCTGAGCGAGATCGTGTTCACCCTCGGCCTCGGCAAGAACGTCGTGGCCCGCGACATCACCGCGACCTTCGAGCAGGCGAAGAAGCTGCCGGTGGTGACACGTGCGCACGACGTCTCGGCGGAGAGCGTGCTGTCCCTGAAGCCGACGGTCGTCCTCGCGGACACGTCCACGGGTCCTGCCGAGGCGATCGACCAGATCCGTGACGCGGGCGTCCCGCTGGTCGTCCTCGATCCGGCGAAGAGCCTCGACGACGTGAGCCCGCGGATCGACGCGGTGGCGCGTGCGCTGGGCGTCGAGAAGGCGGGCGACGAGCTGAAGTCCCGTACGCAGAAGCGGATTTCGGCGGTACGGGAAACCATCCCCGCGTCCGCCCGCACCGAGAAGCCGCGCGTGGCCTTCCTCTATCTGCGCGGGTCCGCCTCCGTCTATCTGCTCGGCGGGCGTGATTCGGGGGCGAGTTCGCTCCTGGAGGCGGCGGGCGCGGTCGACGCGGGCAAGGCGTCGGGCCTGAAGAAGGACTTCACCGCGATCACCAGCGAGGCGCTGGCCGATGCGGCGCCGGACGCGATTCTCGTGATGTCCAAGGGGCTTGAATCGGTGGATGGTGTAGACGGCCTCCTGAAGGTGCCGGGTGTCGCGGAGACGCCCGCCGGTCTCGACCGCCGTGTCGTCTCGATCGACGACGGGGTGCTTCTGAACTACGGGCCGCGGACGGATGAGGTGCTGAAGTCTTTGGTGGGGCAGTTGTACGGGGGCGGCAAGTGACGGTCCTGACCAAGCCCGCGGACGCCGAGCCGACCGCCGAAGAGCCGACGGCCCCCGAGGGCCGCCGCCGAGGCACGGCCGTCCCCCTGACCTTCGGTCTCGTCGTCGCGCTCGTCCTCCTCTGCCTCCTCTCTGCCGGAATCGGCGCGTACGACATCCCGCTCGGGGACGTGCTCGGTTCCGTCCGGCATCGGATCGGTCTCGGCGGGAGTGCGCTCGACCGGGTCGGGGAGAGCGTGCTGTGGAACGTGCGGTTGCCTCGGGTGACGCTCGCCCTGCTGGTCGGGGGGTCGCTCGGGTGTGCCGGGGCGCTGATGCAGGGCGTGTTCGGGAATCCGCTCGCCGAGCCCGGGGTCATCGGGATCTCGGCGGGTGCGGCCGTCGGCGCGGTCGCGTCGATCGCGCTCGGGCTCAGCTTCTTCGGCAACTGGACGGTGACGGTGTGCGCGTTCGTCGCGGGGCTCGCGACCGTCCTTCTGGTGTACGTGCTCTCGCGCAACGGCGGGCGTACGGAGGTCGTCACGCTCATCCTCACCGGGATCGCCGTGAACGCCTTCGCGGGGGCGTTGATCGGGCTCTGCATCTTCTTCGCGGACAACGCGCAGATCACCCAGATCACCTTCTGGCAGCTCGGCTCGCTCGCCGGTGCGACCTGGCCGAAGGTGCTCGCGGTGCTGCCGTGCGCGGTGGCCGGTCTTGTCGTCGCGCCGCTGTACGCACGGAAGTTGGACCTCCTCGCGCTCGGCGAGCGGCCCGCCCGGCATCTGGGGGTCGATGTCGAGCGGCTGCGGCTCGTGCTCGTACTCGTGGTGGCGTTGCTGACCGCCGCCGCGGTGGCCGTCGCCGGGATCATCACGTTCGTCGGCCTTCTCGTCCCGCACCTCCTTCGGATGGCGGCGGGGCCCGGGCACCGCTTCCTGGTGCCGGGCAGTGCGCTGGGCGGGGCGGTGGTACTTGTCGGCGCGGACCTGGCGGCGCGTACGGTCGCGGCGCCTGCCGAGCTGCCGCTGGGGGTGCTCACGGCGCTCTTCGGCAGCCCGTTCTTCTTCTGGCTGTTGCGCAGGACCCGTCGTAGGCAAGGGGGTTGGGCATGATCGGGCGGATCGCTCACCGGCTGTTCTCCTCCGGTGGCAGGCGCGTCCTGCCGGAGCCTGTCACCCCCGGCGATGCGCTCGCGGAGGCTTCTGGGCTGCGGGTGCGGCTTGGCGGACGCGATGTGCTCGCCGGGGTGTCCCTCACCGCGCGGGCGGGTGAGGTCCTTGCCCTCGTCGGGCCCAACGGGGCGGGGAAGTCGACCCTGTTGGCGGCCCTGGCCGCGGACATCCCGGCGCACGAGGGGGTCGTGCGCGTCTGCGGGCGCCCTGTCGCCCAGTGGCCGGCCCGTGAACTCGCCCTGCGGCGGGCGGTGTTGCCGCAGGCGGCCGCGCTGTCCTTCCCGTTCGCGGTGGAGGACGTCGTACGCATGGGGCGAGCGCCCTGGGCGGGGACGGCCCGGGAGGACGACGACGACCGTGTCGTACGTGAGGCGATGGCCGCGACGGAGGTCGGCGAGTTCGCCGCGCGTTCCTTCTCCGCGCTGAGCGGGGGCGAGCGGGCACGGGTCGCACTGGCGCGGGTCCTTGCTCAGGGGGCGCCGCTGCTGCTGCTCGACGAGCCGACGGCGGCGCTGGATCTCCGGCACCAGGAGCTGGTGCTGCGCATCTGCCGTGAGCGGGCCGCCGCGGGGGACGCGGTCGTCGTGGTCCTCCACGACCTGGGGCTTGCGGCGGCGTACGCGGATCGGGCGGCGGTGCTGCACGGCGGGGCCGTCGCCGAGGAGGGTCCTCCGGGCGAGGTGTTCACGGGGGAGCTCCTGAGCGAGGTCTACCGCCAACCGGTGGAGGTGTTTCCACATCCCCGGACAGGGGCTCCTCTTGTCGCCCCGGTGCGGGGCTGAGGACGAACCCACCGAAGCCGGTGATCAACTCCTTGACCCGCACTTTGCCACCCCATGAAGCCCCCATCACCGCACCGTGACACCCCCGTAAGCACCCCCATTCAGTGAGAGGTGAATCACGGAACGGCTGGGTATCGACCAGGTAAGGCTCAGTTAAGTTAGGTCCGCCTCACCGGCATGCCATGCCGGAATCGTCCGTGAACCCCGCCTTGGAGCCCCTATGCGCCCCGCCCGCCTCTCCGCCGCCACTGCCGTCGCCGCGGCGGCAGCCCTCACCGCCGTCACGGGCTGCACCGAGAAGAGCGACGCCAAGGGCGGCGGCGGGAACACCGTCGAGGTGACCGCCACCGACGACAAGTGCGAGGTCTCCAAGACCAAGCTCTCCGCAGGCCACGTCGAGCTCGCCATCGAGAACAAGGGCTCCAAGGTCACCGAGGTCTACCTCCTCTTCCCCGACGACCGCATCGTCAGCGAGCGCGAGAACATCGGCCCCGGCACCAAGCAGAAGCTCACCGCCGAGGTGAAGTCCGGCTCGTACCAGATCGCCTGCAAGCCCGGCATGAAGGGCGAAGGCATCCGCCAGAAGGTCACCGTCAGCGGCGGCAAGGCCGTCAAGCGCGACCCGCGCCTGGACAAGGCCGTCGCCGACTACCGCGCCTACGCGCAGGAGCAGGCCGACGCGACGCTGCCCAAGGTGAAGCTCTTCACCGACGCCGTCCGCAAGGGCGACATCGACGCCGCGAAGAAGGCGTACGCCAACTCCCGCATCGGCTGGGAGCGCACCGAGCCGGTCGCCGAGTCCTTCGGTGACATCGACCCGAAGGTCGACCTGCGTGAGGACGGTCTCGCGGACGGCCAGGACCTGGAGAAGGACTGGACGGGCTGGCACCGTCTGGAGCGGTCCCTGTGGAAGGACAAGAAGCTCGGCGAGCGGGACAAGGAGCTCGCCACTCAGCTGGACAAGGACCTCAAGGACTGGCAGAACCGCGTCGGCAAGGCCGTGATCACTCCGACCTCCATGGCCAACGGCGCCAAGGAGCTCCTCGACGAGGTCGCCACCGGCAAGGTCACCGGCGAGGAGGAGCGCTACTCGCACACCGACCTCGTCGACTTCAAGGCGAACGTCGAGGGTGCGGAGAAGGCGTACGACCTGCTCAAGGCCGTCGCGTCGGAGAACGACCCGGCGCTCACCAAGGAGCTCGACAAGCAGTTCGCGGCCCTGGACAAGCAGCTCGGCGAGTACCGCACGGGCGGCGGCAAGGACTCGTACACCTTCACGTCGTACGACAAGCTCGGCAAGGCGGATGTCAAGGAGCTGCAGAACGGCGTCAACGCGCTCGCGGAGCCGCTGTCGAAGCTGGCCGCCGCCGTCGTCGGCAAGTCCAAGTAGAGGCAAGGGCAGAGGCAAGGGGGAACCGGAACGATGACCGAGACCACGAGCGACACCGGCAACGCGTCCATACCGGACGAGGACACCAACTCCGGTTCCCCTTCCCGGCGTTCACTGCTCGGCTGGGGCGGTGCGGGGCTCGCGCTCGGCGCCGCCGTCACGGGCGGCGCGGTGGCGGTGGGGCGGTCCGGGGACGAGACCGTGCCCGCGGCGTCGGCGGGCGGCGCTGTCGCCTTCCACGGCAAGCACCAGGCGGGCATCGCGACCGCCGTCCAGGACCGGCTCCACTTCGCCGCGTTCGACGTGAAGACGGACGACCGCGAGCAGTTCGTGCAGCTCCTCAAGGACTGGACGAAGGCCGCCGCGCGGATGACGGCGGGGCACGAGGTCGGCGAGGGCGCCGTCGGCGGTCTCGCCGAGGCGCCGCCGGACGACACCGGTGAGGCGCTCGGCCTCAAGCCGTCCCGGCTCACCCTCACCATCGGCTTCGGGCCGAGCCTCTTCGAGAAGTTCGGGCTCGACGAGCGGCGTCCGGAAGCGCTCGTCGATCTGCCCAAGTTCCCCGGCGACAACCTCGACAAGTCCCGTGGCGGCGGCGACATCTGCGTACAGGCCTGCGCGGACGACCCGCAGGTCGCCGTGCACGCGATCCGCAATCTCGCCCGCATCGGCTTCGGCAAGGTCGCGGTGCGCTGGTCGCAGCTCGGCTTCGGCAAGACGTCGTCGACGACGCCGGGCGCGCAGACGCCGCGCAATCTGTTCGGCTTCAAGGACGGCACGCGCAATGTGTCGGGCGAGGACAACTCCGCGCTCGCCAAGCATGTGTGGGTCGGCGAGAAGGAAGGGCCCGCCTGGATGGCCGGGGGTTCCTACCTCGTCGCGCGCCGTATCCGGATGAACGTCGAGACCTGGGACCGCACTCCGCTCGGCGAGCAGGAGGACATCTTCGGGCGCGACAAGGGCGAGGGTGCTCCGGTCGGCAAGGCCAAGGAGCACGACGAGCCGTTCCTGAAGGCGATGAAGCCCGAGGCGCACGTCCGGCTCGCGCACCCGGACAGCAACGACGGTGCGACGATCCTGCGCCGCGGCTACTCCTTCACGGACGGCACCGACGGCCTGGGCCGCCTGGACGCGGGGCTCTTCTTCCTCGCGTACCAGCGGGACGTCCGTACGGGCTTCATTCCGGTGCAGCGCAGCCTGGCGCGCGCCGACGTTCTCAACGAGTACATCCAGCACGTGGGTTCCGCGGTCTTCGCGATCCCGCCGGGCGTCCGCGACAAGGACGACTGGTGGGGCCGGGCACTGTTCAGCTGAGGGGAACTGACTGAATCATGTTCGGCAACTATCTGATCGGCCTGCGCGAAGGCCTCGAGGCCAGCCTGGTCGTCTGCATCCTCATCGCCTATCTGGTGAAGACGGAGCGCCGCGACGCGCTGCGGCCCATCTGGATCGGCATCGGTGTCGCGTGCGCCATCGCGTTCGGCTTCGGCTGCGCGTTGACCTTCGGCTCGCAGGAGCTGACGTTCAAGGCGCAGGAGGCGCTCGGCGGTTCGCTGTCGATCGTCGCCGTGGCCCTTGTGACGTGGATGGTCTTCTGGATGCGGCGTACGGCCCGTCATCTCAAGGCCGAGCTGCACGGCAAGCTGGACGCGGCCCTGCAGATGGGCACGGGCGCGCTGGTCGCCACGGCGTTCCTCGCGGTGGGCCGTGAGGGCCTGGAGACGGCGCTGTTCGTGTGGGCCTCGGTGCGGGCATCGGGCGACGGTACGCACGGTCCGCTGATCGGCGTGATCCTCGGCCTGGTCACGGCGATCGTCCTCGGCTGGCTGTTCTACAAGGGCGCGGTCCGCATCAACCTGGCGAAGTTCTTCACCTGGACCGGCGCCATGCTGGTGGTCGTGGCGGCGGGCGTCCTCGCGTACGGCGTGCACGACCTTCAGGAGGCGGAGTTCCTCGGCGGCCTGCAGGACAAGGCGTTCGACATCAGCGCGACGATCCCGCCGGACAGCTGGTACGGCACGCTCCTGAAGGGCATCTTCAACTTCCAGCCCGACCCGACGGTCGTCCAGGTCACGGTGTGGCTGCTCTACCTGATCCCGACGCTCGTGTTCTTCTTCGCCCCGGTAGGGTTCGGGCCCGGGAAGGGGAAGGTGAACGCAACGCATGAGCAGGCTTCCAAGGCAGCGCACTCCGATGCGGAGCGGTCCAGCACGGCGGCCGGTCCGGTACGCGATGGTGGCATCGACGGTGACCGTACTGACGGTGACGGCGAGCGGGTGCGTGACGGTGCACGGGGAGCGGGAAGTCGTCCCGTCGGCGACGAAGGCTGAGGCCGAGCGGGCGCTTGAGGACTTCCTCACCGCGTACAACAAGGCGGAGAAGGCGTACGACCCGGCCCTGGACGCGGCCCGTGTCACGGGCCCGCTGAGCGCCATCAACCAGGCGGGCCTGAAGTCGAAGGGCGCGCAGAAGCCGGGCGGCAACCCCAACCAGGTGCCGCTCGAGCTGACGGACGCGAATTTCTCGATCCCCAAGAAGGCCGGCTGGCCGCGGTGGTTCGTCGCGGACACGAAGTCCAACCGGCGGGGCGATCTGCGCTGGGTGCTCGTCTTCACCAAGGGCGGCAAGGACCAGCTGTGGGAGGCGTCCTATCTGAACCTGGTGGCGCCGGGGAAGGTCCCGGAGCTGAAGAAGGACAAGGACGGCTGGGCCGAGCCGGTCGAGGTGAACGCGTCGGGTCTCGCGGTGGCGCCGAAGGATCTCGGCGAGGAGTACACGACGTATCTGAAGTCGGGCGGCGACACGTTCGCGCCGGGCGATCACACGTCGACGTGGAAGGCGTTCCGCGACAAGAACACCAAGAGGCGGGGCATCGCCGTCCAGTACATCGACGAGCCGCAGAACGACGGCACATTCGCGCCGGTGGGTCTGCGGACCGAGGACGGCGGGGCGATGGTCTTCTTCTCGACGCACCACTACGAGAAGCAGACCGCCGCGAAGGGCGTCAACCTCACCGTGGACGCCGATGTGAAGCCCTTGATGAAGGGCGAGGTCAAGCAGTCGGTGACGCTGGAGCGCGTCTCCAACCAGGTCGTCATCGACCCGGCGGGTTCCGAGCCGGTGGCCTTCCTGAGCCGCATCCAGGGCCTGACGGGCGCGAAGGGCGAGTAGCCGGCGCCCGTCGGATGCGGGCTAGCCCCTCAACGGCCAGGCGGCCACGTCGTGTTGGGGCTCGCCCGCGACGCGGGCGCATTCGTCCGTGAGGGCTTCGAGCAGCGTCAGCGGATCCGGCAGCGCGTGCTCGGGACCCCGGATCCAGCGGACCGCGAGATCACCCGGCAGCCGCGCGGGCGGCACCAGGACGTACGAGCCACGGCAGTGCCACCGGAAGCCCGGGTGTTCGTTCGTCGTCTCGGGGTGGCAGTCCAGCTCGCAGGGCCACCACTCGTCCTCGTCCTCGGGGGTGCCCCGGGTGAGCGTGAAGAAGAGCATCCGCCCCTCGTCCATGACGCCGTCGGACTCGGCGACGGGCCCCACGTCGATGCCCTCGGCGAGCAGCCGCTCCAAGGCCGCCCGTCCCGCGGCCAGCGGGACGTCCAGGACGTCGTGCACCATCCCCGTGGCGGTGATGAAGTTGGCCTGCGGCTGGTGGCGGGCCCACCGCTCGATCTGCGCGCGGTCGGTGGTGGCCTGCGTCTGCCAGGCGAAGGAGAGCGGATGCCGCGCGGGCGTGGGACAGCCGATGCGGTCGCAGGAACATCGGTACGCGGAAGGGTGCGCGGCAGGCGAGAGCGGAAGCCCTGCCCCCGCGGCGGCGACGAGCAGCGCTTCGCGCCCCGCCGCGTCGCCCGTCGCGTCCGCGTCCTGCGGACGGGGGCGGCGGCGAAGCCACTGGGAAATCCTGCTCTGCCCGCCGGAACGGCGGCCGAACTCCGCGCCCATCTATCCCCTCACCTCACACTTGTGCCGAGAAGCATCTCCCATGGTCGCACCATCCTGCGCCTCGGGGGGCCAGAGCCCACATCCGGGGTAGCAGGGGTGATGCAAGGCGCAGGGTGACATCGCGCGTCATTGCGTACGAAGATGGTAGATACCCCCCTACCGTGTTCGCCATGGTCACCAGGACTGTGCTCACGGGACTCACGAGCCTCACCACGCTGGCCCTCACGGCACACACCGGCCCGCTGGCCCCGCTGGAATGGGGCGGCGGCCCGCTGACGGTGAAGGCACTCCCCCGCATCGTCTACACCGCACACCGGGGCGGCGCCCTGGAGGTTCCGGAGAACAGCATGTCGGGCCTGGTGGCGGCGTACGAGCGCGGCACGGCCGAGGTCATCGACGTCGATACGCGGATGCTGCGCGACGGCACGCTGGTCGCCATGCACGACGCGACCCTGGACCGTACGACGATGTCCACCGGACCGGTGCGTGCGCTCACCCGGCGGGAGTGGCGGGACGTCCGGCTGCGGCCGGGCAGGGCGCTGCCCGGCCGCTGGCGTGCCGAGCGGCCGCCGACGGTCGCGGAGGTCCTGGACCGGTTCGGCGGGCAGGTCGTGCTGATGCTGGAGGCGAAGGACCCGCGCAGCCTGCGCACGCTCGGCGCGCTGATCCGGGCGCGTGGCCTGACCCGCTCGGTGTTCGTGAACTCCAACGAGCCGGCCGTGGCGATGCGCGCGCACCGCATGGGTCTGCTTGCGCAGCTGTGGCGCACCAAGAAGCAGATGCTCGGCGACCGGCCCGAGCGCTGGGCGGGCTTCGTGGACGTACTGGACGTGGACTACAAGGCGCGCGACCGCGACCTGGTCCGCGCGGTCAACTCCGGTGTCCCGCGGGTGTGGGCGCACACGGTGACCACCCCGAAGCAGCGCGACCGGGCGCTGCGGCTCGGCTGCAACGGCGTGATCACGGATGCGCCGGGCCTGCTCGCGCGGACACCGGTGAAGGGCGGGAAGGGCGTGATCGCCGCCGAAATGCAGAGGTGGTGGCCGGTCAACTGACCGCGGCGGGTGATCAGCGCGGCGCGATGCCGTAGAGGGCGTACTCGACGAGCTTGTCGCCGTACTCGTGGGTGAGCGGTCCGGTGCGCTGCAGCCAGCGCTGGGCGAGCGGGCCGCTCCACAGTTCCAGGGCGATGCGCGGGTCCACGTGGGGGGCGACCTGACCCGCTTCCTTGGCGATCTCCAGGCGCTTCACGAAGAGCTGGAGCGAGGGTTCGAGGAGCTTCTCCACGTACTCGGCGCTGAGCTCCGGGTTGATCATGCCTTCGGCGGCGAGCGCGCGCCAAGGGGCGTCGTACTTGGGGTTCTTGAACTCGTCGATGGTGGCCCGCACGACGTTCTTGAGGTCGGTCTCCAGGTCTCCGGTGTCCGGGATCTCGTACTGGGTCGTCTCGTGCCCCGCCGCGTCGCTCGCCTCCTGGGTGGCCTGTTCGCCGAGGTCGAGGAAGGCGTCGAGCAGGACGGCGCCCTTGGACGGCCACCAGCGGTAGATCGTCTGCTTGCCGACGCCCGCGCGGGCGGCGATCGCCTCGATGGTGAGCTTGCCGTAGCCGACCTCGGTGACGAGGTCCAGGGCGGCGTCATAGATGGCGCGGCGCGAGCGCTCGCTGCGGCGCGTGGAGTCAGGGGCGGATTTCGTGGCCATGTCTCCGAATGTAGCAGCGAACGAGGCGAGACGTTCCGTCTCGAAGACCCTTGACAAGACGTTCCGTCTCGTTCAAAGTAGTCGAAGAAGCGAGACGGAGCGTCTCGTCAAAGAAGTTCTCGATCCGGAGGTACGCACATGTCGCGAGGCGGAGCAGGAAACATGCTGGGTGTCGGCGGGACGCGTTCCAAGCTCTCCCGCAAGGCGCTGCGCGGCTCAGGCCGCGACGGCCAGATCGGCGGCGGGCTCAGCCCGCAGGCGCAGAAGCGTGAACTCCTTCGCAAACTCCAGGAGGGCCGCTCGGCGCACGGCGGGTCATGAGGCGGGGACGTGGATGGCGTGTTAACCATCCCCCGCCCCGGGTGGACCACTCGTTGAACCACCCGTTCAGATCACAGCGCGAGGGCTCCGCACACCGCACCATGGTCAGCACCTGCCCCACAGAAGGCAGCAACAACTGACCACCGCGGTACGTGAGGAGCCCTCGTTGAGTCGATTTCCTCGTCGCGCCACACCCCGGCGCTATCTGATGTGCTCACCGGCACACTTCAAGGTCACGTACTCCATCAATCCGTGGATGGACCCCTCCAAACCCGTCGACGTACCGCTGGCCGTCGCCCAGTGGGAGGACCTGCGCGACCGCTACCGCTCGCTCGGCCACACCGTCGATGAGCTCACCCCGCGTCCCGGCCTGCCGGACATGGTCTTCGCCGCGAACGGCGCGACCGTCGTCGAGGGACGCGTGCTCGGCGCCCGGTTCGCCCACCCGGAGCGCGGTCCCGAGGCCGAGGCCCACCTGGAGTGGTTCCGCGAGCACGGCTTCAAGGACATCCACGAACCCACCCACATCAACGAGGGCGAGGGCGACTTCGCCGTCACGTCCTCCTGCGTCCTCGCGGGCCGCGGCTTCCGGGCCAGCCCGCTCTCGCACGGGGAGGCCCAGGAGTTCTTCGGCCGACCGGTGCTCGGACTCGACCTCGTCGACCCCCGCTACTACCACCTGGACACCGCGCTCGCCGTCCTGGACGACGCGGCGAACGACGTCATGTACTACCCGCCGGCGTTCTCACCCGGCAGCCAGGCGGTGCTGCGACGCCTCTTCCCGCACGCGCTGATCGCGGAGGAACCGGACGCGGTGGCCCTCGGCCTCAACGCGGTGTCGGACGGCCTGCACGTCCTGCTCCCGCAGGCCGCGGTCGGCCTCTTCGAGCCGCTGCGGGCCCGCGGCTACGAACCGATCGGCATGGATCTGACCGAGCTGCTCAAGGGCGGCGGCAGCGTGAAGTGCTGCACGCAGGAGCTGCGCGGCTAGCTCCCTTCGTGGGGCGGCCACGGGTCGCCCCACTCCGCGTCGCGGGCGGCCTTGTACAGCGGCCCGTGCCGCTTGGTCACGGTCTCCCGGCCCAGCGTCTCGTCCGCGGCGCACAGATCCAGCAGAACCTGACCCTTGCGGATCTGCGGCTTGCGCACGACGCGGTTCGCCGCGGGCTCCGCGTCGAAGCGGACGGCCGCCACATAGCTGAACTTCTCGTCCTCGTACGCCAACGATCCGCCCTTGACCTGCCGGTGCAGGGAGGAGCGACTGACGCGCGCCGAGAAGTGGCACCAGTCATCGCCCGGCACGATCGGGCAGGCGGCGCTGTGCGGACAGGGCGCGGCGATCCGGAAGCCGGCGGCGATCAGCCGGTCGCGGGCCTCGATGACGCGCGCGTAGCCGTCGGGGGTGCCGGGCTCGATGATGACGACGGCCTGCGCCGCCGCGGCCGCCGCCGCGTCAACGAGGGACCGCCGATCGGCCTCGGTCAGCTCATTCAGTACGTACGACACCGTGACGAGATCAGTGCTCTCGATGCTGAGCGCCGCTCCGATACGAGAGCGCTGCCACTGCACGGCCTTCAACCCCGGGACCCCGGCCGCCAGTTCACGCCCCAGGGCGAGGGCGGGCTCGGCCCAGTCAAGAACCGTGACCGGCCGCTCACCGCCCCACGTCGCGTTCGCCGCCCAGACCGCCGCACCGGTGCCACCGCCGACATCCACATGGCTGCCGGGCACCCACCCCTCGGGCGCCGCATCCGCGAGGGCCCCGAGCGCGGACCGCACGGCCTCGAAGGTGGCGGGCATGCGGTAAGCGGCGTACGCGGCGACGTCGGCACGGTCACGCAGAATCGGGGCGTCGGTCGGGGTACGCCCCCGGTAATTGGCGATCAGCCGCTCAACGGCCTGCGCCGCCTGCCTGGGCGGCAGCCCGTCGAGCAGCCCGGCGAGGGCGGCACGCAGGGCGTCGGCGGGGGAAACCGGGGAGATCGGGACGTTCACCCCGTGATTCTACGGGGCAGGAAGGCGCCCCGAAGGGGCGCGGGGAACTGCGCGACCAGCCCCCACCGGGCCCGCAGGCGTATCACCGCACCCCCAGCGGAGCGTCAACGCGCCGCCCGCGCGAGGCGGGTCGCGGCGCGGGCCCGAGGCCCGCTGTCGGCGGGCCGCCGACGCGGATGCACCGCATTCGCAAGCAGGATCAGAAACGTATCCGTCCCCGGATCGATGACCAGCGACGTCCCAGTGAAGCCCGTGTGCCCCGCGGCGCCCCTCCCCGCCAGCTCCCCCATGAACCACGCCTCGTCGAGGCCGAAGCCGAGACCCGGCGGCGTCAGCATCAGCTCCACGAAGTCCGGGCCGAGGATGCGCGCCGTGCCGTAGGAGCCGCCGCACAGCAGCGCGCGGCAGAACACCGCGAGGTCGCGCGCGGTGGAGAAGAGCCCGGCGTGGCCCGCGACGCCGCCGAGCGCCCAGGCGTTCTCGTCGTGCACCTCGCCCCGCAGCATCCCCCGGTCGGCCTTGGCCCACGGCTCGCGCTGGTCCTCGGTGGCGGCCGCGTCGGGGCGCGGCCCGAAGCCGGTGGCCGCCATGCCGAGCGGCCGGGTGATGCCCTCGCGGACGAGGACGTCGAGCGGGCGGCGGGTGATGCGCTCCAGGACGTGCTGGAGGAGCAGCATGTTCAGGTCGGAGTACAGATAGGCCCCCGGCTCGGCGGACGGGGCCTCGGAGCGCAGGGCCGCGAGCCGCGCCGCGTCGTCCGGGCAGGCGTACAGCGGGAGTTCGGGTCGCAGGCCCGAGGTGTGGGTGAGCAGCCGGCGCACGGTGATGCCGTGCTCGGCGGCCGCCGTGAAATCGGGGAGGTACGCCGACACCAGCGCGTCGATGCCGAGAGTGCCGCGCTCCAGCTGCTGCATGGCGGCGACGGTGGTGAACAGCTTGGTCAGCGATGCCAGGTCGAAGGGCGTGTCCGTGCGGGCAGGCACCCGCTGCTCGGGCGGCAGTTCGACGCCCGCGTCGGCCACCGGGTCGTACGCGCTGTAGCGCACCGCGTACCCCGCGGCCTCCTCGACGGCGATCACCGGACCGCGTCCCGCGAGCACCACGGCGCCCGCGCACCAGGGCCGCTCGCCGCGCGTCAGGTCGCGCACCTCTCGTACGAGATGGTTCATCTCATCCGTGTCGAGTCCCGCGCGGTCCGGTGTTCCGGGGCGCAGAAGGCGTGGCGCGGTCAGTGGTCCGCCTCCTGCCGTGTCGTCCGCTGCCAGGGTCGGCACAGTCCCATGAAGCAGCCGATCGCCGCCAGAGCGCAGACGAGCTGCACGAGGGCCATCGGGACGGCCGTGGCCTCGCCGGCGATGCCCACGAGCGGCGAGGCGATCGCGCCGATGAGGAAGGATGACGTGCCGAGCAGCGCCGAGGCCGAGCCCGCGGCGTGCGGGGTGCGCATCAGGGCGAGCGCGTTGGTGTTGGGCATCGCGAGGCCCATCGCCGACATCAGGACGAAGAGCCCGGCGGCGACGGGGAACAGGCCGACGTCCCCGAAGACACCCGAGGTCATGAGGAGCAGCGCGGCCGCCGCGAGGGTGATGACGGTGAGGCCGAAGGCGAGCGCCTTGTCGAGGCTGACCCGGCCGACGAGGATCTTGCCGTTGATCTGACCGACGACGATCAGGCCGACGGAGTTGACGCCGAAGAGCAGGCTGAAGGTCTGCGGCGACGCGCCGTAGATCTCCTGGATGACGAACGGCGACGCGGAGACGTACGCGAAGAGCGCGGCGAAGGCGAAGCCGCCCGCGATCATGTAGCCGGTGAAGACACGGTCGGCGAGGAGCGACTTCATGGTGCGCAGGGCTTCGGCGGTCCCGCCGCTGTGCCGGTTCTCCGGGGCGAGGGTCTCGGGGAGCCGCCGCCAGACGAGGACCGTCAGGGCGATGCCGACGGCGGTGAGGACGGCGAAGACGCCGCGCCAGTCGGTGAAGCGCAGGACCTGGCCGCCGATGAGGGGCGCGACGACCGGGGCGACCCCGGAGATCAGCATGAGGGTGGAGAAGAACCGGGCCATCTCCACGCCGTCGTAGAGATCACGCACGATGGCGCGGGCGATGACGATGCCCGCGGCGCCCGCGAGGCCCTGCAACAGCCGGAATCCGATGAGGAGTTCGGCGGTGGGAGCGAAGGCGCAGATCGCGGTGGCGAAGATGTAGACGAACAGACCGATGAGCAGCGGTCTGCGCCGCCCCCACTTGTCGCTCATCGGCCCGACGGCCAGCTGCCCGAGCGCCATGCCGGTGAGACAGGCGGTGAGCGTCAACTGGGCGGTCGCGGCAGACGTGTGCAGCGAGCGGGTGACCTCCGGGAGGGCCGGGAGGTACATGTCCATGGAGAGCGGCGGCACGGCGGTGAGCCCGCCGAGGGCGAGGGTGACGAGGAGGCCGGTACGGCGCCGTGCGGTGAGGCCGGGTGCGCGGGGCGCCGGGCCCGGGGCGTCGGCGACGAGGGACGAGCCGCTCGGCTCTCCGGCGACGGCTCCGGCCACGGCTCCCGCTGCGGCCTGCTCGCCGGAGGCGCTCGGCTCTGCCGTTCCGGACTGCCGTATGCGCGGACCCTCGGCCCCTCCCGTCGTGCGGCTGCCGTGTTCCGGCATGCGGATTCCCTCCCGATTAGGCGTGCGATTACCTATGCTCTCAGCTCAGCTGTGCTGGTTGAGACCATTTCCGCGGTACTCCGTGGTACGGACAGGGGCCCCAGTGGTGGAAGACAACCGTGAGCCCGTGCGCTGGGGCATCCTCGCGACGGGCGGGATCGCCGCGTCGTTCACGGCGAATCTGCTCGACATGCCGGACGCGGAGGTCGTGGCGGTGGCCTCACGCACCGACGCGTCGGCGAAGGCGTTCGCCGAGCGGTTCGGGATACCTCGTGCGTACGGGGAGTGGGGTGCGCTCGCCGCGGACGAGGACGTCGATGTCGTGTACGTGGCCACACCGCACTCGGCGCACCGGGCGGCGGCCGGGCTCTGTCTGGAGGCCGGTCGTGCGGTGCTCTGCGAGAAGGCGTTCGCGCTGAACGCGCGGGAGGCGCGGGAGCTGGTCACGCTGGCCCGGCGGCGCGGTCTGTTCCTGATGGAGGCCATGTGGATGTACTGCCATCCGCTGATCAGGCGGCTGAAGGCGCTCGTCGACGACGGGGCGATCGGTGAAGTGCGCACCGTGCAGGCCGACTTCGGGCTCGCTGGGCACCTCTTGCCGGAGGCGAGGAATGGAACACTGCCCCCGGCGCACCGCCTTCGGGATCCGGCGCAGGGCGGTGGCGCGCTGCTCGATCTCGGGGTGTACCCGGTGTCGTTCGCGCAGCTGCTGCTCGGGGAGCCGTCGGGGGTGACCGCGAGAGCAGCGCTCTCGAATGAGGGCGTTGATCTCCAGACGGGAATGCTGCTCTCGTGGGAGAGCGGTGCTCACGCCGTGTTGCACTGCTCCATCAACGCGGGCACCCCCGTCACCGCCTCCGTCACCGGCTCGCGGGGCCGCATCGACATCCCGTACGGCTTCTTCTTCCCGGACCGCTTCGTACTGCACCGCGACGGCCGCGACCCCGAGGAGTTCACGGCCGCCCCCGACGACGGCCCCCGCGACAGCCTCAAGCACGAGGCCGCCGAGGTCATGCACCGCATCCGCGCGGGCGACACCGAGTCCCCCCTCGTCCCCCTCGACGGCACCCTCGCGGTGATGCGGACCCTGGACGCGGTGCGGGAGCGGATCGGGGTGCGCTACCCGGGCGAGTGAGCGCACCCCTCAACTGCCGCCCGACTACGCGGGCTTCAGCCCCGGGTTCCCTGCCTCCGTCACAAAGGACGCAGCCGTGCTGATCGGCGCACCCGGCGTGGTAACCGCCGGCACAGTCTTGAAATCGGCGCGCGCAAACTCCTGTCCAAGACCCACGGTCACGTACCCGCGCCGCCCGTTGTAGAACTTCATGTGCGGGTTGGCCTTCGTGTAGGTCTCCCAGTTCGCGGGCTTCTCGGAGCCGTCCTTGCCGCTCGAGACGGACGTCGCGACGATCTCCGTACCGACGTTCCTGGACGACTGGTCGTCGAAGTCCTCCTTGATGTCGAAGGCATACCCGACGTGCACGTCACCGGTGAGCACCATCAGGTTCTCGATGCCGGTGGACTTCGCGCCGTCGAGGACCCGCTGGCGCGATGCGCGGTAGCCGTCCCAGGCGTCCATGGAGAGCTTCGCCTCCGCGTTCAGGTCGAGCCGCCGCTCGGAGAACACGACCTGCTGCGGCACGACGTTCCACAGCGCCCGCGAGCTGCGCCAGCCGTCGATCAGCCAGCGCTCCTGCGCGCCGCCGGTGATGGTGCGCGCCGGATCGTCCGTCTCCGGCCCCGGGACGTGGGCCTTGTCGCCGTACGCCTGGTCGGAGCGGTACTGCCGGGTGTCCAGGATGTCGAACTGGGCGAGCCGCCCCCACTTGACGCGGCGGTAGAGCTGAAGGTCGGGGCCGCTCGGCTTCTGGGGGCTGCGCAGCGGCAGGTTCTCCCAGTACGCGCGGTAGGCGGCGGCACGGCGGACGAGGAACTCGGCGGGAGGGTTGCCGTTCTCGTCGAGGTCGTCCGCGTAGTTGTTCTCCGTCTCGTGGTCGTCCCAGGTGACGACGAAGGGGTGCGCGGCGTGCGCGGCACGCAGATCGGGGTCCGACTTGTAGAGGGCGTACCGCAGTCGGTAGTCCTCGAGGGTCTGCGTCTCGCGGTTGTAGAGCGCGGGCAGCGTGCGGTCGGTGTAGTTGCGCGCCCCGCCGACCGCGTTCACCGCGTACTCGTAGAGGTAGTCGCCCAGGTGGAATACGACGTCCACGTCGTCCTCCGCCAGGTGCTTGTACGGGGTGTAGTAGCCGTCGTGGTAGGCCTGGCAGGACACCGCGGCGAACGTCAGGGCGCTCACCTTGCTGCCGGGCGCGGGCGCGGTGCGGGTGCGGCCGGTGTCGCTGATCCACTGCCCGGCCTTGAAGCGGAAGTAGTAGGTCCGCCCGGCGTCCAGGTGGTCCACCTCGACGTGCACCGAGTGGTTGAACTCGGGGTGCGCGGTGGCGGAACCGCGTCTGGCGATGCGGCGGAAGCGGGCGTCGTGGGCGAGCTCCCACTGGACGGTGACGCGCTCGTTCGGCAGACCACTGCCCGGTTCGTACGGGGACGGGGCGAGGCGGGTCCAGAGCAGGACGGAGCCGGGCAGCGGGTCGCCGGACGCGATGCCGAGGGTGAACGGGTCTTTGGAGATTTTCCGTGCGTCGAGCTCGGCGGCGCTCACGGCGCCCGCCGTCGGCAGGTTGGTGGCGAAGGCGAGCGCGGCCGCCGCGCCCGTGACGGTGAGGAAGCGACGGCGGCCCAAGTGGCGGGCGGCGGCGTGGAGTTCGGGTGCGTGGTGCCGGCCTGCGGGTGTCATGTGGCCCTCCCCTGACGATTGGTGTCAGGGGCATGCAAGTGGCGGGGGACGACGCCCGACTGTCGCGTACACAACAGCCACATGGCGGGCGGATGAGGTCCGCGTGGACACCCCTCCCGTACGCTGCGGGGCCATGAACGCAGAGCTAACTGGGCAGCCGGCCGGGCATCTGACCGGGCATCCGGCCGAGCACACAAGGACCGCCGTGGTGACCGGCGCGGGCTCCGGGATCGGCAGGGCCGTGGCGGTCGAACTGCTGCGCGCGGGATGGTCCGTGGCGCTCGCGGGCCGCCGCGTGGAGACGCTGGAGGAGACGGCGGCACTCGCCCCCGACGGCACGTCCTTGTGCGTACGCACCGACGTGTCGGAGCCGCAGGACGTGGCCGCGCTCTTCTCGTCCGTACGCGAGAACTTCGGCCGCCTCGATCTCCTCTTCAACAACGCCGGCACGTTCGGCCCGGGTGGCGTCCCGGTCGAGGAACTGTCCTACGACGCCTGGCGGCACGTCGTCGACACGAACCTCAACGGCGCGTTCCTGTGCGCACAGGCGGCGTTCCGGCAGATGAAGGAGCAGGACCCGCAGGGCGGCCGGATCATCAACAACGGGTCCATCTCGGCCCAGGTCCCGCGCCCGCAGTCGATCGCGTATACGACGACGAAGCACGCGCTGACCGGCCTGACGAAGTCCCTCTCCCTGGACGGCCGCCCCTACCGGATCGCCTGCGGCCAGATCGACATCGGCAACGCGGCGACCGACATGACCGAGCGGATGCGGGCCGGAATCCTCCAGGCGAACGGGGAGTTGGCGCCCGAGCCCGTGATGGACGTGTCCGACGTGGCGCGGACCGTGCGGCACATGGCGGAGCTGCCGCTGGAGGCGAATGTGCAGTTCGCGACGGTGCTCGCGACGAACATGCCGTTCATCGGGCGGGGTTAGCGGTCACCGGGCGGGAGTTGGCGCTCGACCCGGTCCAGTGGCCGACCGTGACCCGTCGCTCACGGTCGGCCAACATCTGCACAAACGGAATAGGACACTCCGCGCCAATTACGCGCATCACACCCAGTATGCTCAGCGAGCCCTCCACGAGAACTCCACATTCAGAGCACACTCGGAGCACATCTTGCGCATACGTTCCGCGGTCCCGGCCGTCCTCGCCGCCGCCGCGCTGCCGGCCTCGCTGCTCGCCGTGTCCCCGGCGAACGCGGCCGCGCGCCACCAGAGCGGGCTGCACCTCGGTTACATCCAGTACGACAGTCCGGGCCGCGACACCCGCACCAACTCCTCGCTGAACGCGGAGTGGGTGAACATCCACAACAACTCCGGCTCGGCGGTCCAGCTCAAGGGCTACAAGCTGAAGGACAACACCGGCTACACGTACACCTTCGGCAGCTACAAGATCGGCGCGGGCAAGACCGTCAAGGTCCGCACGGGCAAGGGCACCAACGCGTCCGGCGTCCGCTACTGGGGCCGCGGCTCGTACGTCTGGAACAACACCAGCGACAAGGCCCGCCTCATCAAGCCGAGCGGCTCGCTCAAGGACTCCTGCTCATGGACGACGGCCGACAACGGCTACAAGAACTGCCACTGAGGCACCGCAGACCACTGTGAAGGGGGAGGGGGCAGGGCAGCCGCTCCGTACCGACCCGTGGGGCCCGTCGGGGAGCGGCGGGCGTCACCGGGTCGCGGAACGGTTGCCCTGCCGATACGTCAGACCTGACAGCCTGCCTCCGGGCGAGGCTCAGGCCTGGCCCGTCTCGAAGCGGGACACCTTCCCGCCGTCGACGTCGAACCGCCACTTCGTCCGCATCTCGCCCCACGTGTCATTGCGATACGAGACGACCAGCGTGCGCCCGCCGTCGGACTCGTTCTCCACCTCCATATGGCCGTTGGAGGAGAAGATCTCGCGCTCGGTCCAGTCGGCGATATTCCGGTCGGAACCGTCGTCGGACATGGTCGCGTCGGGCGTGAGGACGGCCTGGAAGGCAGCCTGGTCATTGGCGTTCACCGCGGTGACGAAGGCTCGGACCGTCGGGTCGCTGAGCCGGTTTACCTGAATGCTCATGGCCCCACCGTCACACCGGCCGCGCCCGCGCGCCACCGGACGGGACGGGGTCACTCGTACGGCCGATCGAGCCGGGTGCGCGGGGCAGGTCTGGCGGACGGTGGAGAAGGAGCCGTACCCGGCATCCCCCTCCCCACCCCAGGAGACGCCGCCATGACCAGTTCCTGCTTCGACCGCCGCGACCTGGGCCTGCTCCTGCTCCGGGTGGGAACGGGCGGCGTGCTCGCAGCGCATGGCGCCCAGAAGCTCTTCGGCTGGTTCGGCGGCCACGGCATCGAAGGCACCGGCGCGTTCATGGAGTCCATCGGCTACAAGCCGGGCAAGGCGAACGCCATGGTCGCGGGCCTTGCCGAGGCGGGCGGCGGCGTGTTCCTCGCGCTCGGCCTCGCGACCCCGGCGGCCGGTTCCGCGGCGGCGGGCGCCATGGCGGGCGCGACCGCCGTGCACGCCCCCAACGGCTTCTTCAGCATGGGCGGCGGCTACGAGTACCCGGCGTACCTCGGCCTGGTCTCGGCGGCCCTCGCCGTCACGGGCCCCGGCGCCTACTCGGTCGACGACGCGCTCGGCCACTCCTTCAACCGGGCCTGGATGGTGCCTGCGGCCCTCGCCGGCACGGCGGTGGGGGTGCTCGTGTCGGTGGGCTCGCGCCAGCGGAACGTACGGGAGCAGGCGGGCGAGGAGAACGAGGAAGGACGGCTGGCGGACTGACCGGGCGTACCGCACCGAAAGTCACTGTCCCCCGGCCGAGTTGACGCATTACCGTCCACTCCCATGACCGACACGACCACTCCCATGACCGACACCACCACGAACGTCCCGCCCCGCCTCACCCGCCTCACCTTCCACGGCCCGCTCTCCGAGGCCCGGGCCGCACGCCTTGTCGGGCGCGTCTCACCGGGAGTCGGCTCCGTGCTCGACATCGGCTGCGGCTGGGGCGAGTTGCTGCTGCGCGTCCTGGAGGCGGCCCCCGGAGCCACGGGCACCGGCGTGGACCTGAACGGGGACGACCTGGCCAGAGCCCGCGCCGACGCCGAGAAGCGCGGGCTCGCCGACCGGGTCACCTTCGCCGAGGAATCGGCGACGGGCACCGTCCGCGACCCCGCCGACCTGGTCCTGTGCCTCGGCGCGAGCCATGCGCTCAGCACCGCCGAAGCGCCCCACCACACCGCGGAGGCCCTGCGCGAACTGCGCCGCCTGGTACGCCCCGGCGGCCGCGTCGTGCTCGGCGAGGGCTTCTGGCAGCGCACGCCTTCCGCCGACGAACTCGCCGCGATGTGGCCGGACGCCCACGTCGGCGAACACCTCCACCTCGCCGACCTGGTGGACACGGCGATCGCGGCCGGTTTCCGCCCCCTGTGGGTGGAGACCGCGAGCCCCGAGGAGTGGGAGGAGTTCGAGTCCGGCTACCGCTCGGACGTGGAGGAGTGGCTGGCCACGTTCCCCGACCACCCCCTCTCCGCCGAGACCCGCGAGAAGGTGGACCGCCAGCGGAACAGCTGGCTGCGCGGCTACCGCGGGGCCCTGGGCCTCGCGTATCTGACGCTGATGCCGGTGGCCTGAGCGAGGTCGCCCGCAAGGCGGACTCAGCCCGTTCCGGTGCCTGCGTGGAACCACGTCTCCGCGAGCGAGTCGAGCGTCGGCTCCGGGCTGACGCATGAACTCGGTGTGCAGAATGGAGGGTGGCGGATCGCCGGGCAGGGCAACGGAGTTCAGGAAGTCCGGGATCTGCTCCACCCAACTCTCCGGCAGCCCGCGCGCGGGATGCGCGGCCAGGCGGCGACGAGTTCCTCGCCGGGCAGCCGGGACATCAGGACGTACCGCCATCCGTTCTCGTACGCTCCTGCCGCGTGCACCCGTGGCGTACGGACCGGAAGCCGCCCGTCGAGATGGCTCAACACCCGCTCCTCGACGAGGCCGTCGTCCGCCGCCGCACCGGGAAAGAGCGTCGACGCCGGGCCGCATGACGGCTTCGTCGGGGACGACGGCGTCCCATTGCTCGTCGGTGTCCACGGTGGGCAATACCGACCGAAGTCTCCAGCCCATCGACTTTAGGCCGATGCTCCGGCGGCCCCCACGCCCCTAGCGTCGTGAAAATGACACGCGAAGAGGCAGCGCACGGAACGCCCGGCGAGAAGCCCCTCGGCCACCCCCTCCCCCTCCCCCTCGTCAAGGACCGGACGACGGTGCTGGGTTACCCGCGCGGCGACCTCCTCGTCGTACTGATCGGCATTCCCCTCCTCGGCCTGCTGCTCGGCGTCGCCCTGCCGCCGCTCGCCCGCTGGCTGGCCAAGGCGCCGGTGCTGCCCTGGCGGGACGGCATCACGTTCGTCGGATCGCTCGACAAGCCGTGGCAGACCGGCATCGCGATGGCGGTGGGCCTGGTGGTAGGCCTGGTGGCAGGCCTCCTCATCGCCGTCACGGAACTCACCGAAGCACTGAAACTGAAGCTGACCGACGAACACCTGGAGACCGACCAGAACGACCTGACCCGCACGATCGCACGTGCCGAGGTCTCGGCGGTGTTCCTGGACGGCAAGGACCTGGTGATCCTCGACGGCACGTCACGCCAGTTCGCACGGGGCGCCCGCACGGCATCGCCAACGACCCTGGCCAAGGCCTTCCGTACGCACGGCTACCCGTGGAGCGAGTCCGACCCGCACGCGCCCCTGTTCCACCGCTGGATCCCCGGGGTTCCCGCCCTTCCCGCGGAGGCCCACGCGCTGCTTGCGGCACGGAAGGCCGCGCTGAAGCGCAAGGCGGCCGACGACGCACGGGACCTCGTCGAGACGCTGCAGGGCCTGGGCTACGTCGTACGAGACGAGGGCAAGGACCAGTACTGGCGCCCGCTGGCAGCCGAGGGGGGCGGCGCCGCCCGGTCGTCCTGAGCCGCACCGCCCCCGTTGCGCAACTGTCGGAGTCAGCAGACGAACGGCGTCAGAAGACGAACGGCCCGGGCGCCTGCGCCGATGTGGCGTTGCAGGTCACGCTGATCCCGAGGACCACGACCTGCAGCGACTTGCCTTCGAGGCTGTCGCCGGTGGCGACGGTCCCGTTGAGCGGCCCGGTGGAGACTTCGCCGCCGGCGGGTATGGCCGGGTTGGACTTACCGGTGAAGGTAGCCGTGTCCGACCCGTTCTTGGTGAGCGAGAGCGTCGACTCGACGGAGTTGGCCGCGATGTCGATGGGAGCGGTGATCGCGGACGTGGACACGCTGATGGTCGCGGCGGTCCCGTCCTGGGTGGCCTTGAGCGTCGCCGTGCCGGAGCCGTAGGACCCGCAGTCGAACGAGATGGTCGCGGTCTCCGGCGTCACGGCGGTGGCGGCCGGAGCCATCACCATCGCGCCGACGGCGACGATCCCGACCCCTAAGGCCGACCCGGCCCCGAGCCTGCCGATTCCGGATCTGCCGTGCTGCCTGCGGTACATGCTGCTGCCATGCCTCATGGGGTCCTGCCTTCAAGTGGGGGGAATGCGGGGGGGGTGACGGGTACGAGATATGACAGACCGTCAGCATCTCGACCGCAGACCATTGAGGCACGGGCCCCTAGAGGTGGCAAGGCGCACCCTCATGATTTTTGACATGCTACGGCCAATTTCAGCCGTGAGGCCGTCCCCCTTCCTGACCAGGTCAGGAAGGGGAGCCGGTTACCGTGCTTCCTCGGCAGCCTCGCCTACTTCAGCTCGCCCCGCGCCTCCTCGTGGGCGAGCAGCTTCGGCATCGGCAGGCCGCTCTTCGTGTTCAGCTTCATCAGGTGGGCCCGCACGGTGGCCTCACCTCGCTTGTAGCGGGAACCGGCGGTGGTGCCCATGCTGGTGTTGGTCCATCCGCGGACCTGGCCGTCGCAGACGGCGCGGGTGCCGCCGATGCCGGTGGACTCGCCGCCCTGGACGAGGGTGCTGCCGACGAACACCGGGCCAGGGGTGTCGTCGGGCAGGCAGCGGTACGTGCCGGAGAGCGTGATGGTGCCGTCGGCGGCGATCGTGCCGGTGCCGTTGACGGTCAGGTCGTCGAACTGGCTCGCGTGGGCGGGCGTGGCGGCGCCGAGGCCTGCGATGAGCAGGGAAGTCGCGGCGGCGCTGAGGGCGAGGCGGAGACGCATGACTGGCCTTTCGGGAGGTGGGGGATATTGCTGCGGCCAGACATATCGGAACGTACGGTTTATCGCTCGCAAACTCACTCGTTCGGGGACGAGTTGCGGGCCTGGGAGGCGGAGCCGCACTGCGAACGAGGAAGGGGTCTTCTCCGAATCCGCAGAGGGAACCGACGGAGGCGGGCTATGGCCGCCAGGCATACGAAAGAGCCCCGCCTCGGAGCGACGAGGCAGGGCGTTTTCCCTGGTCAGGAAGGTAAAGGCAGACGAGTCGGGCTGTACGCCGGGGCTCTCGCGCGCAGTCGACGACACCGCTAGGAGCGAACGCCCAAAACGACACCATTCCATGTTGTAGTTTGGTGTCGTTTTGGTGAAGGGAGGAGCCCCTGATGGCTCGAACCATGATCGATCTGGACGACGAAATGGTCACCCAGGCCAAGGAGATCTACGGCACGAAGACCAAGGCCGCTGCGGTACGCGCGGCAGTGGAGGACGCCGTCAAGCGCCACCTTCGCCAGCAGTTCATCGACGCCGTCAAATCCGGCGAGCTCGACTTCAGCGAGATCGTCGAGGAGACGAAGGTTCCCGACTCCGCCAAGGACACGAAGGCCGCCTGAGTGAGCGTCCCGTTCCTGGTCGACGAGTCCGCTCTTGCCCGCTGGCACCGTCCCCTGGTCGCCGCCGCGCTCGACCCGCTCCATGAGCGCGGCCTGCTGGCGATCTGCCCCGCCGTCGAATACGAGCTCATGTACAGCATTCGCGGAAAGAGCGAAGCCTCCACCGTGGCCGAATGGCTACGCGGTTTCGACCACCTCTACTGCGACGAATGGGTCTTCGACCGCGCCCTTGAGGTGCAGCGCGCCGCGATCCAACGCGGATTCCACCGGGCGTTGCCCCTCCCCGGCTTACTCGTCGCCGCGACCGCCGAGCGCAACAACGCCATCGTGCTCCACCACGACGCCGACTACGACATGATCGCCGGCATCACCGGGCAGCGCTGCCAATGGGTCGTGGAACCCGGAACCGCCGACTAGACCGACCTGCGGCTCGGCCACTCGGTACCGATCATCATCCCGAGCCGGTTCCAGCGCATGGGCCACCACGTCGTCGCTACCGGTACCCCTTTGAGGCCCCGGATCGTGCGATCCGGGGCCTCAAAGGGGGTGCACGTCTCGTTACAGAGCGGCAGCGTGGACGCTCGCTCCCACCGCAAGACCCTCGGTCGAAGCGACGGCCGTGAGGTCAGCGCAAGCGTGTGCGTGCGGCGTCTCGAGGAAGAGACCGCCGGAGCCGCCGGCCGCGTTGCCGCCGGAGACGTTGTCCAGCTCGGCGTCGGAGATCTCGGCTGCTTCAAACCGGGAGGCAATGTTCATTACGCGCGGTTCCCTTCGAATAGACACTTCGGAATGGCAGTTCGCCCGATTCCCGAAACCGGGAACCTTTCCCGGCGACTTCCGCCATGCGCTGGATCAAAGCACGCCGACAAGGAGGCGGTCGGCCGCCCGAGGCCCAAACGGGACGTATCAGAAAAGGCGACTTCACCGGTGTGGCGGCAGGGTGGTCGAACGCGCCAACTCCTCCACACGGCCTGCCGCTTTGCTGCACGCACGACGGTTGCCATCGATTCCCGGACGGACACCCCGGCGCGGAGATCGCCGTAATCTGGCACAGTCGTGACTACTGTTCAGCTTCCGTACGACCTGGGAGTGAACGGCGTGCAGGTTTACCGGATCTTCGGCGCCCGGCCAGTGGCATCGCGTCAGGCATGCGCCCGGTCCGGAACGCCAGTGCGGTCGGTAGTCGCATCCGCTGCCTGACGCCTCGTCCAGTTGGAAGCCTCCAGCCGCGTCATCGCCTGCACATCCGCGAGGTGCGGCGGGTGCACGGTCATCTTGGCCGCCCGGCCGAAGAACGGCCAGCCGGCCGTAGGACTGCAGCGGCTCCATCACCGGCAGTTCGGGCCGATCGCAGAACTCCTGAACGAGAGAGGATCTCCCCACCCTGCGCCGCCCAGTCATGATCACGGCCTGCCGTCTGGTGGCCCCCACCCGTCTGCCGCACGAATCTACAGATCACTGGGCCCCCACCACCTGGATTCCCGCAGCACACGCTCCCGCGTGCATGCACAACGCGTGCGCATTCGCGCGGGAACTCCCGGGAAACCGCAGGTAGAAGCGGGAAGCACCTCTCCAAAAAATGTGGCCCTGACCAAGGAAACCCCCTGGTCAGGGCCACAAAGGCAGACGAGTCGGGCTGTACGCCGGGGACTATCGAGCGCTCTGGTGGCTACCCCGCTGACCTGCGCCTAAGGCGTGTCAGGACGGATGCGGTGCACATCGCGTGCACGTCCATGCGTCACCGCCTGACAGCGGCACCCGTTCGCCGTTGCACGCGCTTACTGCGGGGCAACAGCGCGGCTTTCGGTAGCCCCGGCGGTGGGGTGATGCCGTACAGCTCCTCGAACGAAGCGGGGGCGTTCTCCCAGTCGACCTCCCAGACCAGGTATCCGTACGTGTCCATGGTCTCGGCGATCCGGCCGTGCCTCATCCGGGCCTGGACCTTGCGCGGTTCGAGGCCCGAAGCAACGAGCACAGCGTCGGCAAAGTGCCGCAGATCGCGGAAGGTGGCGTCCTCAGGCACCTTGATCCCCCGGGCTCGCGCGCGCTGCTTGGCCAGCTGGAACTCCCTGCACAGGGTGCCTTCCCAGACGGGAGTCCCGTATCGGGTCACCGTGACCAGATCGCTGTACTCGACCGGGACGGGGGCGATTCCGCGCCGCTCGCGCCTACGCAGTGCCGCGGGCGACAGCGGCGCCCGCCACCGCGCAAGGTGGGCCTGATACTCCTCCCATAGAAAGGCCCCCACTGCGAGCGGCGCCCGGCTCGCCTCGGTCTTGAGGGGAGCCGCGCGTCCACGCTGTCGCTGCTCTTCGACCAGCTGCTTGCCCGAGACGGCTTCCATGTCCGTGCGTCGGACTCCAGTCGCCTCCATGGACCGCAGGGCCTGGAGAGATCCGTACCAGACGAGGAGCTGGTACCGAGGGACGATCTCGTCGGCCAGCGCAACCACGTGCTCCCAGGTCAGCCGCACCCCTCGCCCTGTTCCCTTGGGCAGCCGAATCCCGGAGACAGGGTTGCCCTCCAAGTGCCCGTCCTCCACAGCCATCGACAGCATCACCGAGAGCGCCTTCTTCACGCCGGATCGCGTGGTGTCCGGCATGCCTTGGTTCTTGAGCGCTGCGAGAAAGTCCCGGTAGTCGCCGCGCTTCACGTTGCCGACGGCCAGCGATCCCAGCGCTGGAACCACGTGGCCCCGCAGCCGATAGCCGTAGCTATCGACGGTTCCCGAGCGTCCCTCGTGACGGGACAGGAACGTCTCGACGTAGTCGGCGATGGTCGGTGTCGTGCTGGTGTTGCTCCGCGCCCGGTGCGGGAACGGGTCCCGCCCCTCCTCGACAGCCGCTCGCTGGCTCCGCTGGAAGGCCAGAGCCGCCTTCTTCCGGTTCTTCGGGAAGTTCCTGGACCGCTGACGACCGTCCTTGTCCCGCCAACGCGCCTGCCACCGCTGCTCACAGCCGTGGTCCGCGCTCGGTACGAGCCCGGGGTGTTCCGGGCACTCGGTTTCGTCCTTCGCCGGCCGCGCCTTGTGCCAGCGGTCGTACGGCTCTTCTTTGGCCACGTACGTATCTCCGATCGGGGGCCATGGGTGCTTCAACTCGCCCGAGGCAAGTTGGCGATGTACCGGGCCACGTCCGATTCCCGGTATCGCAGTGCCCGTCCCTCCAGCCGGAGCGGCTCCGGACCTCTCCTCTCCACTTCCCATGTGCCCGCCCAGTTGTAGAGGGTCTTGCGCTTGACGCCGAGGCAGTCGGCCGTCTCCTGCGCGGTCAACAACCGCTCGGAGGGCGGCCGAGCCTTCCGCGTCGTAGGCCTACGAGGACTGGGGGTTCGGCACGGGGAAGATGTGGAGCAGTACGGCGGGGTGGAGTTTCCAGCGGGACGTACGGGCGTGTCGGCCGCCCGTGCACGGGCGGCCACGGCCTCTCGCGTCACAGAGCCGCCACAGTGTGGAGGCGTCCGCGCGCGGCGGACGGGGGTCGCTGGTTAGCATGGCTTGGTTGACGC
>NZ_JBFBJK010000025.1:0-136553 GCF_040686095.1 Streptomyces sp. NPDC086554
ACGTGTGGGCCCGCCGCCGCTGCCCCCACCCGTCCCGCAGGGCGGGACGGGTGGGCACAGCGCCCGCTGCCAGTAATCGGACCAGGGGCGTCGGGCCGGGTACGGGCAGCGGCGGCCAAGGCCTCGGCGAGCCCGCCGAGTTCCACGTGGACCACCGCCACCGGTTTCGCGGGGCACCCTTCTGTAGCGGCTCGCAACTCACTGGCCAGCGTCTCCGGAGAGGCCGTGACACCGTCCTCCCCCACCCAGGGGATAGCGGTGACGATCACGGCATCACACGTCTCGTCGGAGAGCGCATCGGACAACGCGGCCCGGAAGTCCGCCGGGGCCGCCCCGGTGGTCAGATCCACCGGCGGCAACGGCCGCAGCCCATCGGCGACGCAGGCATCGTACGTAAGAAGCCCCAGCGACTCGGAGTTCCCGAGAATCGCCACCCGCGGCCCGGAGGGCAACGGCTGCCCCGCAAGCAGCAGCCCCGCGTCGACCATCTCCGTGACGGTGTCGACCCGGATGACGCCCGCCTGCCGCAGCAGCGCCGACACCGTGGCGTGCGGAAGCCGTGTCGCCTGCACCGCGTGCCCCGTGGGCGCGATCCCGCTGTGCCGGGCCCCTTGCACCACGACCAGCGGCTTCGCGGTCGCGGCCCGCCGCGCGAGGCGGGTGAACTTGCGCGGGTTGCCGATGGATTCGAGGTACATCAGGGCGACATCGGTGTCCGGGTCCTCGTACCAGTACTGAAGGACGTCGTTGCCGGACACGTCCGCGCGGTTCCCGGATCCGACGAACGTCGCCAGGCCGGCGCCCCGCCGGTGCAGCCCGGACAGCAGGGCGATGCCGATCGCGCCGGACTGGGTGAAGAGGCCGATCCGGCCGCGCTCGGGGGGATGCGGGGCCAGCGAGGCGTTGAGCCGCACCTCCGGGGACGTATTGATGACACCGAAGGCGTTCGGACCGAGGATGCGTATGCCGTACGACCGCGCCTGCCGCACCAGCTCCCGCTGCCGCTCGCGCCCGTCGGCGCCGCTCTCCGCGTACCCGGCGGAGATCACGACGAGGCCGAGCACCCCGCGCTCACCGCAGTCGGCGACGGCCTGCGGAACGCGCTCGGCGGGCACGGTGACGACGGCGAGCTCGACGGGCTCGTCGATGTCCAGGACGGAGCGGTACGCGGGCACCCCGTCGACCTCGGCGCCGTCGTCGAACGCGGTGTTCACCGCGTACAGGCGCCCCGTGAAGCCCCCGTCGCGCAGATTGCGCAGCACGCTGCGCCCCACGCCGCCGGGCGTGCGACCGACACCGATCACGGCGACCGAGCCCGGTGCGAGCAGCCGCTGCACGGACCGCGCCTCGGCGCGCTGCTCACGGGCGCGCTGCACGGCGAGCGAGCGGTCGGTCGGCTCCAGATCGAATTCGAGGCGTACGACACCGTCCTCGAAGCTGCGCTTCTGCTGGTACCCCGCGTCCGTGAACACCTTGATCATCTTGGTGTTGGCGGGCAGCACCTCGGCGGCGAAGCGGCGGATGCCGCGCTCCCTGGCGACGGCCGCGATGTGTTCGAGGAGCGTCGAGGCCACGCCCCTGCCCTGGTGGGCGTCCTGCACGAGGAAGGCGACCTCGGCCTCGTCGGCGGGCGCGCTCGCGGACATGCCGCGCTCGTCGATGCGGTCGAAGCGCACGGTGGCGATGAACTCGCCGCCCACCGTGGCCGCAAGACCCACCCGGTCCACCTGGTCGTGATGGGTGAAGCGGTGGACGTCCTTGGCGGACAGCCGGGGGTAGGGCGCGAAGAAGCGGTAGTACTTCGACTCGTCCGAAACCTGTTCGTAGAAGCTGACCAGGCGGTCCGCGTCCTCGGCCGTGATGGGCCTGATCCGGGCGGTGCCTCCGTCACGCAGGACGACATCGGCTTCCCAGTGGGAGGGGTACGCGTGCCGGTCCGACGGGGTCTGCATGGGGCCAGCGTACGGCTCGCGGGGGTGACGTACGGTCTGTCGGAGACGGACCTGCGGCCGGCGGAGCACTCGCGACGGCATGAGAGACTGGTCTAGACAACTGTGAGACACCTGGAAGGGCAGCAACACATGGCTGAGCGCCGCGTCAACGTCGGCTGGGCCGAGGGCCTTCACGCCCGACCCGCCTCCATCTTCGTCCGCGCGGCCACGGCCGCCGGCGTCCCCGTGACGATCGCCAAGGCGGACGGCAACCCCGTCAACGCCGCCTCCATGCTCGCGGTGCTCGGCCTGGGCGCGCAGGGCAACGAGGAGATCGTGCTCGCCTCCGACGCCGAGGGTGCGGACGCCGCCCTCGACCGTCTGGCGAAGCTGGTCGCCGACGGCCTCGATGAACTCCCCGAGACCGTCTGACAGCGACTGTCGCACGCATACGCCGAAGGGCCCGCCCGAAACAGGGGGCGGGCCCTTCGGTGTATTCGCGTCCGCTTCCCGAGCACCGCCGAACGCAACCGAATAAAGGCAGGGGATATCGCCGAATGCGGGCAGCAGAAACAATCGCCTCGCAATCCCCCGCCGAATAGCACTTCTTTGTATACGGCGCCCCTGTTAATTCTGCAGGCTCACCGTGTTTACGACATGTTGCGAACCCCTCACGCGATCACGTTCCCGCTCCCTCTCGCCCCGCGGCGGAAACCGCAGCCGGTGCGCGGCCGTCGCCCGCTCCGTGTGCTGCGCGGTGAGCGCACGGGCCCGCTCCGCGTCGCCGCGCGCCACCGCGTCGACGATCGCGGCGTGCTCCGCCCAGGACTCCGCGGGGACGGCCGGCGTCTCGACGACGTACATCCAGGCGATCTTGTGCCGGAGCTGGGTGAGCAGCGCGGTGAGGCCCGGGCTGCCGGACGACTGGGCGAGCGTCTCGTGGAACCAGCCGCCCAGCGAGCGCAGATCCTCGCCCTGACCGCGCCGTGAACGCTCCTGGCCGAGCCTGACGAGGCCGCGCAGGACCTTCAGATGGGCCTCGGTGCGGCGCTGCGCGGCACGGGCCGCGGCCAGTGGCTCGAGGAGCATACGGATCTCCAGGAGGTCGGCCGCCTCCTGCTCGGTCGGCTCCGCGACGCACGCGCCCGCGTGCCTGCGCGTGACGACGAATCCCTCGGCCTCCAGGGTGCGCAGCGCCTCGCGCACCGGGACGCGGGAGACTCCGTAGCGGCGCGCGAGCAGTTCCTCGGTGAGCCGGCCACCCCGTTCGTAGACACCGGAGACGATGTCGTCCCGGATGGCCGTGCATACCGAGTGCGCAGGAATGCGCATGACCTGACCTCCGCCTTAATCCCCGCGAAACGCGGTCGATTGACGCTCATTCAGTGACTCTATTGCAGAGCATCTGAATTTCCGACGGCGGGTCGGAATCCATGGATATTTTTTGGCCAAGGGGGGCGTCGATCAAAGGCGAGCCCGGAACGACGAAAGCCCCGGCTCTCGATGAGCCGGGGCTTTCGATGAGCTTTCGGTGAGCTCCTGGTGATTCGGATCAGACGTTGACGCCGTGCGACCGGAGGTAGGCGACCGGGTCGATGTCCGAGCCGTAGTCCGGCCCGGTGCGGGCCTCGAAGTGGAGGTGCGGGCCGGTCGAGTTGCCGGTGGAGCCAGAGAGGCCTATCTGCTGGCCCGGGGTGACCGCCTGGCCGACGGTGACACTGAGGGACGACAGGTGGCCGTACTGGGTGTACGTGCCGTCGTTCATCTGGATGACCACGTTGTTGCCGTAGGCACCGCCCCAGCCGGCCTCGACGACGGTGCCGGAGCCGACCGCGTGGACCGTGGTGCCGGATGCGGCGTGGAAGTCGACACCGGAGTGGCTGCCGGAGGACCACATGGCGCCGCCGGTCTGGTAGCCCGTGGAGATGTACGAGCCGGTGATCGGGGAGACGTAGCTGTTGAGGCGCTTGCGCTCGGCCTCGCGGGCGGCGCGCTCCTTGGCCTCGCGCTCCTTCTTGGCCTTCGCCTTCGCCTCGGCCTCGGCCTTGCGCTTCGCCTCGGCGGCCCTCTTCTTGGCGGCCTCTTCGGCCTTCTTGGCGGCAGCGGCGGCGTCGGCGGCCTGCTGCTGGGCGGCGGCCTGCGCGTCGATGCTGGCGGCGAGCGAGTCGCCGACGGAGATCGCCTGAGTGAGGCCCGTCTTCTCGACCGCGGCCTCGTCGGCGGCGAGCGCCGGAGCGGCAAGGCCTCCGATGACACCGGTGGTGGTGAGGGCGGCAACGCCCGCCACATTCGCGGTGGTACGCGTGAGGCGGCTCGGGCGACGGTGCTTCCCGGTGGCACGGGTGAACGCCATGAAGCGGCTGATCCTTTCCTTCCTTCTCGCCTACCGGGTTAGCTGACGGGTTCGGAGCAGGAAGGTCTCCTACGGGTTCCTCGCCTCGCGGCAAGGTGCCCGATTCACCCCAGGGGACATGTGGGTCCCCGGCTCCCCTGGCTCGCGCCGTACGGGGACTCGGCGATGACTGTCCGGTGCCACGGATGCGGCGTACTGCATGACGAACAGCCGGACCAGACGCTAAGCGGGGCGTCTTTCCATCGCCAAACGGATCAGAGGTTTTGTAGCGCACGCCACAGGTCAGACACGTAACCTCCATACCAATTCGGACATATGAGGACCCCAGTGGCCAATTCTCGCCACTGGGGTCCTGATATGTCCTGACTGTCACTCAGCCCGTGACCGTCATTCAGCCCGTGACCACACTCACTTCACCGATGCCGAGGGCCTTGACGGGCTCCTCGATCTGCGCCGCGTCACCGACGAGGATCGTCACGAGCCGGTCGCCCGGGAAGGCGTTCACGACGGCGGCGGTGGCCTCCACCGTGCCGGTCGCGGCCAACTGCCGGTACAGCTGCGCCTGGAAGTCGTCCGGCAGGTGCTGCTCGACCTGGTCGGCGAGGGTCGCCGCGACGGACGCCGCCATCTCGAACTTGAGCGGGGCCACCCCCACCAGGTTCTGCACGGCGACATCGCGCTCGGCGTCCGTGAGGCCTTCGGCGGCCAGGGTTCGCAGCACCTTCCACAGGTCGTCCAGGGCCGGGCCCGTCGACTCGGTGTCCACGGAACCGCTGATGGCGAGCATCGCGGCGCCCGTGCCGTCCGGCGCGGAGCGCAACACCTGGGCGAACGCCCGTACGCCGTAGGTGTATCCCTTCTCCTCGCGCAGGACGCGGTCGAGGCGCGAGGTGAGGGTGCCGCCCAGGCAGTACGTGCCGAGCACCTGGGCGGGCCAGACGCGGTCGTGCCGGTCCGCGCCGATGCGGCCGATCAGGAGCTGCGTCTGGACGGCTCCGGGGCGGTCCACGATGACGACGCGGCCGGTGTCGTCGGCGGTCACCGGAGGCACCGGACGCGGCTCGGCCGTGCCGCCCGTCCAGGCGCCGAGGGTGTCGGCGAGGACGGCGTCCAGGTCGGTGCCGGTCAGGTCGCCCACGACGACGACGGTGGCCGTGGCGGGACGGACGTGCTTCTCGTAGAAGGCACGCACGGCCGCCGAGTCGATGGCCGTGACCGTCTCCTCGGTGCCCTGGCGGGGCCGCGACATCCGCGAGGTCGCCGGGAAGAGCTGCTTGGAGAGCTCCTTGGCGGCGCGGCGCGCCGGGTTGGCGGTCTCGTGCGGGATCTCGTCCAGGCGGTTGCTCACGAGGCGCTCGACCTCGCTGTCCGCGAAGGCGGGTGCCCGCAGGGCGTCGGCGAGCAGGCCGAGCGCCTTCGGGAGCCGGGAGACCGGGACTTCGAGGGACACCCGCACACCGGGGTGGTCGGCGTGCGCGTCCAACGTGGCGCCGCAGCGGTCGAGTTCGGCGGCGAACTCTTCGGCGGAGTGCTTGTCGGTGCCTTCGTTGAAGGCCCTCGCCATGATCGTGGCGACGCCGTCGAGGCCCGCGGGCTCGGCGTCGAGCGGCGCCTCGAGGTGGACCTCCACGGCGACGACCTGCTGGCCGGGGCGGTGGCAGCGCAGCACCGTGAGGCCGTTGTCCAGGGCCGAGCGCTCGGGCGCGGGGAAGGCCCACGGCCTCGCGGTGCCCGCCTGGGGCTGCGGGTGGAACTGCATCGTTGCGGCCTCGGTCACTTCGCCGCCTCCTCTTCGTCCGCTTCTTCTTCGGCGCCTTCGGGGGCGATGGGCTCGTACACGAGCACCGCGCGGTTGTCCGGGCGCAGGCGGGCCGCGGCAGCCGCCCGGACCTCCTCCGCGGTCACGTCGAGGACGCGCTGCACGGCGGTCAGGGCGAGCTGCGGGTCGCCGAACAGGACGGCGTACCGGCACAGTTCGTCCGCGCGGCCCGCGACCGTGCCGAGCCGGTCGAGCCACTCGCGCTCCAGCTGCGCCTGGGCGCGCTCCATCTCCTCGGCGGTGGGGCCCTCCTCCGCGAAGCGGGCGAGCTCCTCGTCGACGGCGGTCTCGATGACGGGGACCTCGACATCGCCGGACGTCTTCACGTCCAGCCAGCCCAGCGAGGGGGCACCGGCGAGGCGCAGCAGGCCGAACCCGGCCGCCACGGCGGTGCGGTCACGGCGTACGAGCCGGTTGTAGAGCCGGGACGACTCGCCGCTGCCGAGAACCGTCAGCGCCAGGTCGGCCGCGTCGCACGCGCGCGTGCCGTCCTCCGGGAGGCGGTAGGCGGCCATCAGGGCGCGGGCCGGGACCTCTTCCTCGACGACCTCACGCAGCTCCTTGCCGATGGTGTCGGGCAGCGAGCCGTCGCGGGGCGGCTGCTTGCCGTCGTGCGAGGGGATGGACCCGAAGTACTTCTCGACCCAGGCGAGCGTCTGCTCCGGGTCGATGTCGCCGACTACGGAGAGGACCGCGTTGTTGGGCGCGTAGTACGTACGGAAGAAGTTCCGCGCGTCCTCCAGCGTCGCCGCGTCCAGGTCGGCCATGGAGCCGATCGGGGTGTGGTGGTACGGGTGGCCCTCGGGGTACGAGAGAGCGGTCAGCTTCTCGAAGGCCGTGCCGTACGGGACGTTGTCGTAGCGCTGGCGGCGCTCGTTCTTCACGACGTCCCGCTGGTTCTCCATCGACTCGTCGTCGAGCGTGGTGAGCAGCGAGCCCATCCGGTCGGCTTCCAGCCACAGGGCCAGCTCGAGCTGGTGCGTGGGCATCGTCTCGAAGTAATTGGTGCGCTCGAAGCTGGTGGTGCCGTTCAGCGAACCGCCGGCTCCTTGCACCAGCTCGAAGTGACCGTTGCCGGGCACCTGCTTCGAACCCTGGAACATGAGGTGCTCGAAGAGGTGCGCGAGGCCCGTACGGCCCTTGACCTCGTGGCGCGAGCCGACGTCGTACCAGAGGCAGACCGCGGCGACCGGGGTCAGGTGGTCCTCGGAGAGCACCACGCGCAGGCCGTTGGCCAGCCGGTGCTCGGTCGCTGTCAGGCCGCCTGAGCCGGCCTCGGCCGTGGCCGTGTGACCCATGGGCATGTACGTCCCTTCGATCGCGGAAAAGCTGGATGTTCTGCCAGTCCTGCCACTGTATGCAAGCGTGCCGACAACCTGTGAAGTTCCCGCTCCGCGCTCGGCGTAGTCGGGTCCTAAGTCCGGGTCGTGGTCGGCGTTGTCAGTGGGACAGTCCACAATGGTCGGCGTCAGATCCCGTTGATGCCCTGGCAGACACCGTGAAGGAGCCGCAGCAGCGATGGCCCGCCGCAGCACGAAGACCCCGCCTCCCGACGACTCGTTCGAGGAGAAGATCCTCGACATTGACGTCGTCGACGAGATGCAGGGCTCCTTCCTCGAGTACGCGTATTCGGTCATCTACTCGCGCGCCCTGCCGGACGCCCGCGACGGCATGAAGCCGGTGCACCGCCGGATCGTGTACCAGATGAACGAGATGGGCCTGCGCCCCGACCGCGGCTATGTGAAGTGTGCCCGTGTCGTCGGCGAGGTCATGGGTAAGTTGCACCCGCACGGCGACGCGTCGATCTACGACGCCCTGGTGCGCATGGCCCAGCCCTTCTCCATGCGCCTTCCGCTGGTGGACGGCCATGGCAACTTCGGTTCGCTGGGCAACGACGACCCGCCGGCCGCCATGCGGTACACCGAATGCCGGATGGCCGACGCGACGTCCCTGATGACGGAGTCGATCGACGAGAACACGGTCGACTTCGAGCCGAACTACGACGGCCAGGAGATGGAGCCCGTCGCGCTCCCGGCGGCGTACCCGAACCTCCTGGTCAACGGCGCGTCAGGCATCGCGGTCGGCATGGCGACGAACATGCCGCCGCACAACCTGGGCGAGGTGATCGCGGCCGCCCGCCACCTGATCAGGCACCCGGGGGCGGACCTCGAGACGCTGATGAAGTTCGTGCCGGGCCCCGACCTGCCCACGGGCGGCCGGATCGTCGGTCTGAACGGCATCAAGGACGCGTACGCGGCGGGCCGCGGCACCTTCAAGATCCGCGCGACGGTCGCCGTGGAGAACGTGACAGCGCGCCGCAAGGGCCTGGTCGTCACCGAACTGCCCTTCACGGTGGGCCCCGAGAAGGTCATCTCCAAGATCAAGGACCTGGTCGGCTCGAAGAAGCTGCAGGGCATCGCCGACGTCAAGGACCTCACCGACCGCGCGCACGGCCTGCGCCTGGTCATCGAGATCAAGAACGGCTTCGTCCCCGAGGCCGTCCTGGAGCAGCTCTACAAGCTCACGCCGATGGAGGAGTCCTTCGGCATCAACAACGTGGCGCTCGTCGACGGCCAGCCCCTCACGCTCGGCCTCAAGGAGCTCCTCGAGGTCTATCTCGACCACCGCTTCAACGTGGTGCGCCGCCGCAGCGAGTTCCGCCGCGGCAAGAAGCGCGACCGGCTGCACCTGGTGGAGGGCCTGCTCGTCGCCCTCCTGGACATCGACGAGGTCATCCGCCTCATCCGCTCCAGCGAGAACTCGGCGCAGGCCAAGGAGCGCCTGATGCAGGCCTTCTCGCTGAGCGACATCCAGACGCAGTACATCCTCGACACACCACTGCGCCGTCTCACCAAGTTCGACCGCATCGAGCTGGAGTCCGAGCGCGACAGGCTCAGGACCGAGATCGACGAGCTGACCCGCATCCTGGAGTCGGACGCCGAGCTGCGCAAGCTGGTCTCCTCCGAACTGGCCGCCGTGGCCAAGAAGTTCGGCACAGACCGGCGCACGGTCCTCCTGGAGTCGGCGGGCACCCCCGCCCCCACCGTGTCGCTGCAGGTAGCGGACGACCCGTGCCGCGTGCTGCTCTCCTCGACCGGTCTGCTCGCCCGTACGGCCAATGGCGAGCCCTTCTCGGACGGCGACACCAAGCGCGTCAAGCACGACGTGATCGTCTCGGCCGTGCCGGCGACCGCGCGCGGCGAGGTGGGCGCGGTGACGTCCGAGGGACGGCTGCTGCGCCTCGCCGTGGTGGACCTACCGCAGCTTCCCGAGACGGCTTCGGCACCCAACCTCTCCGGGGGCGCGCCGGTTTCGGAGCTGCTCTCCCTGGAGGCGGACGAGAAGCTGATCTGCCTGATGACCCTGGACGAGTCCTCGCCCGGCCTCGCCCTCGGCACCGAACAGGGCGTGGTCAAGCGCGTGGTCCCGGACTATCCGTCCAACAAGGAGGAGCTGGAGGTCATCACCCTCAAGGAAGGTGACCGGATCGTCGGGGCGGCCGAGCTGCGCACGGGCGAGGAGGACCTCGTCTTCATCACGGACGACGCCCAACTGCTCCGCTACCAGGCCTCGCAGGTCCGTCCGCAGGGCCGTCCTGCGGGCGGCATGGCGGGCATCAAGCTTGCGGAGGGCGTCAAGGTCATCTCCTTCACTGCCGTGGACCCGGCCGTCGACGCGGTCGTCTTCACGGTGGCGGGCTCACGGGGCACGCTCGACGACTCGGTGCAGACGACGGCCAAGGTGACGCCGTTCGACCAGTACCCCCGCAAGGGCCGGGCCACGGGTGGCGTACGCGTCCAGCGCTTCCTGAAGGGCGAGGACTGTCTGAGCTTCGCGTGGGCGGGCCCGACGCCGCCGCTCGCGGCCCAGCGCAGCGGCCTGCCGGCCGAACTGCCGGAGATCGACCCGCGCCGCGACGGCTCGGGGGTGTCGCTGGCGAAGCCGGTGGCGGCGGTGGCGGGCCCGGTGTAGTCAGGTCTGGTCAGGTCAGTCGCCCTGCGGTTCCTGTACGTACCGCAGTACGCCCCACATGCCATGCTCATCGGCCTGTGGGGCGTACTCACGACAGGCTTCGAGCTCCTTCTCCAGGGCTGGTACGTCGATGCCCGACCCGATGAGCACGAGCTGCGTCAGCCGGGGCTCAGCTGAGGGCCACGGCTCGGGATAGAAGCGCAGAAACCTCCCCACGGCATGCACGGCGTACCGATTCTGCGGATCGGCGACGCCGAAATCGACGTACCCCTTGATGCGATAGAGCCCTTCGGGCCGGCTGTCGAGGAGGGCCATCAAGGGGCGGGGGGCGAGGGGCACTTCGGAGAGGAAGGAAAGGCTCTCGTAGGCGGAGTGCAGGTGGCCGTGATGGCCGTGCTCGTCCTCGCCGCCCTCTTCGTGCGTGTGCAGGTCGTCGAACGACAGCTGCCCGATCCGCTCCCCCACGGGCTTGCGGTCGAGAAGCAGCTCCACGTCGACGCGCCCGTACGAGGCGGGGACCACGGCCGCACGATCGGTGAAGCCCCGGACGACGCCGAGGATCCGCTCACGCTCTTCGTCGGGGACCCGGTCGGCCTTGTTGACGACGACAAGATCGGCGATCCCCAGATGCCGGTCGACTTCGGGATGCCGCTCCCTGGTGGAGTCGAACTCGGCGGCGTCGACGACCTCGACGAGCCCTCCGTACACGATGTGCGGGTTCTCGCTGGCGAGCACCATCTTCACCAGCTCCTGCGGCTCGGCGAGCCCGCTGGCCTCGATGACGATGACGTCGATCCGGGCGGATGGCCGGGCCAGCCGCTCCAGATACACGTCGAGCTCACTGGCGTCCACGGCACAGCACAGACACCCGTTGCCGAGCGAGACGGTGGAATCACCGAGCTGCCCTGCGACCGCCATGGCATCGATCTCAATGGACCCGAAGTCATTGACGATCGCCCCGATCCGGCTCCCTCCGCTGCGGTGCAGCAGATGGTTGAGCAGGGTCGTCTTGCCAGAGCCCAGGAAGCCGGTGAGGACGACGACCGGGATCTGCTGCTTGCTCACGTGCGACCTCTCGCATCGATACGTTCATGTCGGCGTCCCGCACTCGTCCGCGCCGTGCGCGGCAGCCAGGCCGGCGCCGGTTGCCGCGCCCGGCGCACATCGGCGCCCGCACCCGGCGCTCTGCATCCGTACCGGCGCGTGCCGCCGTCCGCGCCCAGCGCCCGAATCCCGCGCTCCGAATCGGCGCTCCGGGTCCCGTACGACGAATGAAGACGGCCCCAGGATATGTGCGCGTAGAAGCGCCGCGAAGTGAACGATTGTTAGCGGCGCTCGCGGGGCACACATTGGGCACGGCGTCGGGACGCGCGGCCACCGCATCCTCCTGTGCGCCTCCTCTCCGCCTCCCTGCCGATCAGCGCCGCTCGGCACCCTGGGAGACGGCAAGCGCGCCGCCCACCGCTCGCCGGTCCGCTCCCTGTCGACCCGCACCCGACGACCGGCGGACGGTCGCCTGATTCGGGGGTTGACATGGCCACACAGATGTTTGGCATACGGGGACTGGGTTCCGCCACCGGGGCGGGACTCGCGTTCGCGGCGGGGGCCTTGGCCCTGCTCGCCGCGCAGCAGCGACGCTATGCGGAACTCCGCATACAGGTCGACCGCGCGGAGCGGGCCGACTGGCGCCGCACCATGATGGCGGAACAGCAGGAACTCCAGCTCTACCTGCTGCGCAAGGCGATCGACGATCCCGATCTGGCCGCCGTCTTCAGCATCGCGGAGGCGGACTCGCCCGCTCAGCAGCGGCAGTTCCTGTTCGCCAACGCTCTCTACACCAACGCCCTGCTGGCGTACCGCATCGGTGTCGTCAACTGGGAAGAACTGCACGGCCACCTTCGCGTGATGTGCGCCAATCCCATCTTCCGCCAGTACTGGCACGCCACCCGTCACCAGCGGGCCAGCCTCAAGGACTCGTCCGACGAGGCGAAGGTGGGACACATGACGGACGTCATCATCCATGACCTGGACGAATCCGAGTCCGACGAATATTGGGTGATCGGGCAACCGCCACCCGAGGACCAACCACCCGTCCCATAGGGCCAGTTGGATGAGTTGCGCGAGTAATCTGGGTGGCGTGAGGGGACCTGTGCTACGGGGATATAGCGTGTCCCGCTGTTACCCTCTCCGACCCTAAGGACCGGGATCCCCCTTGAAGATCGTGCGCCGCATCGGTGCGTCTCCACGCGACCGCGGAAGCCTCACCGGCGACACCTGCCCCGACATCTTCGAGCTCAGCGACGGCAACTTCGCTGTGATCGGGACAGAGGCCACAGCGGCGCTCGAGAGCGAGCTGCCCTCAGACGCCGCACGCGCCGACTATGAACGCATCGTCATTGTCAGCAGGGAGACACTCATCCGCGCAAAAGCGGACATCCCCAGCGAGTGAGGCTGGGGCTGCGCGCCGAGACAGCTTGCGCCCAGCCTCTCCCTCGAGGTCGGCACTCCGGTCACCCCGTTGAGGCCTGCCTCCGGAAAGCTCTCCACCCGCGAGGACGGGGGCCTCACCCTTCCCCCCATTCACCCAGTTGAGGTCCGGCGCGCGATCGCCGCCGGACCTCACATGTGCGTCAGGCCACCGGCAGCACCGGCACCGGCTCCGGCGGCACAGCCCCCACATACCGCGCCGCAGGCCGAATGATCTTCGAGTCCTCCGCCTGCTCCAGGATGTTGGCCCCCCAGCCCACCACCCGCGCCGCCGCGAACGTCGGCGTGAACATCTCGCGCGGCAGACCGCACAGCTCCATGACGACGCCCGCGTAGAACTCCACGTTCGTGTGCAGCTCACGGCCCGGCTTCAGCTCGGCGAGGATCGCCTCGACCTGGCGCTCGACCTCGACCGCGAACTCCACCATCGGCCCGCCGAATTGCTGCGCGATGCCCCGCAGTATGCGCGAGCGCGGGTCCTCGGTGCGGTAGACGGGGTGCCCGAAGCCCATGATGCGGTCCCCCGCGAGGACGCGTTCGCGGATCCAGCCGTCGATGCGGTCGGGGGTGCCGATCGCGTCGAGGGTGTCGAGGGCCCGGCTCGGCGCCCCGCCGTGCAACGGTCCCGACAGCGCGCCGACGGCTCCCACCAGGCAGGCCGCCACATCCGCGCCGGTCGATGTGATGACCCGGGCCGTGAACGTTGACGCGTTGAATCCGTGGTCAATGGTTGAGATCAAGTACTGCTCGATCGCCCGCGCGCGGTCCGGCTCCGGCTCCGAACCAGTCAGCATGTAGAGGTAGTTGGCGGCGTAGGAGAGATCCTCGCGCGGCTCGACGGGGTCGAGGCCCTGGCCAAGCCGGTACAGCGCGGTGAGCAGGGTCGGCACCACGGCGGACGCGGCCAGGGCGTCCGAGCGGCGCCGGTCGCCGGCGATGTCGTACACCGGGCGGAAGCCCCGCGCCGCCCCGAAGAGCGAGAGCGCGGTGCGCAGTCCGGAGAGCGGTCCCGACAGGACACTGGCGCGGGCTATGGCGGGCAGCGCGGCGCGCACCTCGTCGGGCAGGTGCCGCGAGGAAGCGGTCTGCGCCGCGAAGGCCGTCCGCTGCGCCGCGTCCGGCAGCTCGCCGTGGAACATCAGGTGCCATACGTCCTCGAAGCCGCGGGTCTGCGCGAGTTCGACGGCCGAGTACTGGCGGTAGTGGTAGAAGCCCTCGGATCCCCGGACGTCTCCGAGCCGGGTCTCGGTCACGACGACGCCCGCGAGTCCGCGGGGGACCTCCACGGGACCGGTGGGGGTGGTGGTGGAGCCATTGATCGGCATGTTCTTCCTCGACTTCCTCCCTGGACTTGATTCGACTGTCCATGCTTGACTCAATAGCTGTCAATATTGATTAAATCAATATCAGCTCGATACAGATCTCTATGTGGATCCCGATGT
The DNA here is from genome assembly GCF_040686095.1 of Streptomyces sp. NPDC086554. Taxonomy (NCBI): domain Bacteria; kingdom Bacillati; phylum Actinomycetota; class Actinomycetes; order Kitasatosporales; family Streptomycetaceae; genus Streptomyces; species Streptomyces sp. NPDC086554. The sequence continues at coordinate 14,005 of NZ_JBFBJK010000025.1, forward strand.
GGATACGGTGTCGCCCATGACGGATCAGGAAGCAGCCCGCGAGGGCCGCCGGCTGAACACCCGGGAAGCCGCGGAGCTCCTCGGCGTGAAGCCCGAGACGGTGTACGCGTACGTGAGCCGCGGCCAGCTCAGCAGCCGTCGTGGCCCCGGCTCACGGGGCAGCACCTTCGACGCCAAGGAGGTCGAGTCGCTCGCCCGCAAGAACCGCAGGGAGCCCGCCGCGGCCTCCGCGAGCGGCGAACTCTCCGTACGGACGCGCATCACGCTCATCGACAAGGACCGCTACTACTTCCGCGGGGTCGACGCCGTGGAGCTCGCCCTGGCGTACTCCTACGAAGAGGTCGCCGAGTGGCTCTGGACCGGCACCCTGCGCCCCGGGATCCGTTTCACCGCCCCCGAGGAGACCGCTCTCGCGGCGCGCCGAGCCGTCGACGCACTGCCCGAGCACAGCGGCCCGACCGACCGCCTGCGGGTCGCCGCCATCTCGGCCGCGGCCGCGGACCCCCTCCGCTTCGACCTCTCCGAAGAAGCCGTCATCGGCACCGCGCGCACCCTCATCCCCACCCTCGTCACCGCGCTCCCGCCCATCCCGCGCACGCACCGGGACGAGGGCCCCCTGGCCCACCGCCTCTGGCCACGCCTGACCGGCCAGAAGCCCGACGAAGCCACCCTGCGCGCCCTGGACACCGCACTCGCGCTGCTCGTCGACCACGACCTCGCCGCGTCGACGCTGGCCGTCCGCGTCGCCGCCTCCGCGCGCGCCCACCCGTACGCGGCCGTGTCGGCCGGCCTCGGCGTCCTGGAGGGCCCTCTGCACGGCGCCGCCAGCGGTCTCGCCCACCGCATGCTCCACGACGTGCTCGACCGCGGCAGCGCGGCCCCTGTCGTGGCGGACGAACTGCGCGCAGGACGCCGCGTACCGGGGCTCGGCCACCGCCTCTACCCGGGCGACGACCCCCGCGCGGTGGCCCTTTTCGCCCTCCTGGAGGAGACCCCCAAGGCCGGTCCCGCCCTGGCGGCGGCCCGTGACGTGGTGGCCACCACCGCGCGCCACACGGACCTGCACGCCAATGTCGACCTCGCCCTTGCCGTCCTGACCGCGTCGTCCGGGATGCCCGCCGAGGCCGGCGAGACGATCTTCGCGGTGGCGCGCACGGCCGGCTGGATCGCCCACGCCCTGGAGGAGTACGGGGAGCGGCCGCTGCGCATGCGCCCCAGCGGGCAGTACGTCGGACTGCGGCCGCCCCAGCCGGTGCCCGCGCCCCAGGGCGACTGAATCGTCACTCGACCGGCGCGGGTTAGGCTCCCCTCTGTGAGTACGTGCGCCACCGCTTCGCGGGACCTGGACGAGCCTCTCGCCGGGACCGCGGCCACCGCCAGGACCTGGCTGCTGCTTGAACAGCCGGGCCCCTGGGGCGCCAAGGCGCTCACATCCAGCCATCTGGACCCGGAGGTCGGCCGCGCCCTCGAGGCGGCCGCCGAGGGGACCGGCGTACGGGTCGCCCTCATCCGGCGCCCGGGGCGCCACGCCGACTACCACGGGCCCGCCCGGCGCCAGGTGTACGTGGCCCACACCGCGCCCGGCAACGCCTGGCTGCGCGGCCACGTCACCGACGATCCGGCCCGGTTGCTCGACCTCGACTTCACCGCACTCGGCGCAGGCGACCACGGCGGCTTCGGCACCCCGCACACGGGCGCCCCGCTGGCCCTGGTCTGCACGAACGGCAAACGCGACCGCTGCTGCGCGCTCCTCGGCAGGCCCCTCGCCGCCCAACTCGCCTCAGCCGGTGAACAAGGCGTCTGGGAAGTCACTCATCTGGGTGGTCACCGCTTCTCCCCCACGCTGCTCGTCCTGCCGCACGGGTATGCGTACGGCCGGTCCGAGGCGCACTCCGTCAAAGAGATCCTCGAAGCGGTGCGCACGGGACGCGTCGTCACCGAGGGATGCCGGGGCAGTTCCGCCTGGGACCGCCCCGGACAGGCCGCCGAGCTCGCGGTGCGCACCGCGACCGGCGAAGACGCCGCGGGCGCGCTGAGCGTGGTCCGGACGGACGGCGCGGCCCCGCGCCGGCAGGTGATCGTCGCCCACACCGACGGTCGGCGCTGGCGTGTGACCGTCGCCCAGGGCGCCTCGCTGCCGCCACGCCCCGAGAGCTGCGGCGCTGCCCTTGGGGCTCCGGCGCGGATGGACGTGGTGGCGGTGCGCGAGGTCGAGATGTGCGGGGTCGGGCGCGAGATCCCCGCCACAGTGACTTCGGAGTAGCCCACCCGTCGCCGTACCGTTCGTACACATGAGCCCGACCTCCCCTGCCCGACGACTCCGCCTCGGCCTGCCCCGGCGCGTCTTCTCGCAGGTCCTGCTGATGCAGCTGGCGATCGCCGCCGGGGTCGCCGTGCTCGCCACCGGGCTCTTCCTCGCCCCGCTCAGCGATCAGCTGGACGATCAGGCGATGCGCCGCGCGCTCGCCATCGCGCAGACGACGGCGGCCCAGCCGCGGATCGCCGATGACCTGAGCTCCTCCAGACCCACGGCCGACGGGCCCGTGCAGACGGCAGCGGAACGGATCCGGCGCGCCAGCGGCGCCGAGTACGTCGTGATCATGAACAAGGACGGGGTGCGCTGGTCCCACACCGACCGCGACGAGATCGGCAGGGTCGTCTCGACCGACCCCAGCCACGCGCTCGCCGGCGGCGAGGTCATGGAGATCGACAACGGCACCCTGGGCCGCTCGGCCCGCGGCAAGGTGCCGCTGCGGGACATCGACGGCGACATCGTGGGCGCCGTCTCCGTAGGCATCGAGTACGACAGTGTCCGCGCCCGCCTGATCCACGCGATCCCCGGCCTCTTCGCGTACGCGGGCGGCGCGCTCGCCGTGGGGGCACTTGCCGCCTACCTGATCTCGCGCCGCGTGCAGCGGCAGACCCGCGACCTGGCCTTCTCCGATATCTCGGCGCTCCTCGCGGAACGCGAGGCCATGCTGCACAGCATCCGTGAGGGCGTGGTCGCCCTCGACCGCGGCGGCCGGATCCGCCTCCTCAACGACGAGGCCCAGCGCCTCCTCGGCCTCGGTCCTGAAGCCATCGGGCAGCCCCTGGACACCGCCCTCGGCCCGGGACGTACGACCGATGTGCTCGCCGGACGGGTCAACGGCACCGACCTCCTGACCGTCCGCGGTCAGCGCGTCCTGGTCGCCAACCGCATGCCCACGGACGACGGCGGCGCCGTGGCCACCCTGCGCGACCGCACCGAACTGGAGCAGCTGGGCCGTGAACTGGACTCCACCCGCGGCCTCATCGACGCGCTGCGCGCCCAGGACCACGAGCACGCCAACCGCATGCACACACTGCTCGGCCTCCTGGAGCTCGAGATGTACGAGGAGGCGGCGGAGTTCGTCGGCGAGGTGGCCGGCGCGCACCGGGTGACCGCCGAGCAGATCACGGAGAAGATCGGCGACCCACTGCTCGCCGCCCTCCTGGTGGGCAAGGCCACCGTCGCCGCCGAGCGGGGCGTCGTGCTCGCCGTCCCGCGCGACACCGCACTGCCCGACCGGCTGATCGACCCGGGCGGCCTCGTCACGATCGTCGGCAACCTCGTGGACAATGCGCTGGACGCCGCGGCGGGCAGCCCGCACGCGCGCGTGGAGGTCGATGTCCGCTCCGAGGGACGTGCCGTCGTCCTGCAGGTACGCGACACGGGCCCTGGAGTGCCCGCCGACCGACGCGAGACGATCTTCACTGAGGGGTGGTCCACCAAGGAGCCTCCGGCGCACGGCAAGCGCGGCATCGGACTCGCTCTGGTGCGCAGGCTCGCCGAGCGCCAGGGCGGCAGCGTGCGGGCCGGCGCCTCGCCCGGCGGCGGCGCCGAGTTCACCGTCGTCCTGCCCGAAGCGCTCGCCCAGGCCGAGCTGGCCCCCACGGAGGAGGCACGATGATCGAGGTGCTCGTCGTGGACGACGACGTCCGCGTCGCGGATGTCAACGCCGCCTACGTGGCGAAGGTCCCCGGCTTCCGCGTGGTCGCGAAGGCCCACAGCGCCGCCGAGGCGCTGCGGCTCGTCGAGGAGCTCCCCATCGACCTGGTGCTGCTCGACCACTATCTGCCGGACGAGACGGGGCTTTCGGTCGTCCGTACGTTGCGCGAGCGCGGCCACCAGACCGACGTGATCATGGTGACGGCCGCACGCGATGTCGCCACGGTCCAGGCCGCGATGCGTCACGGCGCCCTGCAGTACCTGGTCAAGCCGTTCTCCTACGCGGGACTTCGCGCCAAGCTCGAGGCGTACGCGACGCTGCGCCGCACCCTGGACGGCGGCGGCGAGGCCGAACAGGCCGAGGTCGACCGGATCTTCGGCGCCCTGTCGGCGACTCCGGCTCCGGACCTGCCCAAGGGGCACTCCCCCACGACGGCCGAGTTGGTCCGCAGGGCGCTGATGGGTGCTGAAGGGCCGATCTCCGCCCAGGAGTTGGCCGACCGCACCCGGCTGAGCCGGCAGACGGCCCAGCGTTATCTCAAGCTCCTGGAGCGCTCGGGCCGCGTCCGGCTGAGTCTCAAGTACGGCGACACGGGCCGCCCGGAGCACCGCTACGAGTGGACGTCCAGCCACTCCTAGACGCACCGGTCCGCTACAAGACTGCTACACCGCTCCCGCCCCGGTGAGCGACCGCACTTCCGTCTCCGCGTGCTTGGCCTCGTCCGCGGGCTCCGACGAGGTGACGGTGCCCAGCCATCCGGCGAGGAAGCCCAGCGGGATGGAGACGAGCCCCGGGTTCTCCAGGGGGAAGTACTGGAAGTCCACCCCGGGAAAGAGCGAGTTCGGCCCCCCGGAGACGACGGGTGACAGCAGGACGAGCGCCAGGGAGGGCACCAGGCCCCCGTACACCGACCAGACCGCGCCCCGCGTGGTGAAGTTCCGCCAGAACAGCGAGTAGAGCAGCACGGGCAGATTGGCGGACGCGGCGACGGCAAAGGCCAGGCCCACCAGGAACGCCACGTTGAGGTCACGCGCGAGCAGCCCCAGGCCGATCGCGACCACGCCGATCCCGGCTGCGGCGACCCGCGCCACCGCCACCTCGCTGCGCGGCTTGGCGTGCTTGCGCCGCAGCGACGCGTACAGATCGTGGGCCACGGAAGCCGACGAGGCGAGCGTGATCCCGGCGACCACGGCGAGGATCGTGGCGAAGGCGATGGCGGCGACGATCGCGAAGAGAACCGTTCCGCCTGTGGAATCCGCACCGCCTCCCAGATCGAGCGCGAGCAGCGGAACCGCCGTGTTCCCCGCGGCGTTCGACCCGCGGACGGCATCGGAGCCCACGATCGCCGCCGCACCGAAGCCGAGCACGATCGTCATCAGGTAGAAGCCGCCGATGAGCCCGATGGACCAGACGACCGAGCGGCGCGCGGCCCGCGCGGTCGGCACCGTGTAGAAGCGAGACAGGATGTGCGGCAGCCCGGCCGTGCCGAGGACGAGCGCGAGGCCGAGGCTGATGAAGTCGAGGCGCGCGGTCCAGTCGCCGCCGTACTTCAGCCCGGGCGCGAGGAACTGGCTGCCGTGCCCGCTGCGATCGGCCGCCGTCCGCAGCAACTGGTCGAAGTCGCCGTGGAACCTCACAAGGACGAGCACGGTCAGTGCGATCGCGCCGCACATCAGCAGGACCGCCTTGACGATCTGGATCCAGGTGGTGGCCCGCATCCCTCCCAACGACACATAGATGACCATGAGCGCGCCGACGCCGATGACCGTCCAGGCCTGCGCCGCCCCGCTCGTCCCGCCGAGCAGCAGCGCCACCAGTGAGCCCGCCCCCACCATCTGCGCCACCAGATAGAGAACGGACACGGTCACCGAGGAAGTTCCCGCGGCGATGCGCACAGGCCGCTCCCTCATCCGGGCGGCGACGACGTCGGCGAGCGTGAACCGCCCGCAGTTGCGCACCAGTTCGGCCACGAGGAAGAGCACGACGAGCCACGCGACGAGGAAGCCCACCGAATACAGCAGCCCGTCGTAGCCGAAGAGCGCGATCAGCCCGGAGATGCCGAGGAAGGAGGCGGCCGACATGTAGTCGCCCGCGATGGCAAAACCATTCTCCATGGGCGAGAAGAGCCGACCGCCCGCGTAGAACTCCTCCGCCGAACCATGCCGGTTGCGGCTCACCCAGGTCGTGATCGCGAGCGTGACGGCGACGAACACGCCGAACAGCAGCAGCGCGAGTGTCTGATGATCACCGATCATCGCTCGCTCCCCCGGACCCGCTCCTGCTCTCTTCGCTGGTCCTGCTCACGCTTCTGCTCGAACACGGCCCAGCGCAGGTCCAGCGCCGGGCGGTCCCTGCGCAGCCGGGCGTGCCGGGCATACGCCCAGGTCAGCAGAAAGGTCGTGAGGAACTGTCCGAGGCCTGCGAGCATCGCGACGTTCACGGATCCCGTGACGGGCCGCGCCATGAGACCGGGCGCCGTCGTAGCCGTCACGACGTAGGCGACGTACCAGGTGAAGAAGACCGCCACGGCCGGGACGACGAACCGCCGGTACCGGCCCCGCACCTCCTGGAAGGCAGCGCTGTGCTGGACCTCCAGATAGATGTCGGACGCGCTCGCGCTCCGGTCCGGAGCGGCTTGGGGCGACACCGCGGGGGTCGGCGCGCCGGTGCCGTCCAACTCGCCCCAGCCTGAGGCAAGCGCGTCGTACCAGGGATCTTTGAGATCACCGGTCCGTGTCTGCCCGGCGTCGCGCCCGTCGTGCTTCTCCACCGAACTCTCCTTGTCCGCAGCCATGTTCGGCCGCGTGCCCAAGGATGGACAGATCGGGAAGATCCCTGACTCTTCTCTCCCTTCTCTTCACCCCATCAGGTGAAGGCTCATCAGCTCCGGGGGTGTCGTTCGCCGACCGGCTGAAGCCCCAGCTCACGCGAGAGCGGCTCCCGGTGGCTTCGCCAGACCGTGCCGGTAGGCATAACGCACGGCCTGCGCACGGTCCTTGATGCCCGTCTTGGCGAACAGGTTGTTGATGTGCGTCTTCACCGTCGCCGTCGAGACGTGCATCTCACGGGCGATCTCCTGGTTCGTCATCCCCTCGGCGATCAGGACGAGCACTTCGGTCTCGCGCGTGGTGAGGCCGTCGGGCGGCTCCGGCGCGGCCGGGGGCTGCTCGGACTCGGCCAGCCGCTCGAGCAGCCGCCGCTGGATCTGCGGCGAGAGCCCCGCGTCCCCCGAGAGCACGTCCTCGACGGCCCGCACGATCTCGTCCCCGCCCGCGTCCTTGGTGAGATAGCCGCGCGCGCCCGCCCTCAGCGCGGGGAAGAGCGACTCGTCGTCGGCGTATGTGGTCAGCACGACCACCTGCGTTCCCGGGTACTCGGCACGGATGCGGCGGGTGGCCTCCGCGCCGTCGACCCGGGGCATGCGCAGGTCCATCAGGACGACATCCGGGGCCAGTTCGGCGACCAGCCGCACTGCCTCCTCGCCGTCGCCCCCGGAGCCGACGACCTCGATACCGGGCAGCAGCCCGAGCAGCATCACGATCCCCTCGCGCACCACGGTCTGATCGTCGACCACCACGACGCGCGCCGGCGCCTTGGCGGCGCTCTCCGCGGTCATGTGGGCACCTTCAGCGTCACGACGAAGCCCTCCTCGCCCGGCCCTGCCATCAGGGAGCCGCCCAGCAACTCGGCCCGCTCCCGCATCCCGAGCAGACCGTACCCGGCCCCGGAGGTGGCCAGTTCACCCGGCGGCGCGCCCGAATCGCGTATGTCCAGGGTCACTTCGCCTTCGCCGTAGTCGAGCAGGACGGTCACCTTGGCGCCCGGCGCGTGCTTGCGCACGTTCGTCACGGCCTCCTGCGCGACTCTGCGCACCGCCTGCGACGCCTCCGCGGGCAGGGCACGCCGCGCCCCCGCGACGGTCACCGAAGCGCCGTCCGACGCGACCAGCTCGCGCAGGAAGTCCTCGACCGGCGTCAGCTCGCCCCGCAGCGCCGAGAGCGCCTGCCGGGTCTCCGCGAGCCCTTCGCGAGCCATGGACCGTGCCGCCACGACGCGGTCCAGTATCTGCTCGCGCGTCGCCTCCCCCTCGATCAGCAGACGTGCCGCCTCGAGGTGGACGAGCTGCGCGGAGAGGCTGTGCGCGAGGACGTCATGGATCTCCCGTGCGATGCGGGCCCGCTCGGCCAGCGCCGCCGTCTCGGCCTCCGCGGCGCGGGCGGCCCGCTCCTGGGCGAGCATCCGCTGCGCGCTCCCGCGCGCCTCGGCGTCGAGCCGCAGCGTGTACCCGGCGAGCGCGAGTCCGACGACGATGAGGCCGGTGACCAGCCAGTTGTCCGTGTTGTACACGGAGAAGGCGCTCAGCGAGACGATGACGCAGGCCACGCCCGCCGCCAGCGGCAGTCGCTCCAGCGCCGCGACGGCCGTCCCGCACCACAGCACGAGCGCAAGAGCCCGCCAGTCACCCAGCGCCGCCGCATACGCGGCCGCCATCAGCAGCAGGAGCAGGGCGAGCGACGGCCAGAGCCGGTGGCTGAAGGACGTACGGAAGAACGCCCAGCCGAGCCCGCCGCCGACCACGACCAGCGTGACGCCGGCGCCCAGACGCCAGCCTCTGTCGTGGTGGAACGCCTCCCACAGCAGAACGGCAAGGATCACCACCCGCAGGACCCTGACGAACCACAGCCGGGCAAAGCTCAGCCCTTCCCGGGCGAGCGCTTCCCGGGACGGCCATTCCATCCACCGGTCCGAGTTCACACGCGGTCCTTCCACATCGGCTCGTACGCCGCGTCCGCACCGCCGTACGCGGGGCGGAACAGGCCGGCCCGCTGCGCCAGGACGCCGCTGCGGACGAGGAGGGTGGCCGCCAGGGCGAGCATCAGCGCGGCAGTCCCCTGCCGCACCCCGAGCATCGCGCCGATGCCGAACAGGCCGAGCCGCAGCCCGATCCCGACGCCCCAGACGACGGCGGTGGCCTTGGTCCCCTTGCTCCACACGACACCGTCCGACGCTGTCCACACATGTGTGGTGCGCGCCCAGCCGAAGCCCATGGCCAGGCCGACGAGCAGTTCCGCGCCGAGCAGGGCGACGGACACCGCACGGTGGTGCGGATCCAGCAGACCGGGCTCGCGCACGGCCAGGAAGACCAGCACGGCCGGTATGGCCCACCAGCGCCGGTCCGCAGTGACCGGCTGCGCCTTGAACTGGCGCGCGATCACCAGGACGACGACGGCGCAGATCACCAGAGCGTCGGTGAGCCCGGACATGACGGCCTCCGTGGGGACGAGGAAGAGCGGAGCCGATCCGATGAGGATCGACGCCTTCGACGCTACGGAAAGGGCCTGGCCGAGGGATCGGAGCAGGGGTGGAACGTGGGTGGAGCCTGAGGCTCCACCCACGGGTGGAGTGCTTCCCGCCGAGCGGAACGCACGCACGTTCCGCGCCCGGTGCGGAACCGCCGCGAGCGCTACGCGTCGATGCGCGAGCGGTCCAGCGTCGCCGCCGAGCTCGTGATGAATTCCTTGCGGGGCGCCACGTCGTTGCCCATCAACAGATCGAAGACCTGCTCCGAGGACTCCAGGTCGGAGATGTTGATCCGGCGCAGGGTGCGGTAGCGCGGGTCCATCGTGGTCTCGGCCAGCTGGTCGGCGTCCATCTCGCCCAGCCCCTTGTACCGCTGGATGGAGTCCTTGTACCGGACGTTCTTGCGCTGCAGCTCGAGCAGCGTGTCCCGCAGCTCACGGTCCGAGTACGTGTAGATGTACTTGTCCTGGCCCTTCTTCGGCTGGCTGAGCTCGATGCGGTGCAGCGGCGGCACCGCGGCGAACACCCGGCCCGCCTCGACCATGGGCCGCATGTAGCGCTGGAACAGCGTCAGCAGCAGGATGCGGATGTGCGCGCCGTCGACATCGGCGTCGACGAGGAGAATGATCTTCCCGTAGCGGGCCGCGTCGATGTCGAAGGTCCGGCCGGACCCGGCTCCTATGACCTGGATGATCGCGCCGCACTCGGCGTTCTTCAGCATGTCCGTCACGGACGCCTTCTGAACGTTGAGGATCTTGCCGCGGATCGGCAGGAGTGCCTGGAACTCGGAGTTCCGGGCCAGCTTGGCGGTGCCGAGCGCCGAGTCGCCCTCGACGATGAAGAGCTCGCTGCGCTCCACGTCGTCGCTGCGGCAGTCGGCGAGCTTCGCGGGCAGCGACGAGGACTCCAGGGCCGTCTTCCGGCGCTGGGCATCCTTGTGCTGGCGGGCCGCGATGCGCGTACGGGCGGCTGCGACCGCCTTCTCCATGACGGAGCGGGCCTGGGCCTTGGCATCACGCTTGGTGGACGTCAGGAACGCCTTGAGCTCCTTGGCGATGACGTTGGCGACGATGCGGTTGGCCGCCGAGGTGCCGAGCACCTCCTTGGTCTGGCCCTCGAACTGCGGCTCCGCGAGGCGGACCGTGACGACGGCCGTCAGGCCTTCGAGGGCGTCGTCCTTGACGATGTCGTCCTCGGCCACGCGCAGCACCTTCTGGGTGCGCAGCGCCTCGTTCATCGTCTTGGTGAGGGAGCGCTCGAAGCCGGTCACATGGGTGCCGCCCTTGGGGGTGGCGATGATGTTGACGAAGGACCGCAGCGTCGTGTCGTACCCGGTGCCCCAGCGCAGCGCCACGTCCACACCGAGCTCACGGGTGACCTCGGTGGGCGTCATCTGGCCGTGGTCGTCGAGGACCGGCACGGTCTCCTTGAAGGTGCCCGAGCCGGAGAAGCGGAGGACGTCGCAGACGGCCTTGTCCTGCGCGAGGTACTCGCAGAACTCGCTGATGCCGCCGTCGAAGCGGAAGGATTCCTCGCCCTTGCTGCCGCCCTCCCCGAGTCCGTACTCGTCGCGTACGACGATGGTCAGGCCCGGCACCAGGAACGCGGTCTGGCGGGCGCGCTGGTGCAGGTTCTCCAGGGACAGCTTGGCGTCCTTGAGGAAGATCTGGCGGTCCGCCCAGTAGCGCACACGGGTGCCGCTGCGGGTCTTGGGGATCTTCTTCGCCTTGCGCAGCTTGGCCGACGAGTCGAAGTCGGCGTCGGGCCCGGGCTTGACGAAGGCGCCTGGGACACCACGCCGGAAGCTGATGGCGTGGGTGTGTCCCGCGCGGTCCACCTCCACGTCGAGGCGCGCGGAGAGGGCGTTCACCACGGAGGCGCCCACGCCGTGCAGACCGCCGGAGGCGGCGTACGAGCCACCGCCGAACTTGCCGCCCGCGTGGAGCTTCGTCATGACGACCTCAACTCCGGAGAGGCCGGTCTTGGGCTCGACATCCACGGGGATGCCTCGGCCGTTGTCCCGGACCTCTACGGAGGCGTCGTCGTGGAGGATGACTTCGATGTGGTCGCAGTAGCCGCCCAGGGCCTCGTCGACGGAGTTGTCGATGATCTCCCAGAGGCAGTGCATCAGGCCGCGGCTGTCCGTCGACCCGATGTACATGCCCGGACGCTTGCGAACGGCCTCGAGCCCCTCCAGGACGAGCAGGTGCCGCGCGGTGTAGTTGGAACCGTCCCGGTCTGCTCCGGTCAGCAACGCTGTGGACGGCACGGACGTCTCGGCGGTCACGCGGTTCGCTCCTCGCTGAATTTCAAGGGGGGCCCTTTTGGGTAAGGACCCGGCTTCGGTTGCCGGTCAGAGGGTACCGAGGCCTGGTAGAGCCGTTGTAACGCCACCCTCGTCTCAACTCAGACTAGTCCAGAGCCGCACGCTTGTTCGATCCCTCGATGGAGTGAAGCGCACGTCACGTTCCCTTCCAGGCATGAACCATTTAGGCTCCGGGCACGTCCTCATGAACAACCGGCAAGCCAGCCGGCGGACGACCTACCTGACAGACAGCGCGAAACCGTAAGACACGTAAGAGACGCAATACGGCACATTCGCCGCCAACCGGCAGCAGACAGCCGCCTCGGAAAAAACTTCGAGGAAAAGCCACGAGCGGGAACGTTTTCGGCCTGGTTGGATGTTGACCCTGGTACGACAGCTCGTCGAGCTAGAGAAGAGGCGACGTGACTACTGTTCTGACCCCCGCGAGCCCCCTGACGGCCGCTGATCGCTGCGACCGCTGCGGCGCCCAGGCATACCTGCGCGTCGTCCTGTTGAGCGGCGGTGAACTGCTCTTCTGCGCCCACCACGGCCGCAAGTTCGAGCCGGAACTCAAGAAGATCGCCGCTGAGATACAGGACGAGACGGAGCGGCTGACGGCCGTCCCGGAGACCCCCGACGAGGAACGCTGACACCTCGCACCCACGACGAGCCCTCCGGCGCACACCAGGCCGGCGATCGGGCGGCCGACCCTGCCAATCCCCAGGGACGGCCGCCCGCTCTCGTTACGCGGACGCTCAGGCGCCTCCTCGGCGGCCCCTGTTGGCGCTCCGCACCCTCAGCGACGCAGACCCATCGCTCCGGCGACCTCCGAGACCCGCGTATAGACCCCGGGGCTCCCGGCCCGCCCGCAGCCACTGCCCCACGACACCAGGCCGATGAGCCTGCCCCGTGCGACCAGTGGACCGCCGCTGTCGCCCTGGCAGGCGTCATGCCCGCCGTCGGGTTCTCCCGCACACAGCATGGATCTGGACGTGTACGTTCCGTCCGCACTGCCGGGATACGCCCGCTCACACACGGAGTCGGACAGTACGCCCACCTGCGCGGAGCGCAACGTACGCGCGTAGTCGCCTGCACCCGTCGTGTCACCCCACCCGTAGACGGCCGCCCGCGTGCCGGGCTCGTACGCCGGATCCCCCGGCCCCGCCATACGGATCGCGGAGCCCTCAGGGAGTGGTTGCGCCAGCGTCAGCACCGCCATGTCATCGGCGTTCGTGAAACTGTCGTAACGCGCATTCACCGATGCCTCACGCACCGGAATCTCGCGGCCCTCGGACGTGCCCAGATCCCCGCGGCCGGCGATCACCCTCAGGTCGCTCAACTCACGCAGCGGCACACCGAGGACTTCCTCGCTCAGGCAGTGGGCCGCGGTGAGGACCGTCGAGCGCCCGACCACCACACCTCCGCAGAACTGTCCCGCACGCGTACCCCCGAACCGGTCACGACTGGACAGCGCCACCACCCACGGGCTGTCGGCCACATCGACCGGGCTGCCCCCGATGACCACGCTGTCGGCCGCCGCCGGGGCCGGGGCGGCCAGCGGCAGCGCCGCTGCGGCGGCGGCAAGGGCCAGTGCCGCCGTCAGGGTCGGGGCGAAAGGACGAGGCATGCGATCTCCTCACTCTGGGTTGTCATGTCACACCCACAGTGATCCAGCGCGACACGCCGCGCACCCGCGCCCACGCGCGCCCGCACCGAGGCAAACAGAAGGCCCGAAACCTCTCATGGAGACTTCGGGCCTTCTTTGTGCAGCGCTGGTGACTAGTCGAGGTAGTCGCGCAGGACCTGCGAACGCGACGGGTGACGCAGCTTCGACATCGTCTTCGACTCGATCTGACGGATGCGCTCACGCGTCACTCCGTAGACCTTGCCGATCTCGTCGAGGGTCTTCGGCTGGCCGTCGGTGAGGCCGAAGCGCATGGAGACCACGCCCGCCTCACGCTCGGACAGGGTGTCGAGCACGGAGTGCAGCTGCTCCTGGAGGAGCGTGAAGCTGACCGCGTCGGCGGGAACGACCGCCTCGGAGTCCTCGATGAGGTCACCGAACTCGCTGTCGCCGTCCTCACCCAGGGGGGTGTGGAGGGAGATCGGCTCACGGCCGTACTTCTGGACCTCGATGACCTTCTCCGGGGTCATGTCGAGTTCCTTGGCCAGCTCCTCCGGGGTGGGCTCGCGGCCCAGGTCCTGGAGCATCTGGCGCTGCACGCGCGCGAGCTTGTTGATGACCTCGACCATGTGCACCGGAATACGGATGGTGCGGGCCTGGTCGGCCATGGCGCGGGTGATCGCCTGACGGATCCACCAGGTGGCGTACGTGGAGAACTTGTAGCCCTTGGTGTAGTCGAACTTCTCGACCGCGCGGATCAGACCAAGGTTGCCCTCCTGGATGAGGTCCAGGAAGAGCATGCCGCGGCCGGTGTAGCGCTTGGCCAGGGAAACCACCAGACGGAGGTTGGCCTCCAGGAGGTGGTTCTTGGCGCGGCGGCCGTCCTCGGCGATGATCTCCAGCTCGCGCTTGAGCTTCGGCGCGAGCTTGTCGGCGTTCGCCAGCTTGTCCTCGGCGAACAGACCGGCCTCGATGCGCTTGGCGAGCTCGACCTCCTGCTCGGCGTTGAGCAGCGGGACCTTGCCGATCTGCTTCAGGTAGTCCTTGACGGGGTCGGCGGTGGCACCGGCCGCAGCGACCTGCTGGGCCGGGGCGTCGTCCTCGTCCTCGTCGGACAGCACGAAGCCCTGGGCACCCTCTTCCGCGGGCTCGCCCTCACCGGGCTTGCCCTTGGCGGGCGTCTCCTCGGTGGCCTCGTCGTCCAGGATCTCGTCATCCTTGGACGCACTCTTCTTTGCCGTCGCCTTCTTGGCCACGGTCTTCTTGGCGACGGCCTTCTTTGCCGTCGCCTTCTTGGCAGCGACCTTCTTCGCGGGCGCGTCCTCAGCTGCGACATCTGCGGCCGACGCCTCGGGGGCGGCGGTCGCGGTGGCCTGCTTCGCCGTGGCCGTCTTGGCCGCGACGGTCTTGGTCGCGGTGCGCTTGGCCGGGCTCTTCGCTGCGACGCTCTTGCGGGGGCGCTTCGGCTCCGCGGCACTGACCATCAGCGTCACACCCTCTTCCTCGAGGATCTGGTTGAGGCTGCGCAGAACGTTCTTCCACTGAGTGGCCGGAATCTGGTCAGCTTCGAAGGCACGACGCACGTCATCGCCGGCGATCTGCCCATCAGCCTTTCCCCGCTCGATGAGCGCCATGACAGAGACGGATTCGGCGATCTCCGGCGGGAGCGTACGGGATGTGCTGGCCGACACGAACAACCTCTCGGAACGTTGGAAAACGGCTTCCGGCCCAGTCCATTGTGGACCAGGACCGACGACCGACGACTGGGGATGGGCCGACGGCGCAGGCGGGGCCGGGGAGCTACACAGCGTCGCGGACGACGTCTGTATTCCCTCCTCGGCTATCACCTCTTAGGTCATCGCGCTGCCCCGAGGAGCGTTACGCCCAATCTACGTGGCCCGAGTCACACCCCGTAAGCGCTCAAAAGCGTCCAGGCACAGTCAAAAGCGACCAGAATCCATGCCCTGGCCTGTTCCACGAGGGCACTGGCCGTCTCCGCGAGGACAACAACACCGTCGCCGGACCCCACCGGATTCCCCGAGGAACCCGCAGAGGTCCGGCGACGGTGTCACGTCAACGGAGTGATGAGGTGAGGCCGCGGGGCGCATGCGCCGGCGTACTGCCGCAGACCCGGGCAGTCAGTGCTCGCGGGGGGCGGGCACGACGCGCTCCACCTCCGGGTGGACGGTGAGCAGCTGCCGCATGGCGGCCTCGGCGCCCGGACCGTCGCCCGCAGCGAGGGCGTCGACGATGCGGGAGTGGTGGACCAGGGACGCCTCCGTGGGCCGGTCACAGCCCGTGACCGGACCGCCGGACACCTGGAGCGCGGCCGAGACGATGCCGGACAGGTGCTCCAGCATGCGGTTGCTGGCGAGCTGGATGAGCAGCGAGTGGAACTCGGCGTCGGCGCGGGAGAAGGTGATCGCGTCGCCCTGGCTCAGCGAGTGGCCCATGATCTCCACCATGTCGGCGAGCCGCTGCTGCACCTCCTCACGGCCGTGCCCCGCGGCGAGCCGGGCGGCGAGGGGCTCGATCGTCCAGCGCAGCTCGCTGAGCTCACGCCGCTGGTCGTCGCGCTGCGGCCCGAACGCCCGCCACTCGATGATGTCCGGGTCGAGGAGGTTCCAGTCGCTGACGGGACGCACGCGCGTGCCGACGTTGGGACGGGCGCTGACCAGACCCTTGGCCTCGAGCACGCGCAGCGACTCGCGTACGACGGTGCGGGAGACCTCGAAGCGCTGGCCGATCTCCTCGGGGACCAGCGGGCGGTCGGCGCCCAGATCCCCGGAGACGATCATCTGCCCGAGCTGCTGGACGAGTTGGCCGTGCAGCCCGCGGCCGCGGCTGCCGGCGGCGCGTCGGCCCACACGGCCGAGATCCTGGTCGGCGGCGTCCCACGAGGGCGCGACTACGCGGTCGGCGCCGGGGGCCTCCGCGTAGGGGTAGCGGTCGAGTTCGCCCGGGCCGGCGAGGCCGGAGTCTGCGGAGCGGGCGGCGGTCATCATGGTGTGCGCAAGGGTACTCACGGATCCTTTGTCGGCGTGGCCCCCAAGTCCCTTGAGGTCTTTGGTGAAAAGCACACGAAAGGGTGATCGCTCACCCCGTCGCAATTGACGCCTTATCGGAAAGAAATGGGCGTTCTCCGGGGAGTTGCGCGCAGCACGCGTAGGGAAGCGCCGGGCGGTCGTTATCGGACTCGGCTGCGCATCGTCGTGAGCAGAAACGCGCAGAGCAGAGCGGTCAGCGACAACATCAGTGCACTGCCGACAGGTTGAGCGATCATCCGAACACCGCCGGCCAGATACCGCTCGACGCCGAACGGCCACTGCACCAGAGCGAGATCACGCAGCCTTCCCGGCAGGCCGGCCGCCGATCGCACAGATGGTCCCTCCAAGGCCTTTTGTACGAGAGGTACGACGACGATCGGCACCGCGACGACCGCGGCCAAGCCGGCGGCGGTCGACCGGAAGACTCCCCCGGCGAGAACGCCCGCCCAGGCGCAGCCCACCACCAGGGCGACCCAACTCGCGCTCAGCGAAAGCCAGTCGACGGGAACTTCCGTGAGCGCGTCTCCGTATACCAAGTGGAGCACCACGGCATCGGCGGCGACGACCAACAGGCCCAGCAGAAGCGCGGTGCCCGCCGCGACGAGCAACTTGGCGCAGAGCAGCCCCAGGCGGCGCGGGACGGTGCCCCGGTCTGCGGCGAGGGCGGGGTGGCGGAACTCCTCGCCGAAGGCGAGAGCACCGAGCAGCCCGGCGCCAAGGGCAGCGGGCGGCAAGGGGAGTTCCTGGGGCCAGGCCGCCAGCAGACGCGGCTGCGGCGTGTGCCCGCTCCTGGCGAGGAAGACACAGACGACGGCGGAGACGGCGAGCACGGCGGCCGTGGTGAGGTAGCCAGTGCCGACACCGGCGGCGCGGCGCAGCTCGTAACGGAGGGGGCGCAGCGGGCCGCGCGACGGACGGACCGAGATGGGGGGCGGCAAGGGAGACATAGGGGCTTGCGATCGCGGAGCGGGCGGGGCGAGTGGGGATTCGGTTGCTTGCGGGGCTTCAGCGGCAAGCGGGACGACGATCTTGGCTTTGGGTGCGGCTTCGGGCTGCGGTTCGGCCATTGCCGCCCGGGGCGCAGCGCTCTGGGGCTGCGGGTCGGCCGCAGCGGCCCGGGGGGCAGCGGCCTCAGGCCGCGGATCGACCGCAGCCGCCCGGGGGGCAGCAGTCTCGGGCTGCGGGTCGACCGCAGCGGCCCGGGGGGCAGCCGCCTCAAGCCGCGAATCGACCGCAGCCGCCCGACGCCCAGCCGCCCCAAGCCGCGAATCGACCACAGCCGCCCGGCGCCCAGCCGCTTCAAGCCGCAGGTCGGCCACTGCAGCCCGGGCGGCAGCAGTCTCAGACTCCGGCTCGACCGCTGCGGCCCGCGTCGCCGCGATCTCAGGCCCCGGGTCGGCCACTGCCGCTCGGGGGGCAGCGGCCTCGGGCCGGGGGTCGGCCACCCCGGTCGCCGTGATCTCAAGCCGCGGTTCGCCCGCTACCGCCCGGGGCGCTGCCGCCAGCGGACTCTCGCCCACGCGCCCGCTCTCGTCTGCGCCCTCGCCCTCCGATGCCGGCTGCCGATCCGCGTCCGCGTCCGCGCGGTCGATCGAATCCGCCGCGCCGGAGGATTCGATCGACCGCGCGGACTCAGAGGGTCCACCTTCGGCCCTGGACGCCGCCGAAGGCCCCGCATCACCGATCTCGTCCGCGAGTTGGTGGACGAGGATGCCGTGCCGGAACGCCGTCTCCCCCACGTCGGC
Source organism: Streptomyces sp. NPDC086554 (assembly GCF_040686095.1). NCBI lineage: Bacteria > Bacillati > Actinomycetota > Actinomycetes > Kitasatosporales > Streptomycetaceae > Streptomyces > Streptomyces sp. NPDC086554. The sequence continues at coordinate 31,998 of NZ_JBFBJK010000025.1, forward strand.
GCAGTTGCTGCCGTACACCGAAAGCCTGTTGCCGTCCTCCTTCACCACCTCGATGGAGCGCTGCCCGGCCCGGGCTTCCTTGGACAGCAGCGCGCCCAGACGCGCCGCGTGCGGGCTGCGGACCGCGACCCTGGGGCGCAGCCGGGTGCGGGCGAAGTCCCCGACTTCCTGGTCGGCGACGAGGCGGCCCGCCTCCAATGTGACGACCCGGTCGGCGGTCCGTGCGGCCTCCTTGGGGTCGTCCGTGGAGAACAGAACCGTTCCGCCCTGGGCGGCGTGCGCGCGCAGGATCCCGTGCAGCCACCCGCCCTCCCGGGCCGAGAGGCCGTCGGCGGGCCCGTCCAGGACGAGTGTGTGCGGATCGGCGAGCAGCGCGCAGGCCAGCCCCAGACGACGGTCCATGCCACGCGAGAGCATGCCGAGCCGCTGGTCGCGGAGGCTGACGAGGCCGACGACTTCGAGTACGTCGTCCGCGCGCCGTACGGGCACTCCGACGGCCGCGCAGAGCATGCGCAGCTGGCCGCGGACCGTGCGGGCCGGGTGCCCCGGGACGTCGCCCAGGAGGACGCCGACCTCGCGCGAGGGGTGGGTGATGCGGTGCAGCGGGCGGCCTCTGAAGTAGGTGACTCCACGGCCCTGTTGGAGTTCGAGCATGAGCCTCAGCGCCGTCGTCTTACCGGCGGCCCGCGCGCCGAGCAGCGCCGTGACACGGCCTGTTCGCGCCTCGAAGGACACATCGTCAACGGCGGGCGGCAGCTCCTGGCGGGTGTTGCTTGTCAGTCCGATGGCCTGGATCATCGCTTCTCTCGCGGGACGTGAGACCGCTCGGCGGCCGGGGCTCGTCCGCCGGTTCGGGGACGGACGAACCCCGTGGGTACCACAGCAAGATAACGCTATATTTCCGTCATTTCGGGCAGGGCGTAGGCCAGGGGTGTCAACCGCTCGGCCCGGACCGGCTCATGACCAGCGGGGTGACCTGCGACGCGGCCTCAGACCTCGGGACGCAGCATCGGCGGGTTGAGCAGCGTCGCGCCGCCCGCCCGGAAGAGCTGCGCGGGGCGGCCGCCCTGTCGAGTGGTGGTGCCACCGGTGGGGACCAGGAACCCTGGCGTGCCGGTCACCTTGCGGTGGAAGTTGCGCGGGTCGAGCACGACCCCCCACACCGCCTCGTACACACGGCGCAGCTCGCCAACGGTGAACTCGGGCGGGCAGAAGGCCGTCGCCAGTGAGGAGTACTCGATCTTCGAGCGGGCTCGCTCCACGCCGTCCGCCAGGATCTGGGCGTGGTCGAAGGCGAGCGGTGCCGCCTGCTCGTCCTCGCGGCCGTATCCACCCTGGTTGAGCAGTGCCTCGACCGGCGCCCAGCGCGCGCTGTGCGCGTCACCGCCGGGCCGTGGAGCCGGCAGATCGGGGGCGAGCGCGAGATGGGCGACGCTGACGACCCGCATCCGCGGATCACGCTTGGGATCGCCGTAGGTGGCGAGCTGCTCCAGGTGCGCCCCGTTGGCCTGGACGGGAGTGTCCGGATCGTGCGCGCACAGCCCGGTCTCCTCGACCAGTTCCCGCGCCGCGGCCGCCGAGAGGTCCTCATCGGCGCGTACGAATCCACCGGGAAGCGCCCAACGGCCTTGGAACGGCGGCTCACCACGGCGGACCGCCAGCGCGCAGAGCGCGTGACGCCGCACGGTCAGCACGACCAGGTCGACGGTGACAGCGAAGGGCGGGAAGGCCGACGGGTCGTAGGGCGACATGCCGCGATCATAGTCGTCTGCCTGACGATAAACACCTCTTCCAGCATTCGATCCCGGCCGGATTCACCGCGGGCTTCTGTCAGGTCCGCGACGTACCGCATGTCCTGGTTCGGTGGCCCTACACCCCCAACTGCAGCCCGTCGCCCGCCTCCTCGACCATGGCGAGACCCAGCCTGCTGATACGTACGGAGAACGGGGCACCCGCGACCCGCAGTGCCGTCAGCTCCAGCTCCCCCAGGGGTGCACTCCGGACCGGACGCAGTGTCACCGTGCCGGCCGATGCGTCGGGCCGGATGCCGGCGAGTGCCGTGAGGAGCTGCACCCCGGCGGCCGCGGTGACGGCTGCCGGACGGCAAGCTGCGGGGTGGGGCAGCGGGGCGCCGCCCTCGGTGCGCTGCTCCCCCGCGTACATCTCGGGCAGCCGGTGATCGAAGGTCTCGGCGGCCGCCAGCACCCCTCGCAGCAGGGAACACGCTTCCTTCTCGTAGCCCGCGGCGGCCAGGCCCCCGACCGCGACCGTCGACTCATGGACGCGAACAGCGCCGCCCCGATGGCCGAACGGGTTGTACGCGGCTTCCTTCGCGCCCAGGCTGCGCAGCCCCCAGCCGGAGTCCATGGCGGGCCCTCCGAGCAGCCTGGCGAGCTGTTCGGTCTGCACCTTGTCGAGGAGGCCGGGTGCGAGCCGACCGGAACCGAGCAGGCCGGTGTCGAGGAGATGGGCCGCGCTGCCGGTGAGGAGGGGCACGGGCCGGCCGTCTGGCAGGCAGGCCGCGGCGGGCCTGCCACCCGTGCGGTCCGCCACCCAGAACTCCTCCCGGAAGGCGCCCCGCAGCTGCTCCGCCCACTGCCGCAGACCGGCGGCTCCCGCGCGGCCGTGCGCTTCGAGCAGGTCGGCGCCGAGCAGCGCGGCTCGATGGGCGTGCGCCTGGGTCTCGCAGCGCCTGGGACCGCCGGGATACGGGTCCGGCAGGCATCCGCCGTCGCCGACGGCGGCGAGCAGCCAGCGCAGGCAGCGCTCGGCCGCCGGCAGCATCTCCTGCGTCTCCTGCTCGGGCAGCCCCCAGCGCCGGGCCTCCGCCAGGAGCACCGGGAAGAGCAGCGTCGCCTCGACCCCCGTGCACCCGGGCGGGAGGTGCGGTCCCGCGTCCCGCAGCGGCCCCGGGATCAGGCCCGCCCGCTGCCCCGGTCCCGTCAGCTGACGGCGGGCGAGCGTACGGAGCGTCCCCATGGCGATCCGGGTGCCCAGCGGCAGCGCCATCCGCGCGGCCGCGAGCGCCTCGGCCGGGGCGATACCACAGCGCCATGGCGCACCCGCCGCCAGATGGACGTCGGCCGGGTGCTCGGGGTCGCGAAGCAGCAGCGCCTGCAGGTCCTGCACGGACCGGTCCAGCAGGAGCCGGGCCCTGGGGTCGTCGCCCGCGGCCCGGGCCGGGGCCAGGGAGAGCGTCGCACTGTGCCCCACCGCCCTGACCGGCCCCGCGCCCTCCGGCCGTACGCGCAGTTCCACGCTCCGGGAGCCACCCGGCGGCAGCTCCACCTCCCAGCGCAGCAGGCCGGCGGAGGCCAGTGCGTCCGAAGGAGCGGGATGCGCGGTGACCACACAATGCCCCGCCGGGGAGGACCACCGCATACCGGAGTCGTGGACGCTGGCGGGCAGTTCGGGCCCGGAGCCGCCGGACGCGATCGCGCCGAGCTCCGCCAGGTCCGTGCCGAGCGCCACCTCGACGGGCAGCCTCAGGGGGCGGGTGGCCGCGCTGCGCAGGGTGATCCGTTCCGTGCCGTCGGCATGCCGGGTCCGCTCGACGACAACGTCCGGATCCGGGCCGCCGTCCGCGGACCCGCGCAGGGTCGCGACGAAGCGTGCGGTGTCGGCCGAGACCATCCGCGCCTGCACGGCGACCGGCTCGCGTCCCGCCACCCGCACCTGGCAGCGGGAGAGCAGCCGGCGCCCCGCGCGGTAGAACCCTTCGAGTCCGCGGCCGGTCAACTGCCCTTGGTCGGTGGAGATCGCGAGCGCGGGCATGGCAACACAGATCAACGCCGCGTGGACGGGCGGCAGCTGTGCGGGGCGGCGCGACGCGGAAACAGGGGCTCGTGCGCCGGGCAGGCGCGAGGAAGCAGACGCGGGCCGCTGGGGACCCTCTCTGCCGGAGACAGAGGACGGGGCGGGCAGAGGCATGGGGCGGCTTCTTCTGCGCTGGCTGCGCTACGGGGAGTCGGAGGTCGTACCGCGGCGCGACCCTGGTGCGGGTACCGCCACACAGGTGAACGGACCGCCCCCGCCCCAAGTCACGCCCAGGGAACGGGAAGCCACTCGCCCGGCCCCGAGCTCCCGCGCGTGCCGCCCGCTCCGGCGCCCGGTGCGCCCCTGCCGCCCGGTGCGGCGCCGACCGGCTCACCTGTCGTCCCTCGCTCCGCGCCGGACGGTGCGGCGGCGGTTCTGCGGCCGCGTGCTCGGCCTGTCGGTGGCCCGTGCCCCACTGCCGCCCTGCGGACGTGCGGGGTGGCGGCGCCGGGGAGCGACAGCCTTCGGTTCCCCTGCCGAGCCCGAGGGGGCAGCGAGAACCGGAGGTTCGGCCTGCGGCTCCGGGGCGCTCCGGTCGGTCCGATCGCGGCGCAGAATGCGGCGGATCGGCTCCGGGTCGAGGTCTCCGGTGCAGGCGTGGTGCAGGAGTTGCGCGAAGGCGTATCCAGGGTCCGCGCTCAGCGCCATGTCCAGGGCTTCCTGTCCCTCCGTGGTGTCGCCGAGGGACCAGGCGACCCAGCCTGCGAGGGACAGCGGTGCGGCGGCGTGCTCTCCGTAGGCGCCGACGCAGCGGCGTGCCAGCGCCCTCCAGAGGCGCAGTGCCGGGGCCCCGTCGTCGCCTTCCATCCACTGCGCCGCCTGATCGCGTGTCGTGCGGTCCTGCAGGCCGAGGATCAGCGCCGCCGCCTCGTCGTGCGCGAGCAGTTCGTCGTCCTGGAGATCCGCCTCCAGCGTGCCGGTGACCGGTGGCGCGGCATCGAGGCGTGCCATGATCCGGCGGGCCAGGTCGAGCGTCTCTACGGCGACCTCGGCGTGCCCGCCCTCGTCGAGGATCCGGTGGACGATCGCCATGCCCGCCGCGTCGAGCGCCGCTTCCTGGTCCGCCGCTCCGGCGGTCTCCCACGGGCTGAGCCGCGCCCGCATCTCCCGTGGCGTGGCGCCCACTTGGACACCGGCGTAGGCCGTGGCCGCGGCCAGGACCGACGTGCCGGGCCGGAGCAGCGGGACGCCCTCGGGAGGGCAGCACTCCCGATTCGGACAGCAGTAGGTCCAAAAGCGGTCGGTCGAGATGCACACCACCTCGAACACGGGGACGTCGAGCCTGCCGCATGCGGTCCGGATCACCTGTGCCAGCGGACGTAGCCGCTCCATGAGCTGCGGTCCGGGCTCGGCGCCGACGGGCTCGGCGCAGAGAAAGGCGACAACGCCGTCGGGCCGGGCACCGCGCCTCTCGCAGCCGCCCACCAAGCATTGCGCGAGCTGCTCCGCGATGGGCGGCCAGTCCTCCGCGCGCTCGGGAATCCCGAGCCGCACGCGCCCGCCGAACCGCCCCCGCTCCCCGTGCAGAGCAATGAGGACGACACTCTCCTCGGGCCGGAACCCGAGCAAGTACGGCAGGGCGTCCGCGAGTTCGGCCGGGGTGCGCAGGGTGACAAGGGTCTCGTCGGCGGAGTCGGTCACGTCGTTTGATTCGTTGCGGTTCGTCATGTCCCGACTCTCCCGCGGATCACAAGATTCCGGTTTGGCCTGTGGATAACTGCGATCAGGGGCACGCCAAGAGTTATCCACAGCTCGGCGGACTCGTTCGCCTAATGTCAGACCCATCAGGTTGCATGGGGGCATGAGCAACGAAGATCTGCGCACGGCGGCCGATGCCGTACTCGCCCGCCTCGTCGGCGGCCCCTCGGCCGTGCCCGGCGAGGCACCCCCGTCGGACGGGCCGCGCCTGCGCGAGGACCAGTGGCTCGCGATCGAGGCGCTGGTCGCCGACAAGCGCCGCGCCCTGGTCGTGCAGAGAACCGGCTGGGGAAAGTCCGCCGTGTACTTCGTCGCGACCGCGCTGCTGCGGGAGCGGGGCAGCGGGCCCACTGTGATCGTCTCGCCGTTGCTCGCGCTCATGCGCAATCAGGTGGAGTCCGCGGCGCGGGCCGGCATCCGGGCCCGCACGATCAACTCCTCCAACACGGAGGAGTGGGACACCATCCAGGCCGAGGTGGCCTCGGGTGACGTGGACGTGCTCCTGGTGAGCCCGGAGCGGCTGAACAACCCGGACTTCCGGGACCAGGTCCTGCCCAAGCTCGCCGCCGCGACCGGCCTGCTCGTGGTCGACGAGGCGCACTGCATCTCCGACTGGGGCCATGACTTCCGGCCCGATTACCGGCGGTTGCGCACCATGCTCGCCGACCTGCCGCCCGGCGTCCCCGTCCTCGCCACCACCGCGACGGCCAACGCGCGCGTGACGGCCGATGTGGCCGAGCAGCTGGGCACCGGAGGCACCTCGGACGCGCTCGTGCTGCGCGGCCCCCTGGACCGGGAGAGTCTGAGCCTGAGCGTGCTCCAACTTCCCAACGCAGCACACCGGTTGGCCTGGCTCGCCGACCATCTGGACGAGCTGCCCGGCTCGGGGATCATCTATACGCTCACGGTCGCCGCCGCCGAGGAGATCACCGCTTTCCTGCGGCAGTGCGGGCACACCGTGGCCTCGTACACCGGAAAGACGGAGAACGCGGATCGCCAGCAGGCTGAAGAGGACCTGCTCGCCAACCGCGTGAAGGCCCTGGTCGCCACGTCCGCCCTCGGCATGGGCTTCGACAAGCCCGACCTCGGCTTCGTCGTCCACCTCGGCTCCCCCTCCTCCCCGATCGCCTACTACCAGCAGGTGGGCCGTGCGGGCCGCGGTGTCGATCACGCGGAGGTGCTTCTACTCCCCGGCAAGGAGGACGAGGCGATCTGGAACTACTTCGCCTCGCTCGCCTTCCCGCCCGAGGAGCAGGTCCGGCGCACGCTTGACGTCCTTGCGCAGGCGGGCAGGCCGCTGTCGCTGCCCGCGCTGGAGCCCCTGGTCGAGCTGCGCCGGTCACGCCTGGAGACGATGCTCAAGGTCCTCGACGTCGACGGCGCGGTCCGGCGCGTCAAGGGCGGTTGGATCTCCACCGGAATGCCGTGGGCGTACGACGCCGAGCGGTACGCCTGGGTCGCGAAGCAGCGGCAGGCCGAGCAGCAGGCGATGCGTGACTACGCCACGGCTCCCGGCTGCCGGATGGAGTTCCTGCGGCGGCAACTGGACGACGAGGCGGCGGCACCCTGCGGCCGCTGCGACAACTGCGCGGGCGCGCGCTTCAGCGACGCCGTGTCGGCCGGGGCACTGGACACGGCGAAGGGCGAACTGGTTCGCGCGGGCGTCGACGTGGAGCCCCGGAGGATGTGGCCGACAGGACTTGCCGCGGTCGGCGTCGACCTCAAGGGACGTATCCCCGCGGGGGAGCAGGCGGCCCAGGGCCGCGCCCTGGGGCGGCTTTCGGACATCGGCTGGGGCAACCGTCTGCGGCCGATGCTCGCACCGGCGGCCCCCGACGGACCGGTGCCCGACGATGTGGCGAAGGCCGTGATCGGTGTGCTCGCCGACTGGGCGAAGGGGCCCGGCGGCTGGGCTTCGGGCAGTGCCGACGCGCAGCCGCGACCGGCGGGCGTGGTCACCATGACCTCGCACACCAGGCCGCAGCTGATCCAGTCGCTGGGTTCGCGGATCGCGGAGATCGGCCGCCTTCCGCTGCTCGGCTCCATCGAGTACGCCGTGGGGGCCGACACCGCGCATGTGCCGCGGAGCAACAGCGCCCAGCGCCTGCGTGCCCTCGACGGGACGCTGACGGTGCCTCCGGCGCTCGCGGCCGCCCTCCGGGAAGCCGACGGTCCCGTTCTGCTCGTCGACGATCTGACGGACAGCGGCTGGACCCTGGCCGTGGCCGCCCGGATGCTCCGCCGAGCCGGAGCCAAGGGGGTGTTGCCGCTGGTCCTCGCCGTGCAGGGCTGACGTACGCGTCAACGGGAGCGCCCTGGGCAGGGATATACACGGCGCATCGCCAGATACCGGTCGCCAGGCCCAATTGCTCGTTGCCGCAAGCCAGTACGGCGGGAAGAATTGGCATTGCTCCCCGCGCGGCTCCCCGTGCCCCCGGTACGGCTGTGCCGCGGTGCGCTCTCCCAGTCCGATCCCGCCCTCTGGGCGCGTAGCCGAAGGGAGGACCGTGACCTTCGGATTCGCTCCGTCCGCTGCGGCATCGATGTCGGAGTCTTCGACGTCGGCTGAGATGTCCGCCGATTCCGCCAACCGACTGGCCCGGATGCTCGAGCCCGCGGAGTGGTCAGCCGCGGGAATCCCCTTGCTGCGCAATCCGCGTGAGGTCGTGAGCGGCCTGCACGCCCGACACCGTCCGACGCCCACGACAGCTGTCGTCGCGGTCCTCGATCCGGAGGAACGGCTCCGGGCGAGCGCCTCGTTCACCCGGCGGGCGAGCGCGGCGGACGGCTGGGTGTTCCGTAACGCCCTGCTCGCACAGTTGCGTCGGGTCATCCCGCACGACCTGCGACGCCGTACCCCCGTGCGCACCGCCGTCCTGCTCTACTGCCGTGACGGTGAAGCGCGTTGGACGCAGGAGGACGGTGCGTGGATGTGGGGGCTGCGGGACGCCTGCACGCTGCACGGGCTGCGCTGCGGCGCCTACATAACCCTGACCCGTGACGGCTGGCAGGTGCTCGGCGAGGGCCGCGGCGGCCGACGGCCGAGTTCCGGGTCACGCCCCGAGGCCTTCCCCGAGACCGAACCGCCACCCCCGCGCACCGGCGGCGCGGCATCGGACGTACTGCGCCGCGTGGCAGCACGCTGAGACGCCCTCCGCACAACCGTCACCAGGCCGGTCGCGACACGACCGACCGACGTGCATCGCCGCATGCATCGCGCGGGGCGCGACGCACACGGCGTCCGGTTCATCCGGCCGCGTCGCGGACGGCGGGCGCCCGACCATTGGGGTCGGGCGTCAGACGCCCGCGCCCAGCATGGCGTTGATCCGCTGCGGGTCGCCGCACACGATCAGCAGGGCACCGGCCCGGGTGAGGGCCGTCGGCAGCGCGCCGACCGCGGTCTCCTCGCTGCCGCCGTTGACGGCGACGACGACCACGGGACGGGACGCGGCACGCCCCAGGGCGGCGGCGTCGGCGTAGAAGACGTCGTCGCCCGTGTCGTGCTGGGCCCAGTAGGAGGCGTCGCCGAACGACAGCTCGTGGGTGGCCCACGGGTGCGGGTCGCCGGTGGTGATCACCAGGACCTCACCCGGAGCGCGCCCCGAGTCGAGCAGCAGGTCGACGGCTTCCTCGGCGGCGTCGAGCGCCCCCTCGGCCGAAGCGGGGATGAGCTGGATCTGCGGAACCGAAGCAGCGGCACCCGCCGGGGCGGAGGCAGCGGCGGACGGTCCGGAAGCAGCCGGGGCGGACGGCCCGGGCTTGACGGCCGGCTCGCGCGGCGTGCGCTGCGCCGGCGGCGTCGGCCGGGCGGGACCCGGTCGGCCGGGACGCGGCGGAGCCGCGGGACGCGGGCCGGGTACGGGGCGGGGGGTCGGCGTGGTGCGGCCACTGGCCGGGGTCACGCGGGGACCCTGGGCACTCTCGTGAATCTGAGGCTCCTCGGGAATGAGAGGCATGCGATGTTGTCTATCAAACGCCGATGCGAGTCGCGTCGGCGGGTGGCACATGAGTGCGAGTGAAGCTGCCGGAGACGTCAGAATTCGAAGCCGAGCTGGCCCTCGATTTCCGGAACGTTTCCTTCCGCCCAGCTGCGGGCCTTCTTGAGGTGCCGCCACTGGGGCAGCGCATCAAGATACGCCCACGACATCCGGTGGTACGGGGTGGGCCCCCGCTCCTCCAGCGCGGCCTTGTGCACCGGCGACGGATAGCCGGCGTTGGCCGCAAAACCGAAGTCTGCATGTTCGATACCCAGTTCGGCCATCATTTTGTCGCGCCGAACCTTGGCGATCACCGACGCGGCGGCGACGGCCACACAGGATTGGTCGCCCTTGATCACCGTACGAACCCTCCAGGGAGCTCCGAGGTAGTCGTGCTTCCCGTCGAGGATGACCGCGTCCGGCCGTACCGGCAGCGCTTCCAGGGCGCGCACGGCGGCGAGCCGCAGCGCGGCTGTCATCCCCAGTTCGTCGATCTCCTCGGGCGAGGAGTGCCCCAGGGCGTACGCGGTGACCCAGTTCTCCAGCGCGTCGGCGAGCGTGGTGCGCCGCTTGGGGCTGATCAGCTTGGAGTCGGTGAGACCTTCGGGCGGCCTGCGCAGTCCCGTGACCGCCGCGCAGACGGTGACCGGGCCCGCCCACGCGCCGCGCCCGACTTCGTCGACTCCGGCAACGATCTTCGCTCCGGTCGTGGCGCGAAGGGAGCGCTCGACGGTGTGGGTGGGTGGTTCGTACGGCATGGCGTCATCAGCCTACGCCGCCGGACACCGCCCACGACACCCAGCCCTACCGACGCAGCAGCGGAACCATGACCCGGTCGATCAGCTCGACGAATTCCTCGTCCCGCCATTCGCTCCCGCACACCTTGGAGCGGTACATCATCATCGCCGGGATGACATCGCACACGTAGGGGTCCACGACCTCGGCACGCACCTCTCCGCGCTCGGCTCCACGGCGTATGACCTGCTTGATCAGTTCCGCGCTCGGCTCGATGACGCCTTCGACGATCACGCCGTGAAAGCGTTCGGCCGACGCGGAGTCGCACTCGTGAAGCACCGCGCGCAGCGCGAATCCGGGACGCGAGAACATCGCCTCGCGGATCTGCCTGCACAGCTGCAGGAGATCCTCCCGAACACTCCCGCAGTCCGGCGGCGAGTGGAGATGCGGCAGACCGGCCTGCAGGGCGTCCACGACAAGGTCTTCCTTGGAGGGCCAGCGGCGGTACACCGCGGCCTTTCCGGTGTGCGCACCGGCGGCCACACCCTCCATCGTCAGGCCGTTCCAGCCGACCGTACTGAGCTGCTCCAGCGCGGCGTCGAGGATCGCCCGTTCGAGCACGGGGCCCCGGCGGCGCTGGGAGGACGGCTGAGCGGAAGCCGCCCTCCAGCGCGAAGTAACCATCAACATCTCTCCGTTGGACGTTCCAGGCAGTGTCAGTGAACGGTTGCGTTCGCTGATGGGGAGTCACTACCGTTTGACGCGACAGTGAACGGGATCGTTCACTAACGCACTTGTGGGGGACCCATAGTGACAACCTCTCAGTTAGACAAGAGCCAGGCGGCCGGCGCCGCCCGGCGTGGGGGCCGCCCCGGCATGGCCCTCACCATCATCGCGGCCTGCCAACTCATGGTGGTACTCGACGCGACGATTGTGAATATCGCGCTCCCGCACATTCAAGGTGCGCTCAAGTTCTCGACAACGGACCTCACTTGGGTCGTCAGCGCATACACCCTCACCTTCGGCGGCATGCTGCTGCTCGGCGGCCGCGCCGGTGACATCCTCGGCCGGCGCAGGGTCTTCACGGCCGGCATCCTGATCTTCACCCTCGCCTCACTCGTGGGTGGATTCGCCCAGGAACCCTGGCAGTTGCTGGTCGCGCGCGCCCTGCAGGGCGTCGGTGGCGCCATCGCGTCGCCCACCTCGCTGGCCCTGGTCACCACGATGTTCCCCGAAGGCCCTGAGCGGAACCGGGCATTCGGTGTGTTCGCCGCCGTCTCGTCGGGTGGTGGCGCCGTCGGCATGCTGGCGGGCGGCATGCTCACGGAGTGGCTCGACTGGCGCTGGGTGCTGTTCGTGAACGTACCCATCGGTGTCCTGATCGCCGTCCTGACCCCGCTCTACATCAACGAGTCCGAGCGCCACCCGGGCCGTTTCGACTTCGCGGGCGCGGCCACGTCGACCCTCGGCATGGCCGCTCTGGTCTACGGATTCATCCGGGCTTCCGAGGAGGGCTGGAAGGACAGCGGCACCATCGCGTCGTTCGGTACGGCGGTCGTGATGCTGCTGGCCTTCGTGTTCGTCGAGAGCCGGGCCAAGGAACCGATCACGCCGCTGAAGATGTTCTCCGAGCGAAACCGCACGGGCACCTACGTGATCATGCTGAGCCTGGCGGCGGCGATGTTCGGCATGTTCTTCTTCATCGTGCTCTTCGTCCAGAACGTCCTGGACTACACGCCGATCCAGGCGGGTCTGGCCTTCCTGCCGGTCACGGTCGCGATCGTGGTGGGCGCGGGCCTTTCCCAGTGGCTGCTTCCGGTTCTCGGCCCGAAGCCGTTCATGGTGGTCGGCTCTGCCATCGTCGCCCTCGGGCTCGGCTGGCAGACCTTCATCACCCCGGACAGTTCGTACGTGGGCGGGGTCCTCGGCCCGATGATGCTGTTCGGCTTCGGCATGGGTCTGAACTTCGTGACCCTGACACTGACCGCTGTCTCCGGAGTCGCCCAACACGAGGCGGGTGCGGCTTCGGGGCTGCTCAACGCCACGCAGCAGGTGGGCGGTGCGCTCGGCCTCTCCATCCTGACCACGGTGTTCGGCACGGCGAGCCGGGACGAGGGCAAGGAGCAGGCGGCGGACTTCATGGCGAACGCGTCGCCGGCGCAGAAGGCCGAATTCGCCAAGACCGGTGAGCTGCCGGCGCCTTGGGGACACGAAGTGCTGTCCCAGGGGATCTCGACGGCCTTCATTCCGGCGGTCGCCATGGCCGTGCTCGCCCTGATCACCGCCGTGCTGGTGATCCGCGTACGCAAGAGCGACCTGGAGGCACTGTCCGGTACGGCCGAGGCCGCGGGTCCGGCGGGCGGTTGACGGGCAACGGATGCCGGGCCGCGAGGGGGCGGCCCGGCATCAGCCCGTGAACGACCGCCGCGCCCCTCACGGACGGCACAGACGTCCCGCACGTCAGCGGTACGAGGTTTCCTGCCCGGCCTGCTCGCAGGCCCGCCCATCGGCCTTCACAGGCCCGTCCTCGAGGATCTGCCGGGCCCGCGACTCCCCCAGGCTGGTGGCGTACCAAGGAGCGCGCTCGGCCCCAAGGCCGTCCGCGATGCCCTCCAGGGCACAGGAACGCATCGGCTCCGGAAGCTCGTCGACGGCGGGAGCGGCGTCGGCGGACAGCCCGCGCGCGTACTCCAGGTCGAACTTCCCGGTCTCCTGGTAGCGCTGGACGTTGCGCTCGGCGATGAGCCCATCGGGCGAAAGCAGCCCGAAAGCCAGCACACCGGCCGCGGCGCTCGTGGCGACGGCCCGCGGCAGCCAACGCGTGCCCCACACTCCGGCTGCCATGATGAGCACGATCACAAGACCGAGCCAGAGCTCCATGCCCACGACCGAGACCCGCAGCCTGGTCAGGCCGTACGCGTCCACGTACATGTCCATCCGCCGCACCGCCGACGCCACCACGACGAGCGTGAGGGCGCAGAGCGTGCCGAGGACCGCCCGTACGAGGCTTCGGTCACCGGCCCCGTCGCGCGGCGCCCAGCGCAGGGCGACGACGATGACGGCCAGGGTGAGCAGCGTGGCGATCAGAAGCTGCCAGAAGCCCTGGCGCGCGTACTGCGCGTAGGAGAGATCGGTCTTCTCCAGTACGGCGTCGTAGCCACCGAAGAGCACGGCCAGCTGCACCACGTTGAACACCGCGAACAGCAGGTTGAGCACGATCAGCGGGAGCGCCCACTCGACGCGGCTCCGCGCCCGGCCGGGGCCCACGACGAGCCGGTCCCAGCGCACCGGCGCGGCGGCTGTGTGCGCCACCGCGAGCGCCCCGACGACACCGAGGACGAGCAGCAGCACGCGCCACGGCCCTCCGGAGAGGGACGCGTCGGGAATCAGGTCGCCCAGGAGCCCCGCAAAGGCCGCGTCGGCCCCGGCGAACAGGGCGCCGAAAACGAGCAGCAGTACGGCGGTCACCGCGATCGCGCGCAGTACGGGTCCGCTCCGGGAACCCCCCGAGCGCTCCCGTAGACCGCGCCAGCCCCAGCGCACGCCGGTCAGGACGCCGTCGAAGATGCCGAGCGGGGCGAGCAGTACGCCGGGCCAGGTGCGGCAGCCGTGCAGGGCGAGCGAGCCGAGGGCCACGGCGGAGACGATCGCGAGGAACGAGGGCCAGCCCGCATCCCGCAGCGCGGGCACGATCAGCAGCGCGAGCCCGCCGATCGCCCACGTCAGCGTCCAGGGGCGCGGGCTGCGACCGGCTCGCCGAGCCGCGAAGTACGCGCCGAGCGCGGCCGGGACGGCGATGATCAGCAGATTGAGCGCGAGGCCGTCCCCCAGGAGCAGCATGCTCAGGAGGCCGGTGGCCAGCGCCGCGCAGAGCGTGGCCGTGCGGACCGGGGCGGGCGATTCGGAGCGCAGATCGGCGAGCAGAGGCTCGCGCCGGGCCACCGGGTAGGCCCAGTCGGCGTGCGGCTGCGGGGTTCGGGAGCGCTGCGGGCCCTGCGGATGCCCGCTGCCACCCGCGTCCGCGGCCCTCGGCGGGGGCACGGCATCTTCGGGGACGTCGTCCCGTTCACGCCCCTCGCCTCTCGCAGCGCCCTCTTCGCTGTCGGACGGATCATCCTGTGGCGTATCGAAACGCCTCAGGTCGGCCAGGTCATCGATGGCGGTGGCACCACCTGGCGAGTCTCTGCGCGGATCTCCCTGGGGATCTCCCTCTTGATGTTCCGTACCTGAGGATTCAGGCATGGACGGTGACGGTGCATCGGACACGGGACCCCCTCCCGGCCGGTCCGCGCGCGCAGCAGACGGCACACCTACGTGGCGGGGCTGCCGGCGACCGGCATCTCGTTGAGGACATACAAGCCAAGATCAACTTGCGGCCTGCCTTCAGCGTAGCGGCGCGGCCGATCATCGCCGCCGGGCCGGTCACGCTGTGGCCCGACCGTGACACTCGCCCCGAAAGCCACCTCTACGTAGAGCCCGCCTACGTATGGCAGGGCCCGCAAATCTACGTACGACAAAGCCATCGAAAGCCCTGAAGTCAGCCCGCCCCGACAGGCATCCAGCCGGGCAGTACCTCGGTACGCTCCAGCCACTCCTCGGGCGGCGACCCGCCCTCTCCGGAAGCGATGACTCCGCCCACGATGGCGCACGTCGTATCCATGTCGCCGCCCACCTGGGCGGTGGCCCAGAAGGCCTCCTCATAGCGGCCGAGCCCACGAGCCGCCGACCACAGGGCGAACGGCACCGTGTCGTGGGCGGTCGTACGGCGGCCACAGCCGAGGACCGCGGCGACCGTGGCCGCGTCCCCGTAGTCGAGCATGTCCCTCGCCCGGCGCAGCCCCGCGCCCACGGCGCTGCGCGGCACCAGGTCGATGACGCCGTCGAGCAGCGCCTTCGGCGCGGGCGGCCCCGCCGGATGGGCCATCAGTGCCGCGGCGGCGGCCACCGCCATGGCTCCCACGACAGCCTCGCGGTGCTGATGCGTGGGGTAGGCGGAGATCTCCGCCTGGTGCGTCGCCTGCTCCGGATCGTCGGCGTACCAGGCACCGAGGGGCGCGATCCGCATGGCCGCGCCGTTCCCCCAGGAGCCCTGCCCCTTGAACAGCGCGGAGGCCAGCTCGCGCCAGTCCCCGCCCTCACGGACCTGCCTCAGCAGCCGGTTCACGGCAGGGCCGTAGCCGCGGTCGAAATCGTGGTGCTCGGCGAACGACAGGGCAAGCGCGTCCTGATCGATGCGGTCGTGCTCCACGAGGATGGCGAGAACGGAACAGGCCATCTCGGTGTCGTCGGTCCACTGCCAGGGGCTGGCGGGCGCTTCCCGGCGCTTGAGCAGCGGGTAGTTCGCGGGCACGAAGAACTGAGAGCCCAGCGCGTCCCCCACCGCCAGTCCACGCAGGCTGGCCAGAGCGCGGGCCAGGCGCCGGTCGGGAGAGGAGTCAGCGGTCATCGCCCTGCCACTCTAACCGGTGACGCCGTAGGGCTCAGGCTCGCGCCAGCGTTCGAATGGCTGGTTCAGGGTGTACTTGCCGTCCTCGCCCAGGAGGAGCGTCCGCATCTCGCCGTTCCCGGGGTTGGACAGTGACTCGAATTCCGCCACCGACCAGTGGAACCAGCGCATGCAGAACAGCCGCATGGTCAGGCCGTGCGTGACGAGCAGGACGTTCGGCGGGTGGTCCGGGGCCTCGAAGCTCCGGTAGAGGCTCTCCAGGAACGCGCCCACCCGGTCGTACACATCGGCCCCCGACTCGCCCTGCGCGAAGCGGTAGAAGAAGTGGCCGTACGCGTCGCGGTACGCCTTCTGGAGCCGGACGTCGTCCCGGTCCTGCCAGTTCCCCCAGTCCTGCTCCCGGAGCCTCGGCTCCTCGCGCACGCGCACCAGTTCGGGGTCCAGGCGCAGCGCACGGAAGGTCTCATGGGTGCGGCGGTACGGCGAGACGTACACGCTCACCCGCTCGCGGCCGACCGCTTCGCGCAGCTGTTCGCCGGTCTCCGCCGCCTGGTGCCACCCCTTCTCGGTGAGCGCGAGGGCGTGGTCGGGCTCGCGCTCGTACACGGTGTCGTCGGCGTTTCCCGCCGACTCGCCGTGCCGGACAAGGAAGATGCGCCGCGGGCGTGCCATACGGAAACCCTAGATCGGCCCTCCCCGGCCGGCTCAACCGGTCGGCCGGGCGGGCTCCATCCGGGCGTATGCGGCCTGCCGGGAGCCTCCACCGCGTGCCTGCGGCGTCACACCGTCCACGACGGTTCGAGCTCCACGATGTCACCCGCGAGCGCCGCTACATCGGCGTCGGTCTGCGCGCGCAGGGAGAGACGCTCCACCCGTTCCCTGCGGTACTTGCCGTGCTCGGCGGCCGACTGCCACATGGAGAGGATGAGGAACTCATGCCCGGGCGCCTCTCCGAAGAGCCCGCGCAGCATCCCGGGCGAGCCCGCCATCGCCGGGTTCCAGACCTTCTCCTGCATCAGCGCGAAGTGCTCCACCCGCGCCTCACGGACCCTGCAGTGCGCTACCCGCACCACGTCCGCGTCCGTGAAGCGCGGCTCGAACCCCGTCTTCACGTCGAAGCGGTGATCGAAGAGCTTGACCTGGATGTCCTTGAAGGTGCCTGCCTGTGCGGTGGCGAGCCGGTCGTGGGAGCGTGCCATGAAGGAGTCGTAGAAGGCCCGGCTCTCCCAGAAGGCGAAGATGTGGGCCACGCCCGGCCGTCCCCGGCTCCACCCCCCGCCCTGTCCCCGGAACCCCGGCTCCCCCAGAAGCCCCGCCCACTTTCGCTGTCCCCGCTCGAACCCCCGTCGGTCCACCACGGTGCAGCAAATCCACTTGACCAGCACCGCGCCATCGTACGGCGCGGAGCGTGGCCCGGGTCACGCTCCGGCGTAGTGCACCCGGATCAGCTCGGCGGAATCGTCGTCGGACAGTTCAATGCCGAACTCGCGAACGAGTACGTCGCTCAACTCATCGACGGACACGTCGCGTTCGTCCGACGTGCCGTCGGGTCGCGTCACGGTGAGCCGATGGCCCACCAGCGTGCGACGCAGGTCCGGAGCGGCCTTCTGGAGCACAGGGCGCCGGATGAACGACGACCTGGGGTGGGTCGACGTGTAGTGGTTCATGACTACGTAGTCAGCGGTAATGCGCTCGTCCAGCGTGTATTCGTAGAGGTCGAACCAGCCGTCCGCGTGCTCGGTCCGCAACACCCGTGCCCCGCCCGCCTCTTGGACGATCCCGTACCGCCACGCTCCTTGTCGCACGACCACGCCGGCCTCAAGAAGGATCGGTTCGAGCAGCCCCTCGGCGCCGTACCCGACGTCACAGTGCCAGTCCCGGCCGTCGGCCTCGACCTTCAGGAGCATGTGCGTGACCGCCCGCCTGGAGGAGGCACCCGCCCTGACCCGGGCCCCAAGTCCCGTGACAGTGAAGCCGATACGCTCGAGGACCGCCGCGAACAGCAGGTTCTGCTCGTAGCAGTAGCCGCCCCTGCGCTGCCGCACCATCTTGTCCTGCAGAGCCGCGATGTCCAGCGGAACGGGCCTGCCGAGCATCACCTCAAGGTTCTCGAAGGGGATCGCCGCCACATGCGCGCGATGCAGGGCACGCAGCGTTTCAAGGTTGGGCTTCGCCTCTCCCTCGTAGCCGATTCTGGCCAAGTAGGCGGTGATATCGAGTTCTTCCCAGTTCCATGTCATGAAGACAATGATCCACACAGGAAGTTCGGCGATGTCAGTGATACGTCGTAGCGTGTCTGTTGGACATGCCTCGTGCATCAGCATCAGCCAGGACTACGAGGAGGGGGAAGTCTGGTGAGCAGTGTCAGCAAGGGCATCCAGAAGGTCGAAGTGGGGCTCAAGTGGGATCCGAGCCCGGTCGGCGCGCCACCGCACGATCTCGACATCATCGCCGCCACCTACTCCGCGGACGCTCCGTACGGCCGTCCCGTGTACCTGGTGCACTTCGACAGCCGCTCCCCCGACGGGACGATCACGCTCAACAGGGACAGCAGGACGGGTCAGGGCTTCGGTTTCGACGAGGTGATGACCCTGGAGCTCGACCGGCTGGCTCCCACCTACGCGCGCGTGGTGGTGGGCGTGGCCATACAGCAGCAGGAGGACCAGAAGGTGTTCGGCGACATCACGAACACCGCGGTGCGCATCCGCGAGGGGTACACGGACCTCGCGCAGAGCGACCTCGCCGGAGTCTCCGGGTGCACGGCTTCGACGATCGCCGAGTTCACCAGGGACGAGTCGGGCGCCTGGTCGTTCCGCGAGATCATCCGGGGGTACGACGCGGACCCGACGTCGTTCGCCGCGCTGATGGGCAGCGAGTCCTGAGAACGCGGTGAGGGGGCAGGCGGAGCCCGTGGGCCCCGCCTGCCCCCTCACCGGGCTAGCTCAGCGGATCAGCTGCAACCGCTGGTCGAGCCGCAGCCCTCGCAGATGTAGCAGGATCCTGCGCGCTGCATCTTCGTCCCGCAGGAGAAGCACAGCGGTGCGTCGGCCTGGATGCCCAGCTGCATCTCCACGAGCTCGGCGCTGGTGTGCGCCTGCTGCGGAGCGGGCTTCTCGGCCTCGGCCTTCGGCGCGGCGACCGGCTTCAGGGACTCGGTCTGCCGCGGCGCGGACTGGGCCAGTCCCTCGACGTCGACCTCGGACTCCTCGAGAGACGGCTCGTACGAACCGGTCTCCAGGTGACGCTGACGCTCCTCGGCCGAGTGGATGCCGAGCGCGGACCGGGTCTCGAAGGGCAGGAAGTCCAGCGCCAGGCGGCGGAAGATGTAGTCGACGATCGACTGCGCCATCCGCACGTCCGGGTCGTCCGTCATGCCGGCCGGCTCGAAGCGCATGTTCGTGAACTTCGAGACGTACGTCTCCAGCGGGACGCCGTACTGCAGACCGACCGAGACGGCGATCGAGAAGGCGTCCATCATGCCCGCGAGGGTCGAGCCCTGCTTGGACATCTTCAGGAAGACCTCGCCGAGACCGTCGTCCGGGTAGGAGTTGGCGGTCATGTAGCCCTCGGCGCCACCCACGGTGAAGGAGGTGGTGATCCCCGGGCGGCCCTTGGGAAGGCGCTTGCGGACGGGGCGGTACTCGACCACCTTCTCGACCGCGGCACGGATCGTGTCCTCGGTCTTCTCGGTGATCTCGGCCTTCTCCTCCTCCTTCTTCTTGGCGGAGAGGGGCTGGCCGACCTTGCAGTTGTCGCGGTAGATCGCGAGCGCCTTGACGCCCAGCTTCCAGGCCTCGAAGTAGACCTCTTCGACGTCCTCGACCGTGGCGGTCTCGGGCAGGTTGACCGTCTTGGAGAGCGCACCGGAGATCCACGGCTGGATGGCCGCCATCATCCGGACGTGGCCCATCGCGGAGATGGAGCGCTCACCCATGGCGCAGTCGAAGACCTCGTAGTGCTCGGTCTTCAGACCGGGGGCGTCGATCACATTGCCGTGGTCGGCGATGTGGGCGACGATCGCCTCGATCTGCTCCTCCTGGTAGCCCAGGCGACGCAGGGCCTGCGGCACGGTGCCGTTGACGATCTGCATCGAGCCGCCGCCGACGAGCTTCTTGAACTTGACCAGGGCGAGGTCGGGCTCCAGGCCGGTGGTGTCGCAGGACATCGCGAGACCGATGGTGCCGGTCGGGGCGATGACGGACGCCTGGGAGTTACGGAAACCGTTCTTCTCACCGAGGCGGATCACGTCCTGCCAGGCCTCCGTGGCGGCGGCCCAGATCGGCGTGTCCAGGTCGTCCACACGGGGCGCCGTGCCGTTGGCGTCGGCGTGCTGCTTCATGACGCGCTTGTGCGGCGTGGCGTTCTTGGCGTAGCCGTCGTACGGGCCGACGACCGCGGCCAGCTCGGCGGAGCGCTTGTAGGACGTACCCGTCATCAGCGACGTGATGGCGCCGGCCAGGGAACGGCCGCCGTCCGAGTCGTACGCGTGACCGGTGGCCATCAGCAGGGCGCCGAGGTTGGCGTAGCCGATACCCAGCTGACGGAAGGCGCGGGTGTTCTCGCCGATCTTCTGCGTCGGGAAGTCCGCGAAGCAGATCGAGATGTCCATCGCGGTGATGACCAGCTCGACGACCTTGGAGAAGCGCTCGGCGTCGAAGGACTGGGTGCCCTTGCCGTCGTCCTTCAGGAACTTCATCAGGTTCAGCGAGGCGAGGTTGCAGGACGTGTTGTCCAGGTGCATGTACTCGCTGCACGGGTTCGAGCCGTTGATCCGGCCGGACTCCGGGCAGGTGTGCCAGGCGTTGATGGTGTCGTCGTACTGGATGCCGGGGTCGGCGCAGGCCCAGGCGGCCTCGGCCATCTTGCGGAAGAGCGACTTGGCGTCGACCTCCTCGATGACGTCGCCCGTCATGCGGGACGTGAGGCCGAACTTGCCGCCCTCCTCGACTGCCTTCATGAACGTGTCGTTCACGCGGACCGAGTTGTTGGCGTTCTGGTACTGGACGGACGTGATGTCGTCGCCGCCCAGGTCCATGTCGAAGCCCGCGTCACGCAGGGCGCGGATCTTCTCCTCCTCCTTCACCTTGGTCTCGATGAAGCCCTCGATGTCGGGGTGGTCGACGTCGAGGATGACCATCTTGGCCGCGCGACGCGTGGCGCCGCCCGACTTGATCGTTCCTGCGGAGGCGTCGGCACCGCGCATGAAGGAGACCGGACCCGATGCGTTGCCGCCCGAGGACAGGAGCTCCTTGGAGGAGCGGATGCGGGAGAGGTTCAGGCCGGCGCCGGAGCCGCCCTTGAAGATCATGCCCTCTTCCTTGTACCAGTCGAGAATCGACTCCATGGAGTCGTCGACGGCCAGGATGAAGCAGGCGGAGACCTGCTGCGGCTGGGGCGTACCGACGTTGAACCAGACCGGCGAGTTGAAGCTGAAGATCTGGTGCAGGAGGGCGTACGCCAGCTCGTGCTCGAAGATCTCGGCATCCGCGGGCGATGCGAAGTAGTTGTAGTCCTCGCCGGCCTTGCGGTACGTCTTCACGATGCGGTCGATCAGCTGCTTGAGGCCGGTCTCGCGCTGCGGGGTGCCAACGGCCCCGCGGAAGTACTTGCTGGTGACGATGTTGACCGCGTTCACCGACCAGAAGTCGGGGAACTCGACGCCACGCTGCTCGAAGTTGACCGAGCCGTCGCGCCAGTTGGTCATGACGACGTCTCGGCGTTCCCAGACCACCTCGTCGTACGGATGCACGCCGGGCGTCGTATGGATGCGCTCGATACGCAGACCCTTGCTGGCCTTGGATCCCTTGGCTCGGGAACCTCGTGCCGGGCCGCTCGTCGTCTCGGTCATGCCGCCTCCCTGTAACAGGCTAAAACGCCCTGAAGTGCCACGTTCTTCCCGTGGCACGGTGTGTGTCTTGTGCTGCGGATCCCGCAAAGGTCACCCGCAGCAGGTCTGGTCTCGCCGGCGCCGGCCGGCGGCCCGGTCAGTCCGCGGCGGTGGCGGGCATGGGGACTTCGACAGTCCCTCCGGGCCCGCAGTTCACGCCACGCTCCCCGCCGGCGTCCTGCGGCTCAACGTCGAGCCGCTGGTCCCTCAGCTCCCCGATGGCAGCCTCGAAGTCCTCCAGCGAATCGAAAGCTCGATACACGGAGGCAAAGCGCAGGTAGGCCACGAGGTCCAGCTCCTGCAGCGGACCGAGTATGGCCAGACCCACGTCATGGGTGGTCAGTTCGGCGCTGCCGGTGGCGCGCACCGCCTCTTCGACCCGCTGGCCGAGCTGCGCGAGGGCGTCCTCGGTCACCGGCCGCCCCTGGCACGCCTTGCGTACGCCGTTGATGACCTTCGTACGGCTGAAGGGTTCGGTCACGCCGCTGCGCTTGACCACCATCAGCGAGCACGTCTCCACGGTCGTGAAACGACGGGAGCAGTCGGGACACTGACGGCGCCTGCGGATCGACGTGCCGTCATCCGTGGTGCGACTGTCGACTACGCGGCTGTCGGGGTGCCTGCAGAAGGGGCAGTGCATGGAACTCCCAACCCTCCTTCACGGCACGACTTATAGGCCTCAACGGGCCCATGAGGCCCTCGAAGCAGCCCCAAGCATAGGCGATGCCCGAGCTCCGGAAGGACCAGGGACCACAACTTCTGGGCTGCGGTGGCAATCCAACCACTAGATCTGGGGTTTGGCTGCAAATTCGGCACCATCGCGTGTCGCGCACGCACGACCGCTCAACGGCAGATGGGCGCGCCGCGCGCGCCGCACGAAGAGGGGGTCGGTGCCGGATTGACCGGGCGCCGAGTGGCAGTATGGGAACCCCACCGAGGGAGTCACGACCCCGGCGGTGAAGCGTACCGTAATGAACCGAAATGCCATTCGGTCCGAACGTTAGCCATACACCCAGACACATGATCACCGCAGGCAATCTGCGATTTTTCACTCGAACGTGTGTTTGGCGCAACCTTTCGAAAGCAACTACCGTTGGCTAACTAGGGAGAACATCTCGAGAGGGGCCGACCGACGTGACCACCACCGCAGACAGTGCCACCATCACTGCCCAGGACCGCTCACAGAGCCGACTCGAGCCGGTGCATGCCATGAATGACGCAGCCACGAACCAGGAGGGGCCCAAGCCCACACGCTCCCTGCCGGGCCGACCTCCAGGAATCCGCGCCGACAGCTCGGGACTCACCGACCGGCAGCGCCGTGTCATCGAGGTCATCAGGGACTCCGTGCAACGGCGTGGCTACCCCCCGTCGATGCGGGAGATCGGGCAGGCGGTCGGCCTCTCCAGCACCTCGTCGGTCGCCCATCAGCTGATGGCCCTGGAGCGCAAGGGCTTCCTGCGCCGCGATCCGCACCGTCCGCGCGCGTACGAGGTGCGGGGCTCGGACCAGCCGAGCAGCCAGCCCACCGACACGGCAGGCAAGCCCGCCGCCTCGTACGTCCCGCTCGTCGGCCGCATCGCGGCAGGCGGCCCAATCCTCGCCGAGGAGTCGGTCGAGGACGTCTTCCCGCTCCCCCGGCAGCTCGTCGGAGACGGCGAGCTCTTCGTCCTCAAGGTCGTCGGCGACTCGATGATCGAGGCCGCGATCTGTGACGGCGACTGGGTCACGGTCCGCCGCCAGCCGGTCGCGGAGAACGGGGACATCGTCGCCGCCATGCTCGACGGCGAGGCGACGGTCAAGCGCTTCAAGCGCGAGGACGGGCATGTGTGGCTGCTGCCTCACAACTCCGCGTACCAGCCGATCCCCGGTGACGAGGCCACGATCCTCGGCAAGGTGGTGGCGGTGCTGCGACGGGTGTGAGCCTGTGCCCCTGACCGGGCCCCGGAACCAACTGCGCCGGTTCCGGGGCCCTGCTGCGTCTGCGGGAGGTGTGCGAACTAGGCCTCTTCGGAGTCTCCGGAGGCGTCAGCCTTCGCCTGGGCCGCCGCGTCGATCGCGGCGAGCGAGCGGCGGGCCTGATTGCGGTCCGTCGTGTACCAGAAGTCGGGCAGCGAGGCCCGCAGATAGCTGCCGTAGCGCGCGGTGGCCAGGCGGGGGTCCAGGACGGCGACCACGCCGCGGTCCCCGGAGGCACGCACCAACCGTCCCGCGCCCTGCGCCATGAGCAGTGCCGCGTGCGTCGCGGCGACCGCCATGAAGCCATTGCCTCCGCCGTCGTCCACCGCCTTCTGGCGGGCGCTCATCAGCGGGTCGTCGGGACGGGGGAACGGGATCTTGTCCATGACTACCAGCTGGCAGCTGGCGCCCGGCACATCGACGCCCTGCCACAGTGACAGCGTGCCGAAGAGGCAGGTCTTCGTGTCCGCCGCGAAGTTCTTGATCAGCTCGCCCAGCGTCTCCTCGCCCTGCAGCAGGATGGGCATGTCGAGGCGGCCCCGCAGCTCCTCGGCGGCGTTCTGCGCCGCACGCATGGAGGAGAACAGACCGAGCGTGCGACCGCCCGCCGCCTCGATCAGCTCGGCCAGTTCGTCGATCATGTCGCTGCGCGTGCCCTCACGGCCCGGACGGGCCAGGTGCTGGGCGACGTACAGGATCCCCTGCTTGCGGTAGTCGAAGGGCGAGCCGACGTCGAGGCCCTTCCAGGCCGGGGCATCCTCGGACTGAGTGCCCTCGGGGGCCAGGCCCAGTGACGCTCCCACTCCGTTGAAATCGCCGCCGAGCTTGAGGGTGGCGGAGGTGAGGACCACGGAACGGTCGCTGAAGAGCTTCTCCCTCAGGAGGCCCGAGACGGACATGGGCGCTACTCGGAGCGAGGCCCCGAACCGCTCATGACGTTCGTACCAGACGACGTCGTACTCGGAACCGTTCGTGATGCGCTCCGCCACGTCATGGATCGACTCGACGGCGGCGAGGGCCTGCTTGCGCACGGCGTCCTCGTCCTGGACGGACTTGTCCCGGGTGGAGCCGAGCGCCGAGATGACCGTGCGGGCAGCGTCCCGCAGGGCCATCAGTGCGTACCCGAGGTCCTCGGGGATCTCCTCGAGGCGACCGGGCAGGGCAAGCTCCATCAGCCGCTCAAAGCCTTCGGAGGCGGTCTGGAGCTGGTCGGCGGCCTTCTCGTTGACGAGCTTGGCCGACCGGCGCACCGCGCGGTTGACCTGGCCCGGAGTGAGCTCTCCGGTGGCCACGCCGGTGACACGCGAGACGAGTTCATGCGCCTCGTCCACGATCAGCACTTCGTGCTGGGGAAGGACGGGGGCGCCCTCGATGGCGTCGATCGCCAGCAGGGCGTGGTTAGTGACGACGACCTCGGAGAGCTTGGCCCGCTCACGTGCCGCCTCGGCGAAGCACTCCGCTCCGTAGGCACACTTCGTCGCTCCGAGGCACTCCCTGGAGGAGACGGACACCTGGGACCAGGCCCGGTCGGAGACACCGGGAGTGAGGTCGTCCCGGTCGCCCGTCTCCGTCTCGTCCGCCCAGTCGCGCATCCGCAGCAGGTCCTGGCCCAGCTTGCTGGTGGGGGCCGCTGCCTCGAACTGGTCGAAGAGACCGTCTTCCTCTTCCTGCGGTACGCCTTCATGGAGGCGGTGCAGGCACAGATAGTTGGAACGGCCCTTCAGCATCGCGAACTGGGGCCGACGGCGCAGCAGCGGATGCAGCGCGTCCACCGTCCGCGGCAGATCCCGCTCCACGAGCTGGCGCTGCAGCGCCAGGGTGGCCGTCGCGACCACCACCCGCTCCCCGTGCGCGAGCGCGGGCACGAGATAGCCGAGGGACTTGCCCGTGCCGGTGCCGGCCTGGACCAGCAGGTGGGAACCGTCGTCGATCGCCTCGGCGACGGTCTCGGCCATGGTGACCTGGCCAGGCCGCTCCGTGCCGCCGACAGCGGTGACGGCGGCGTGCAGGAGCTCGGGGAGGGAGGGCTTCGTCATAGCGCGTCCAGCCTACGGGGCCCCACTGACAACATCACGATCACGGCTGACGGAGAGGGTTGGGCACGGTGCCGTGCACGGCGGCGTGCGGGCGCTGCGGACGGTCCCGGTACCCGTCGAGGTGGAGCCGGTTCCGGTTGAGGCACAGCCGCTCGATGCGTGGGGTGAGCAAGTCGAACATCTCATACCGCTCCTTGAGCTCCGGAGCGCGTGCCTGGTGGCGCAGGATCTCCGCCCGGGCCGCGGACCAGAAGGCGGCCTCCGAGATCCCCAGCTGGTCCCGGCACAGCGGCGCGAGGTAGCGGAAGACGCCCACGAAGAGACCGGAGTGGATGAACTGGGTGAGGAAGCCAGGAGGCTCGGCGAGCAGGACGTCGCGGACGTCGTCCGGCATGGACGCGTGCTCCGGCAGGGGCGTGGCACTGACGTTGACGTCGTCGACGAAGTCCTTCACTGCGAGCCGGACCGGTACGTCCTTGTCGTCGAAGACGACGATGGTGTTCTCCCCGTGAGGGGAGAACACGGTGCCGTACCGGTAGAGGAAATGCAGGAGCGGCGGCAGCAGCGCGGCGAAGAGGTGCCGGAGCCAGACATCGGGGGGCAGCCCCGACCGGGCGACCAGCTCCGCGACGAAGGCTCTGCCGTGCGGGTCGGTGTGCAGCAGCGAGGCGAGCGTTCGGGCGCGCTCACCGGGAGCGAGATACCGGGTGATCGGTTCGCGCCAAATGGCGCCCAGGAGTTCCTTGTACTGGTACGGAACTTCGGAAAGACCGTCGTACAGAGGGTGTTCGACCGTCACGGACGCGACCTCGCCGAGCAGGATCACCCGGCATTCGTCCCGCAGGAAGGGGTCGGCGTCGCGCAGGGCGTGCATCCAGGCGGTGACCGCGGGGGCGGCGAGGGTGCGCCCGGTGGGCAGGCCCCGCCACACCAGGGTGTTGAGCACCGACAGCGGGAGCTTGACGGTGTGGCGGTCGGGGCGGGACGTGTTCAGGAACGTACGGATGGACTGCTGGGGCAGCCGCACGTCGCCGTCGGTGGGGAGGGGCACGATCGCGCCCGCGGCGACCGAAGGGGCGAAGAGCGGCAGCACGACATCGTCCCACTGCCATGGATGCACCGGCAGGTAGAGGTACTTCTGCGGGTCGAGGCCGCGCACCCTGAGTATGTTCGCGAAGGACTCCCTTGTCGCCGGGGCGAGTTCACGGTCGTAGAGCCGCTCCGCCGTGTCCAAACCGGCGACGCCTCGGTACGCGGCGAGGTCGGTGTGGACCGCGATCCAGGGAAGCGGCCCGGCGTGGCGGGCCTCGGGCGACCAGCGGGCGGCGTCACTCGCGGAGAAGCCGATGCGGCCCTTGTTGAGGACGAGCCAGGGGTGGCCGGTCTGATGCCCTTCGAGTTCCGCGTAGCCGAGTTCGGCGAGCTGGGCCGCGGTGAGCGCCGTCCGGTCGAGCCGGGCGTCGGCGGCGAGTGTGACAGTCAGCTCGCGGATGAGGTGGCCGAGCGTCGCGCCGTCGATCCCGAGGGTCCGGCGGGACTCGACGAGAAAGCGGAGGGGGTCGCCGAAGGGACGCGGCGGTCCGTCGCCTTCGGTCAGGGTCACGCTGGCCGGATCGACGTGCCAACTGCCGTACGAGCCACGGCGGGCACGGAAGTTGAGAAGGAGGGTCGGTGGTCGGCCGTGGCCCTCGTCCTCGGTCTCGTCGTCGGCCTCGTCCTCGGCCGGTGGTCCGTCCAGGCGGAGGCTGTAGCTGTCCGCGTCGCCGGCGTGGGCGTCAGAGTCCGGGCCTGGGCCCGGGCCGGCGGTGACGGGCTCGATGATCTCCTCGTACGCGAACTCGCCGATCATTTTGGCCAGCAGGCGGCGGCCGCCCCGCACCCACCTGTCCGGGGTCAGCTCGGGTGGGTCGTAGAGGGCGGACGGCTCGCGGGACGTCGGGGTGACGGGCGCCGGAGGGACGGTCGTCGGAGGAAGGGGCGTCGGGGGGAAGGACGGATTCGGCACGGGGACTCCTCGAGGAGGGAACCGGATCAGGTCGGGCGGTGTACTAAGAGTGAACGGGTCATAGCACTGCGCGCAGGGCCCGGTCACGGACCATGAGCGCCGCTCGCTTGTCGGGGAGATCCACTTCGGCGGCGAAGCGGAAGCCGGCGCTCAGAAACGCGGAGACGGAGGGGGTGTTGCGCAGGTCGGGTTCCGCGATGACGCGTGCACACGCGGCGCGATGGTCGAGCACAAGATCGGCGACGGCCTTCAGCAGGGTCGTGCCGAGCCCTCGGCCGCGGTCGGCGACACCGCCGATGAGGAGGTGAACCCCGGTGTCGTGCGGGCGGGCCGGATAGTGACGGGCCAAGGCGTCGAGGTCCGCGCGATAGACCTCCCAGTAGCTCATCGGCGTGCCCTCCAGGACGCCGAGACAGGGGACGCTGCGTCCGTCGCCGTCCAGTTGGCGGCGCAGATGGGCCTCCGTGACGGCATCGGAGCCGGCCAGCTCCCAGAACGCCGCCACAGCGGGGTCGTTCATCCATCGGCTGATCAGAGGGAGATCGCGTTCGATGCGTACAGGAACGAGTTGAAAGACCCCGGCGTCGGTGGTCGCGGGGCCCCAGTCACCGACGCCGTCGAGCAGGTCGTCGACCGGCGACGCGGCCGGGCGCGTCCGGGGGCGGTCCGCCGTCCGCGTATCGGTACCGATGCGTCCGGCGTGCGCGCCGTCCTCACCGCTCGCGGCGAGCAGCGCGATGAGCTCGTCCGGGAGGCGCAGGTCCAGGGTGTCTTGGCCGTCGGCCCGGTCGGCGGTGACCGACTCGATGGCGGAGCCGGTGGCGCGATCGGTCGCGGATTCCGTTCCGGCGTCGGTGCTCGCGTCGGTGGGAGGCACGGCGTCGCTCCTCTCAGAAAGGGTCGGGCATGTTCCTCAGGAATGCAGGGGGTTGGCGATGGTGACGTAGACGGACTGGGTGTCGACGGGGCCCACGAGCTCGTCGAGACCGCGCAGCCGGGTCAGCAGGTTGGCCTTGCAGCGCAGGACGGGTGAGTCGAGGAGCAGGGCGGGCAGTGGGGTGCGCAGCGGGTCGCTTCCGGAGGCGGCCTCGCCGAGGAAGCGTCGGAACGCGGCGAGCAACAGGCCCTCGTCGGCGAGTCGTTGGGCGCCGAGGGCTCCGATGAGGCCGAGGACGTTGTTGATGCCGAGGTAGTAGGCGAAGCGCTCGTCCGTCACCTTGTCGGAGACGAACGTGTCGCTGTGCTCACCGATGCCGGGGAGCCGCTGGTCGAGCTCGGTGCGGCGGGACTCGCGGAAGTAGTAGCCCTGGTTGTCGCGGTATCGGCCGCCCACGGGCCAGCCCTCCGAGTCGAGCAGCAGGAGCGTGTTCTGCTGGTGGGCCTCCAGGGCGACACCGGCCTCGCTGTCCAGCCAGAGCACAGGGCGTACGACGTTCTCGAGGTAGCGCAGGAACCACTCCGTGGCGACGGCTCCTCGGGGGCGGCCCGTCCGTCCGGCGAGGCGGATGACGAGCTCGCCGAGCCGGGAGCGCATCGGGGGGCGGTCCTGCCCGGTGGCCTGCGGCGACGGCCTGGGCGATACGAGGCCTGCGATGCAGGTGGCGTCGTCGCCGGGGCCGAAGGGGTTGTGCCGGATCATGACGTCGAGTCCGGTGACGGGCGTGCCGTCGGAGTCAGACACGGCGAGCCACGCCGGGTCGCGGATCACGTCGAAGCCGGGGTGGGCCGCCTGCCACTGCTCGGAGAGGCCGCTGCGCAGCAGCCGGTGGACCTCGACGCCGCGGTGGAGTTCCTTGCGGAGGTTCTCACGACGGGAGTTGGTGATGCGCAGGCCGAGCGAGAGCTTCAGCATGGCGGCGGCGCCGGAGCGGTAGAGGGTGCGCACGGAGGAGGTGGGGTACCACGGTGCGCCGTGCGGTCCGAGGTCCTGGAGCAGTCCGGCTTCCAGAAGGGCGGCGGTCGCGGGGCGGTGCCTGAGCTCGCGCATCTGCCACGGGTGCAGGGGCAGGGCGGCGCGGCCGTCCGGCAGCGGCAGGTCCGGGCCTGCGAGGCGGGCGGTGAGCTGTTCGGCAGGGAGGGGGCGGCCGCGCTCCGTCCAGGCCGAGTCCGCGGCGAGCACGGAGGGGTGGACGGCGAGCCAGTGCAGTGCGAAGGCGCCGCGCAACTCGGGTGAGTAGAGGCGGGATTCGGTGTCGGAGAGTCCCTCGCGGCTCTTCGGGGTGGGGTGCAGCGGGTGGCCGAGGAGCAGGGACTGTTCGGCTGCGAGGAAGCGGTCGGGCTCGTCGCCGGGGTTGTTGCGGCGTTCGGCGATGAAGGTGGCGGTGCGGCGTACGGAGTCGGCGACACGGCCCACGAGGTCTCCGCCGCTGGTGCCGCTGACGTCGCCAGGATCACGTACGTCGCCGGTGCCGGTGCCGGCCAGGGCCTCGTCGCCCGGGACGGCGTCCTCGGAGTGGCTGGTCTCGCGGCCCAGGAGGGCGGCAACGGTGACGGCGTCGGCAGGGGGCGCGCTCTGGGGGCCGTCTTCCAGGTACGGGAGGCCGAAGCGGTGCCAGCCTGTCGCCGACCAGTAGTGCACGGGGACAAGGAGTGCCGTGCCGCTGGCTTCGAGGGGGATGCGCAGGGCTCCGTGCTCAGGGGCGGGGAGGCCGTTCTCGCGGACCCAGCAGCGCAAGAGGTTCTCGATGGCCGCGATCTGCGCCGCCGTGTGCGGATCGGGGTGCTCCAGCAGGTCGGCGGTCGCGCCATGCAGGTGCTCGGCCTGCCGGCTGCTCTTCTGCCGGGGGACCGTGCCGTGCTCTGCCACCAGCGAATATTGCGTGCCGCACGCGCCTGGGGCGTGGGAGCGGGGCTGGCCGTCGGATGCGGGGGTGGCGTTCAAGAGGGCTTCCTTGTGGGGTCGTTCGGGCTCCGTGGGGACGGGCTGGAGCTGTGCTGTTGTCTCGTGGCCGACTGGGGGCGCTGCGCGTCGGACGTGGTCATCCGTGGTGCGAGCGCACCGCCGCGGTCAGCGCGTCGGCGAGGCGGTCGAGGATCGCGGCCGCCTGCTCGTCCGTGATGGTGAGAGGAGGGAGGAGGCGTACGACGCTGGAGTGCCGTCCGCCCAGTTCGACGATGAGGCCTCGGCGCAGGCATTCCCGCTGTACGGCGGCGGCCAGTTCGGGCGCCGGGGGCAGCGGACTCGCGGAACGGTCCGTCGCCGCCTCCGGCTCGGGGTCCGCCGCGACGACCGAGCCCACGCCGGTGGGGTCCACCAGCTCGACGCCGATCATCAGGCCTCGGCCGCGGACGTCGCCGACGCTGGGGTGTTCGTCGGCCAGGGAGCGCAGTTGGGTGAGCATGCGGGTGCCGAGGGTGGTGGCACGTTCGGCGAGGTGGTTCTCGCGGACGTACGCCAAGGTGGCCGCGCCCGCCGCCATGGCGAGCTGGTTGCCGCGGAAGGTTCCCGCGTGGGCGCCGGGCGGCCAGACGTCGAGGTCGTCGCGGTAGACCACGACGGCCAGCGGCAGGCTGCCGCCGATGGCCTTGGACAGGACCATCACGTCGGGGACGATGCCGCTGCGTTCGACGGCCCAGAAGGTGCCGGTGCGCCCGACGCCCGTCTGGACCTCGTCCGCGATGAGCGGGATGGAGCGCGCGGCGGTGATCTCGCGCATCCGGCGCAGCCAGTCGTCGGGGGCGGGGATCACTCCGCCCTCGCCCTGCACCGGTTCGAGGATCATCCCGGCCGGTGCCGGCACACCCGACTTGGTGTCGTCGAGGAGGCTCTCGGTCCAGCGGGCCGCGAGGTCGGCTCCGCGTTCCCCGCCGATCCCGAACGGGCAGCGGTAGTCCTGCGGATAGGGCAGCCGCGCGACCCGTACGTCCGATGCGCCGCCGGATGCTTCGAGCGCCCCCGCCGTCATGCCGTGGTAGGCGCCGGTGAAGGCGAGCATGCCGCCGCGGCCGGTCGCCGTACGCACGAGTTTGAGCGCGGCCTCCACCGCGTCCGTGCCGGCAGGGCCGCAGAACTGGATGCGCGCACGGTCCGCGAGCCCGCGGGGCAGCGTGCGGAACAGCTCCGTGGTGAAGGCGTCCTTGACCGGTGTGGCCAGGTCGAGGATGTGCAGCGGCGCCCCCGAGTCGAGGACCTTTCTGATCGCCTCGAGCACCACCGGATGGTTGTGACCGAGGGCCAGCGTCCCGGCTCCCGAGAGGCAGTCGAGATAGCGCTGTCCGTCGGCGCCCTCGATCGTGAGACCGCGTGCCCGTACGGGCACGATCGGCAGGGCGCGCGCATAGGTGCGCGCCGCCGACTCACGCGCCGACTGGCGTCGCAGGATCCCCTCCTGTGCGGCGGAGTGCGCCGCGGAACGTCCCACGGACGGTGCAGCGGAAACCGCCGCGGGCGCAGGCTCGGTCACGGCCACGACTGTTGGTCCTCCCGCTGGGAATGCGCACGTCCCACTCGGTCTGGGCTTGTGCGCCGACGAGTTGGCAGGGGAGTTGAACGCAGGCCGCGAGTCCCCCGTACGTACCAACGACGGGGGATGCGGGGGATCACGGGTAATCGGAAGATCCTTGCCGTGACGGAACCGTTGCCGTTCCGTCGGCAGTCCCCTACGGCACCGGCATAGTGTGGGGTGCCGTTCACCGGCAACAGGGTGTGCAGCGCCGGGTCATTCGGCGCAGAACGCGCCAAATGACGCACGGTGTCCGGCATGTGGAACCATTTCGAAGCCCAGGGGGAATCTCTCTATGCGACCCATACGCCCGCTCAACACCGCTCGTCGTGGGAGGAGCGCGCGCAGCAGAACCTCCCCTGTGGCGGCCGCTGTCGCGATCGGCGCGGCACTGGTTCTCACGGCCACGGCCTGTGGCCCGAGCGAGGACAACGCGGGTGACGATCCGTCCGCGTCCCAGCCCGCCGACGACGGCGGCGACGGCAAGGTCCAGATCCCGGACGACATCCAGGACCGGCTCAAGGAGCACGGCATCGACCTGGACAAGTGGAAGGACGGGGCCTGGAAGAACTGGGACAAGGACGACTGGCTGCGCGAGGCCGGCGACTATGTCAACCCGATCATCGACGGTCTGTGGGACCCGGACCGGATGCGGGACGCCGACAAGAACCCGGACCGGGGCGTCGACGACAACGACATCTCCGGCGACCAGGGCGTGACCGACCCGACGCCCGAGCCGGTGGACGCGGCGGCCGTGAAGACGCCGTACCACGACGCCGTTCCCGAGTCGGGCAAGCTCTTCTTCGACGGCCCCGAGGGCTCGATGGTCTGCTCCGCCACCGTCATCAAGGACCCCGCCCACCCGGGCAAGTCCAACATGGTGTGGACCGCGGGCCACTGTGTGCACGCCGGCGCGAAGGGCGGCTGGTACCGCAACATCGCCTTCGTGCCCTCGTACAACAACTCGGGCAAGTCGGTCGAGGAGCTGCAGAACGCCCCCAAGGAAGAGGTCGCTCCGTACGGCGTCTGGTGGGGTGACTGGGCGCAGACCTCCGACCAGTGGATCGAGCAGGGCGGCCCGACGGGCGGCAAGGGTGCGCCGTACGACTTCGCGGTCATCCACGTGACGCCGGAGAAGGGCAGCGAGGGCCAGTCCCTCGAGGAGCAGGTCGGTTCGGCGCTCCCGGTGGACTTCAACGCCCCGGCGGTGCCGCAGATCGACAAGATGACGGCGACCGGCTACCCGGCCGCTCCGCCGTTCGACGGCCAGAAGGCGTTCCAGTGCGCCGACAAGCCGGGCCGGCTCTCGATCAGCAAGCCCGACCCGACGATGTACCGCATCGGCTGCACGATGACCGGCGGTTCGTCGGGCGGCGGCTGGGTCGCCGCGGGCTCGGACGGCAAGCCGGCCCTGGTGTCCAACACCTCCATCGGCCCGGTGACGGCCGGCTGGCTCGCCGGTCCGCGCCTGGGCAAGGAGGCCAAGGGCATCTACAGCGCGGTCAGCAAGAAGTTCGCCGGCCAGTAGTCGCGCGTCCCAGGTCGCCTGGCGTACGCGGGCCGGTCAGCGGCGGGGTTGCCGGAAACCTTCACGACCCCGCCTGCGTTCGTCCTCAATCGCCCAGGCATAGTGGGGTGTTGCGTCGGCGTGGGGCTCCCGGAGCAGCCAGGCCCGCATATGACACGTACATGGCAAATTACGCAATTACACGCTCTATTCGGGGGTTTACAACAGCATGCGTTCCACTCGTGCGCCCTTCGCGCGCAGTCGCGGGCGGCGTCTCGCACTCGCCGCCACCGGGCTCGCCGCGACTCTGGCGCTCACCGCCACGGCCTGCGGCCCCAGCGACGACAAGGCCAGTGACAAGGCCGATTCCGGCGCCTCGCAGGGCGCCGACAAGGGTTCCGACACCGGCTCCGAGGCTCAGCTGCCCGGCGACATCGCCGACCGGCTCAAGGAGCACGGCATCGACCCGGACAAGTGGAAGAACGGGGCCTGGAAGAACTGGGCCAAGGAGGACTGGCTGCGCGAGGCAAAGGACTTCGTCAACCCGGTCATCGACGGGCTGTGGAAGCCCGAGCGCATGACGAAGGCCAAGGACCCGAACAAGACGATCGCCGCGAAGGACGCCGCAGCCGACCAGGGCGCGACCGACCCCGAGCCGTCGCCGGTCAAGGCCAAGCGCGAGAAGACGCCGTACCACGAGAACGCCGCCCCGGTCGGCAAGATCTTCTTCGACTCCCCCGAGGGCTCGATGGTCTGCTCCGGCACGGTCGTGAAGGACCCGCGCAACCCGGGCAAGTCCAACCTCGTGTGGACCGCGGGTCACTGCGTGCACGCCGGTGCCGCCGGTGGCTGGTACCGCAACATCACCTTCGTGCCCGCGTACAACGACCTGGGCAAGTCCGAGGCCGAGCTGCAGAACGCCGCGCCGCAGGAGATCGCCCCCTACGGCCAGTACTGGGCCGACTGGGTCTCGACGTCCGCCGAGTGGATCGACGAGGGCGCCGCTTCGGGCGGTGCCGGTGCGCCGTACGACTACGCCGTGATGCACGTGAAGCCGGAGCAGGGCTCCAAGTCCCTCGAGGAGACCGTCGGCAACGCGCTGGACGTCGACTTCTCGACTCCGTCGGCGCAGACCGTGAGCTCGATGGGCGCCTGGGGCTACCCCGCCGCTCCGCCGTACGACGGCCAGATCATGCACAAGTGCATCGACAAGCCGGGCCGTCTCTCGCTGACCTCCGCCCAGCCGACGATGTACCGCATCGGCTGCACCATGACCGGCGGTTCGTCCGGCGGCGGCTGGTTCCGCATGGTGGGTGACAAGACCAAGCTGGTCTCGAACACCTCGATCGGCCCGGCCGAGAACACCTGGCTGGCCGGACCGCAGCTGGGCAAGGGTGCCCAGCAGGTCTACGACATGATGAGCAAGAAGTACGGCTCCAAGTAGCCGCACCTCGCACGTCGAACCGTCGAACCTGACACGGCGAAGGCCCGCCCCCCACGAGAGGGGGCGGGCCTTCGCCGTGTCAACCGATGCGTGAACTACGCCTGCCGGAGCCCGCGTTCAGCTCGCGACCGGAACGTACGGCGTGAGATCCGACGCCAGTTCCTCGTGCACCCGCGCCTTGAGCAGCGTGCCATCGGCGGTGTGCTCCTCGGAGAGCACCTCGCCCTCGGCGTGCGCCCGCGAGATGAGCTGACCCTGCGTGTACGGCACGAGGGCCTCGATCTCGACCTTGGGCCGCGGCAGTTCGTCGTCGATCAGCGCGAGCAGCTCGTCGATGCCTGCGCCCGTACGCGCGGACACCGCGATCGCGTGCTTCTCGTTGCGCAGCAGCCGCTGGAGCACCAGCGGGTCGGCCGCGTCCGCCTTGTTGACGATCACGATCTCGGGCACGTCCATCGCGCCCACCTCGCGGATCACCTCGCGCACGGCGGCCAACTGCTCCTCCGGCACCGGGTGCGAACCGTCCACCACGTGCAGGATCAGGTCGGACTCGCCGACCTCCTCCATCGTGGAGCGGAACGCCTCGACGAGGTGGTGCGGCAGATGCCGGACGAACCCGACGGTGTCGGCCAGGGTGTAGATCCGGCCGGTCGGCGTCTCGGCCCGGCGCACGGTCGGGTCGAGGGTGGCGAACAGTGCGTTCTCCACCAGGACGCCCGCGCCCGTGAGTCGGTTGAGCAGGGAGGACTTGCCCGCGTTCGTGTAACCGGCGATCGCGACCGAAGGCACCTTGTTGCGCTTGCGCTCCTGGCGCTTGATGTCGCGGCCCGTCTTCATCTCCGCGATCTCCCGGCGCATCTTCGCCATCTTCTCGCGGATCCGACGGCGGTCCGTCTCGATCTTGGTCTCACCGGGACCACGGGTCGCCATGCCGCCGCCTCCGCTGGATCCGCCGCCACCCATCTGACGGGAGAGCGACTGACCCCAGCCGCGCAGGCGGGGGAGCATGTACTGCATCTGGGCAAGGGCGACCTGCGCCTTGCCCTCTCGGGACTTGGCGTGCTGCGCGAAGATGTCGAGGATCAGGGCGGTCCTGTCGACCACCTTGACCTTGACGACGTCTTCGAGGTGGATCAGCTGGCCAGGGCTCAGCTCACCGTCACACACCACGGTGTCGGCCCCGGTCTCGAGGACGATGTCGCGCAGCTCCTGGGCCTTGCCGGATCCGATGTACGTCGCCGGGTCGGGCTTGTCGCGGCGCTGGATGACTCCGTCGAGCACGAGCGCACCCGCGGTCTCCGCGAGGGCGGCGAGCTCGGCGACCGAGTTCTCGGCGTCCTGCACGGTGCCCGAGGTCCATACGCCGACGAGCACCACACGCTCCAGGCGGAGCTGTCGGTACTCGACCTCGGTGACGTCCTCGAGCTCGGTGGAGAGGCCCGCGACGCGGCGCAGAGCCGCGCGCTCGGAGCGGTCTAGCTGCTCGCCGTCCCGCTCTCCGTCGATCTCGTGGCTCCAGGCGACGTCCTCTTCCATCAGGGCATCGGCCCGAAGACCTTCGGGGTAGTTCTGCGCGAGGCTCTGCGCGTCCTGGGAAGGGGAAGAAGAGGAGGTCATTGGATCCTTACGTCGATGGGATTCCGTCATAGTCGTCAACGCTCGGGGCCGTCCCGGGATTCCCCGGGCCGACCCGCGTCGACCCTGAGATTCCACCGAAGGGTTCTCCCGGACCGGCCGCGACGCCGACCAGAGGATGGTTGCACGGAACGGCCCGTCTCGTCACATGGGTTATTTCCTGGCGGGAGCGGGCTTACGCCAGTCCGGATGCCCGGGCATCGGCGGCGTCTTCGCGCCGTACAGCCAGGCGTCGAAGAATCCGTCCAGGTCGCGCCCCGCGGTCTCGGAGGCGAGGCGCACGAAGTCCGCGGTGGCCGCGTTCCCGTCCCGGTAGGTGCGCACCCACTCCCGCTCGAGCCGGTCGAAGGCGTCCCGACCGATCTCCTGCCGCAGTGCGTAGAGGACCAGGGCGCTGCCGTCGTACACGACGGGGCGGAAGATGCTGATCTTCTGACCCGGCGCGGGCTTCTTCGGAGCTGCGGGCGGCCCGCCTGCGGCACGCCAGGCATCCGACTGCCGGTACGCCTCGTGCATCCGCTTCTTGAGCGACGTCCCCGGCTTCCCCGACCTCTCCTCGACGAAGAGGGCCTCGTACCAGGTGGCGTGGCCTTCGTTGAGCCACAGATCCGACCAGGACCGCGGGCTCACGCTGTCGCCGAACCACTGGTGCGCCAGCTCGTGCACCATGATCGCGTCCACGTACCACTCGGGGAACTCGGGCCGCGTGAAAAGGTCTCTCTCGAAGAGAGAGAGTGTCTGTGTCTCCAGTTCGAAGCCGGTCTGCGCCCCGGCGATCAGCACGCCGTACGTCTCGAAGGGGTAGCGGCCGACCTTCCCCTCCATCCAGCCGATCTGGTCCGGCGTCTTCTTCAGCCAGCGCTCCAGCTTCTTGCGGTCCTTGGTGGGCACCACATCGCGTACGGGGAGGCCGTGCGGCCCGGAGCGGTGCACCACGGAGGAGCGGCCGATGGACACCTGGGCCAGTTCGGTCGCCATCGGGTGGTGGGAGCGGTAGGCCCAGGTGGTGGTGCCCGCGTTTCGCGTCTGCCCCATGGGGAGGCCGTTGGCGACGGCGGTGAGTCCCTTGGGAGCCGTCACGCGGAACGTGAAGCGGGCCTTGTCCGCGGGGTGGTCGTTGCACGGGAACACCAGGTGCCCGACATCGGCCTGGTTGGCCATGGCGAGCCCGTCGTCCGTGCGCACCCAGCCGCCTACCTGGTTCTTCCCAGGGGTGGGATCGCTGGTGTGACGGACGGTGATCCGCACCCCCTCGCCCGGGCCGAGCGGCCGCTGCGGCGTCACGACCAGGTCCTCGCCGGTGGAGGCGAAACGGGCGGGTGCGCCGTTGACCGCGACGGAGCGGACCTTGCCGTACGCGAAGTCGAGATTGACCCGCTCCAGCGGGGACGTCACGCGGGCGTCGATCACCGTCACGGCGTCCAGCGGCTTCTTGTTGTCGCCGCGATAGTCGAAGGAGATGTCGTACGACGCGACGTCGTACCCGGGGTTCCCCAGATGCGGGAAGAGCGGGTCGCCGATGCCGAGCGGAGTGGCCGGTGACGGCGCGCTCGCGGCGAGCAGGGTGGCGGAGGTGGCCGCGGCCAGGAGCGCGGTCGCGATGCGGAGGGTCTTCGGCCGTGCGGCCTTGGCCCGGGGGGTGAGCAGCATGAACCACCGCTATCAGCGCGGGCCTTCGACACCGGTGTCGGCGCGCGCCATGCCACCCGAACGAGTCCCGGATGCCTCCCACGCGACCGGGGGCAGACGCCGATTGGCGTCCACCGGCCACTACGAAGTGGCCGCCCTCGGAGCGGGCCCTACGAAGTGGCCGCCGCCGGATGCTGCGCACGGCTCACGTCGTACACGCCGGGCACCGCGCGCATCGCCCGCATCAGGCCGGGCAGGTGGGCCGCATCGGGGAGTTGCAGCGTGTACGTGTGGCGCACGCGCTGCTGGCTCGGCGGCTCG
This sequence comes from Streptomyces sp. NPDC086554, assembly GCF_040686095.1. Lineage (NCBI taxonomy): Bacteria > Bacillati > Actinomycetota > Actinomycetes > Kitasatosporales > Streptomycetaceae > Streptomyces > Streptomyces sp. NPDC086554. Next base: position 70,532 of record NZ_JBFBJK010000025.1, read on the forward strand.
ACGGTCGCCGACATGATCTCGACGCCCTCCAGGGCGATGGCTTCGGTGAGGTCGGCCAGCAGATGCGCCCGCCCGAACGACTCGGCGGTCAGCGTGACGCGGCATCCCGCACTGTCCCCCCAGCGCACTCCGACCTCCGCGCGCCCCACTTCCTTCATGCGTGCGACCGCGGGGCACTCGACGCGGTGCACGGTCACGACACCGCCGCGCACCGCGAAGGCGGTCACCTCGTCGGGCGGTACGGGCGTACAGCAGCCCGCGAGGCGGACGCTCGCGCCCTCCCGGTCCACGACGGCGTTCGCCGCGGCGGGCCGCGGGAAATCGGCGGCGTGCTGCGGTGGCGCGGGCGCCGGCTGCTCCGGGGGCGCACCTTGAGGGGTGGCGGCGGGCGCGGGGTGGCTGGTGAGCCAGCGCCGGATGGCGATCCGGGCGGCGGGGGTGCGGGCGTGGTCGAGCCACTCGCGTGAGGGCCCGGACGCCACGTCCTGCCCCATGAGCAGCTGCACCGTGTCGCCGTCCCGCAGGACGGTGCTGAGCGTCGCCAGGCGGCCGTTGACGCGCGCGCCGATGCAGGCGTGGGCGTCCTCGCCGTACTGCGCGTAGGCGGCGTCCACACACGTCGCGCCCGCGGGCAGTCCGAGCGTGCCGCCGTCGGGCCGGAAAACGGCAATCTCCCGGTCCTGGGCGAGGTCCTCGCGCAGCGTGGACCAGAACGTGTCCGGGTCGGGAGCCGCCTGCTGCCAGTCGAGAAGCCGGGAGAGCCAGCCGGGCCGGGTCGGGTCCGCGCGCTCACCGTCGTCGGCGGCGTCGCCGGAAGCGGTGTCGGACTGCTCCTCCGAAGGAGGAGCGTAGGGATTGCGCAGGGCGACGACGCCCGCCTCGGCCACCTTGTGCATCTGGTGCGTACGGATGAGGACTTCGGCGACCTCGCCGTCGGGGCGGGCCACGGCGGTGTGCAGCGACTGGTACAGGTTGAACTTCGGTACGGCGATGAAGTCCTTGAACTCCGAGACGACCGGCGTGAAGCACGTGTGCAGCTCGCCGAGGACGCCGTAACAGTCCGCGTCCTCGTTCACCAGCACCAGGAGCCGCCCGAAGTCCGCCGCACGCAGCTCGCCACGCTTGCGGTGCACACGGTGGACGGAGACGAAGTGCCGTGGCCTGATGAGGACTTCGGCGGCGATGCCAGCCTCGCGCAGCACTCCTCGTACGTCGTCGGCCGTCTGCTCCAGCGGGTCGCCGTCCCTCTCCGCGTCGGCCGCGATCAGCGACTTGACCTTCTCGTACTCCTCCGGGTGGAGGATCGCGAAGACGAGGTCCTCCAGTTCGGTCTTGAGCGCCTGGACGCCGAGCCGCTCGGCGAGCGGAATCAGCACGTCCCGCGTCACCTTGGCGATCCGCGCCTGTTTCTCGGGGCGCATGACGCCGAGCGTGCGCATGTTGTGCAGGCGGTCGGCGAGCTTGATCGACATCACGCGCACGTCGTTGCCGGTGGCGACGAGCATCTTGCGGAAGGTCTCCGGTTCCGCGGCCGCGCCGTAGTCGACCTTCTCGAGCTTGGTGACGCCGTCGACCAGATAGCAGACGTCGTCGCCGAACTCCGTACGCACCTGATCGAGCGTCACATCCGTGTCCTCGACGGTGTCGTGGAGCAGCGACGCGGTCAAGGTCGTGATCTCCGCGCCCAGTTGGGCGAGGATCAGCGTCACGGCGAGCGGATGTGTGATGTACGGCTCACCGCTCTTGCGCATCTGGCCGCGGTGGGAGGACTCGGCGAGGACCCACGCGCGGCGCAGCGGCTCGAGGTCCGCGTCCGGGTAGTGGGCGCGATGGGCTTCCGCCACATGGCCGATCGCGTCCGGAAGCCGGTCGCGCGTGGCCCCTCCCATGAGGGCCGCCCGGCCGAGCCTGCGCAGGTCAAGCCGCGGACGACCGCGCCTGCGCTGTGCTCCGGGCGTCACGGGACCAGGCATCGCAGGGTTTGTGGCCTCCGCACTCATGGGCACCTCCGGCTGCTCCGACCGGCGGTGAGCGGACGACGACGTGCTCCGTCCGGGCCGGTGCTTGATGCTACCGAGCCCATCACGCGCCGCTGACCGCCTCTCGCCGAGCGTGAAACGGATCACCCATTCGAGCGACAGTTCACGGGATTACTGTTTCGAGCCAGTCCGCGTCGATCTCGCCTTCGGCGACGATCACCGCGGGTCCTGTCATCTCGATCTCGCCGTCGGGACGCTCGATGATCACCAGGCGCCCGCCGGGCAGGTCTACGGTGTACGTCACCGGCGTGCCGGTGACCGACGGGTCCGCGCCGTCCCTGCGGGCGGCGGCGACGGCCACGGCGCACGCGCCCGTGCCGCACGAGCGGGTCTCGCCCGCGCCGCGCTCGTGGACGCGCATGGCGACGTGGTTCGGGCCGCGGTCGACCACGAACTCGACGTTCACACCCTCTGGGTACGCCGACGCCGGGCTGAAGGGCGGCGGCGCGAGCAGGGCGCCCGCCTGGTCGAGGTCTTCCACGAAGGCGACGGCGTGCGGATTGCCCATGTTCACGTTGCGCGCCGGCCAGAGGTGGTCGGCCACGTCCAGATCGCGCTCGGGCCAGTGGTGGCCGGTCACGGAGACGGTCACGTCCCCTTCGGGGAGGATCGCCTTGCCCATGCCCACGGTGATGTCCCCGCCGGCCTCGGCCTTGGCGATGTGCACGGTCTTCACGCCGCCACGGGTCGCGACGGCCAGATCGCCCTCGCCGGCATGTCCCGCGCGCTGCAGGTAGCGGGCGAAGACGCGCACTCCGTTGCCGCACATCTCGGCGATCGAACCGTCGCCGTTGCGGTAGTCCATGAACCACTCGGCCCGGTCCGCCAGATGCTGCGCCTCGGGGTGTGCCGCGGACCGCACGACGTGCAGCAGACCGTCGCCCCCGATGCCCGCGCGGCGGTCGCACAGGGCGGCCACGGCGGCCGGGGACAGCTCGATGGCGTTGTCGGGGTCGGGGACGATCACGAAGTCGTTCTCGGTCCCGTGCCCCTTGAGGAAAGCGATCCGCGTGCTCATTCCTCGATCGTACGGGGTGGCTGCGACACTCCGCCCCGGCGGTCGCCGGACGGGCCCTGACCTCGTACGACGCCGTCAGCGAAGGCGCGCTACCCGCCATACGGCGAGGACCGCGGCGGCCAGGAACACCAGGGCGTACGCGGAGACGACGCGCCAGTCGGGGCGCTTGCCGGAACCACGCTCGGGCAGCCCCGGCCAGGTGTGCCCGACGCGGCGCGCGGCCATCATTCCCCAGCCCGCCGCGCAGCAGCTGATCAGGAGTCCGAGCATGGCGACCACGGCACCGCCGTCACCGAACTCGAAGGCCAGCGGGAAGGCGAACATCAGCGAGCCCGCCGCGGCGAGGACGACGATCGGCGCGAGCTGCCAGATGCGCAGCCGGCGCTGCGGGCGGAGTTCGACCTCGACTTCGGCCGCGGCCATCTCGTCCGCGCCGGGCCCGTCGTCGGTGACGCCGTCAAGCGCCGCGTCGGGCCCGTCGGGGGTCAGCTCGCCGCCGTCATGTGCGGTGTCACGAGGGCCGGCCTCCATCGCCATCCGCCCTCCCACTCCGGACTCCACTGGTCGATCGATGGTCGATGATGGCACGGCGCCAGGGGCCGGGATGACCGCCGGAGCGTCCCGATGCCATCACGTGATCAGGCTGTGACCGCTCGTTCGACCAACGTCAGTGCCTGTGCCGGGAGTTCCCCCCGATCGGCCACCGCACCACTGAGCCAATGCACCCGGGGATCGCGGCGGAACCACGAGTCCTGGCGGCGCGCGAAGCGCTTGGTGGCGCGCACGGTCTCGGCGCGCGCCTCGTCATCGGTGCACTCCCCCGCGAGCGCCGCGAGCACCTGCTGGTACCCGAGCGCACGCGACGCCGTACGCCCCTCGCGCAGGCCCACGGCCTCCAGGGCGCGCACCTCGTCGACGAGGCCGGCCTCCCACATGCGGTCCACGCGCGTGGCGATCCGTTCGTCGAGCTCGGGGCGGGCCACATCCACGCCGATCTGGACAGTGTCGTAGACGGATTCGTGGCCGGGGAGGTTGGCGGTGAAGGGCTTGCCGGTGATCTCGATGACCTCTAGGGCGCGGACGATCCGGCGGCCGTTGCTGGGCAGGATGGCCTGGGCCGCTCCCGGGTCGGCGGCGGCGAGGCGGGCGTGCAGCTCTCCGGAGCCGCGCAGCTCCAGCTCTTCCTCGAGGCGGGCCCTTACGGCGGGGTCAGTGCCGGGGAACTCGAGCTGGTCGACGGCTCCCCTGACGTAGAGCCCGGAGCCGCCGACCAGGATCGGCCAGCGCCCTGCGGCGAGGAGACGGTCGATCTCGGCGCGGGCCAGCTTCTGGTACTCGGCGACGCTCGCCGCCTCCGTGACGTCCCAGATGTCGAGGAGGTGGTGCGGCACTCCGTCGCGCTCTTCGAGCGTCAGCTTGGCGGTCCCGATGTCCATCCCTCTGTAGAGCTGCATGGAGTCGGCGTTGACGACTTCGCCGCCGAGACGCTGGGCGAGGAAAACGCCCAGATCGGACTTTCCTGCCGCGGTCGGACCGACGACGGCGATGACCCGCGGGGCGGGAGCTGCGCTACTCACCGCCCCAGTCTCGCAAACCTCTCGGCCACTTCCCGAACGAGTTACGTGACGCCCCAGGTCCGGGGTCGTTGCCTGTTGCGAGGTTCCGGCCGCCGGTTTCGAGGACCGGTGACCCGAGTGGCGCAACAGGGCGCACCGGGCGGCACGGCATTTCGCCCACACGAGTAACGTATGGAGTAGTTATGGGTGTTTTTTCACGGTTCCGTAGGAAGTCCAAGGATTCGGAAGAGGCGTCGACAACTGAGGCGGCGGCCGACACCCTGACGGCCGAGCCGGCCGCGGCCGAGGAGACTTCCGAGGCCGGGACCGGGGCGGAGGCCGGGGACAAGGCCGAGGAAAAGGCCGCGGCCGCCGCAACGGACGACACCGAGCCCGAAGCCGAGGAGCAGGCCGAGAGCGCGGATGCGGCCGCGGCCGAGGGTGTGGAGATCCCGAAGCAGCAGTCCGCGGGCAAGGTCGCCGACAACGAGGCCGACGAAGGCGCCCGCAAGTAGCTCTCCCAGTGAGGGAAGGTAACGATGGGCTTCCTGGACAAATTGAAGGACAAGCTCGCCCCGGCCAAGGACAAGGTCTCGGGACTCGCGCAACAGCACGGGGACAAGATCGACCACGGTCTCGACAAGGCCGCGAAGGTGGTCGACGCCAAGACCAAGGGCAAGTACAGCGACAAGATCCAGACGGGCACGGGCAAGGCGAAGCACGCCGTGGACCGCCTCGCCGGGACGTCCGGCGACGGCAAGGACGCGGGCGGTGGCAAGGACACGGGCGGTGGCGACACCACCCCTCCGACGCCCCCGCCGGCCCCCTGAAGGACACGTCACGGGCCGCATCATCCGCCCGGCACCACCGGCCGAGCCATCGGCCGACCCGCACCGGCGGACGGTCGCGGAGCGCCATCAGCTCCGCGGCCGTCGCCGCGCCGTTCACCGCTGCTGCGGCCGACGGCAGCGGGGCCGCCGCTACGACCAGGCGGCCACCATGTACCCCACGCCGTACGGCGCTTCCTCGTAGAGCAGCTCACCGCGCAGGCCCGCGCCCTCGGCCGCGCCCGCGAGCACCTGCCACGGCGCCCGGCCCGCCGCCTTCAGCTCGTACGCCAGCTGCTCGTCCAGGCCCTTGAGCGCCTCGACGTCCGCGGCACCCAGCGCACGCGCGACCGCCGCGTCGAATCCGGCCGCCCGCTCGTCCAGATACCCCGGCGCCTTCAGCGTGCGGCACGCGCTGGCGTCGCCCATCACCAGCAGCGCCACCCGGTCGGCCCGCGTCGCGATGTCCCCTCCGACTTGAATACACCGCTCGGCCCCGAGAGGTTCCCCCACGCCGAGACCGTCCAGCGGTGCGGCCGACCATTCCGTACGTCCGAGCAGCCAGCCAGCCACGGCGAGCGAAGGCGGAAGCTCACGGTCTGCCGCGCCGTCAGCGAGGCCGTCCGCGCCTTCGTGTGCGGCTGGGGCCCCCAGCCGCACGCCGAGGTCCACTCCGAAGCCGCGGAAGGACCCACGGGCCCCCTGCGTGTGCCACCCGCGCCCGCTCTGCTCGGCGGGTCCGACCACGACGAGCCGGTCGGGCCGTGCGGCTGCGAGCACCCCGATGGCGTCCGTGCACGCAGCGCGCGCGGCGTCCAGTTCGGGGGCCGCGCCCGCGGCGACCTCGGGCACGAGCAGGGGCGGGCAGGGGCAGACGGCTGCGGCGACAAGCATGATCCGCAGCGTAACGCGCACTAGTAGGCGATCGGGCCCGAGTCCCACTCCAGCTCGGCGATCGAGAAACGGTACGGGAAGGAACCTCCGCCGGAACCCTCGCCGATCACCATCCAGCCGTTGCCCGTGCGGAAGCGCCGCACCCGTACCGGATAGCGCGGGTGCTTGGGGCGGTACAGACGCACGAACTCCCCGAACCGCTCCACCGCTTCCTCGTGCGTGCCTTCCACCATGGCCATCTGCTCGAACAGATGCCACGCCCCCGGCCCGGGAGGGTTCTCCATCAGCAGCGCCCAGCGCGCCGTCCGGCGCCCGTCCCCCGGCATCAGCGTCTCTCCCGCAGTCAGTCGCAGCCGCAGCCGCTGCCGGAGGCCACGGGCAGCGGCTCCGGAGCACCGATCTTCGGCAGCCCCAGCATCACGCCCGCGGGCTTGGCCGCCGCCTCCGTGTTGCGCTTCTCCCAGGCGTCACCCGCGCGCGTGGGGCGTACGCCCAGGACTGCGCCCTCGGCGAGCAGGTGGTGGGGCGCCGCGTAGGTGATCTCGACGGTCACCACGTCGCCGGGGCGCACCTCGGTGTCCGGCTTGGTGAAGTGGACCAGGCGGTTGTCGGGAGCACGTCCGGAGAGGCGGTGCGTGGCGCCGTCCTTGCGGCCCTCGCCCTCGGCGACCATCAGCTCCAGAGTCCTGCCGACCTGCTTCTTGTTCTCCTCCCAGGAGATCTCCTCCTGGAGGGCGACCAGACGCTCGTAACGCGACTGGACGACCTCCTTGGGGATCTGCCCCTCCATGGTGGCCGCCGGCGTACCGGGGCGCTTGGAGTACTGGAAGGTGAAGGCGTTGGCGAAGCGGGCCTCGCGCACGACGTGCATCGTCTGCTCGAAGTCCTCTTCGGTCTCCCCGGGGAAGCCGATGATGATGTCGGTGGAGATCGCAGCGTCCGGCATGGCGGCGCGGACCTTCTCGATGATCCCCAGGAAGCGGTCCTGGCGGTACGAGCGGCGCATCGCCTTCAGAACCGGGTCCGAGCCGGACTGGAGCGGCATGTGCAGCTGCGGCATCACGTTCGGCGTCTCGGCCATCGCGGCGATCACGTCGTCTGTGAAGTCGCGCGGGTGCGGGGACGTGAAACGCACGCGCTCAAGGCCCTCGATCTTCCCGCAGGCGCGCAGGAGCTTGCTGAAGGCCTCGCGGTCGCCGATGTCCGAGCCGTACGCGTTCACGTTCTGCCCGAGCAGGGTGATCTCCGAGACGCCCTCGCCGACCAGGGTCTCGATCTCGGCGAGGATGTCGCCGGTCCTGCGGTCCTTCTCCTTGCCGCGCAGGGCGGGCACGATGCAGAACGTGCAGGTGTTGTTGCAGCCCACGGAGATGGAGACCCACGCCGCGTACGCGCTCTCGCGGCGCGTGGGCAGCGTCGAGGGGAACGCCTCCAGGGACTCGGCGATCTCGACCTGCGCCTCCTCCTGGACGCGGGCGCGCTCCAGGAGCACCGGCAGCTTGCCGATGTTGTGCGTCCCGAAGACGACGTCGACCCAGGGGGCCTTCTTGACGATCGTGTCGCGGTCCTTCTGGGCGAGGCAGCCGCCGACGGCGATCTGCATGCCGGGCCGCTTGGTCTTCATCGGCGCCAGGCGGCCGAGGTTGCCGTACAGCCGGTTGTCGGCGTTCTCACGGACGGCACACGTGTTGAAGACGACCACGTCGGCGTCGCCGTCCGAGCCTTCGGGCGCGCGTTCGTAGCCGGCGCCCTCCAGCAGCCCGGAGAGCCGCTCGGAGTCGTGGACGTTCATCTGGCACCCGTAGGTGCGCACCTCGTATGTTCCCTTGACGCCCACTGGCTGGCTCCGGTCGCTGCTGCTCATGTGACAAGGGTAGGCGGTACCTCGGACACCTCCCGACGCCGGAGTCGTTCAGCGGGAGCAGGCCCCCGGCGGCCGGTCACTTCTTCTCCCGGACGGTCACCGGCCGGTCGTCCCGGAGCTCGCCGAAGAGCTTCTTCGCCTTCGCCTCGTCCCATTTCACGGCGCTGCCCTTGGACGTGGGGAAGCCGAGACTCGCCACCGGGACGTTGATCTGCCTGCCCGTGCCGCCCGCGACCCCCTGCATCGCCTGGAACATCGCGGTGAGGTCCTTCAGGCTCAGGTCCTTGTCGACGATGAGGGTGTCGAGGCCCGCGCCCATGGTCGAGTAGAGCTTGACCGGGTTGAACACGGTGCCCGGTGCCGCGGCCTGCTCCGCGAGCGCGGACAGGAACTTCTGCTGGTTCCTCGACCGCCCCAGGTCTCCCTCCGACTCCTGATGGCGCTGGCGGACGAACGCGAGGGCCTCGGTGCCGTCCAGGGTCTGGCAGCCCTTCTTCAGGTCCGCGCCCGAGCTCTTGTCCTTGATGGCCTTGTCGAGGCACATCTCGACGCCGCCGACCGAGTCGACGACGTTCACGAAACCGGCGAAGCCGATCTCCGCATAGTGGTCGATCTTCAGTCCGGTGTTGAACTCGACGGTCCGCACAAGGAGTTCCGGGCCGCCCTCCGAGAAGGCCGCGTTCAGCTTGTTCTTCTCGGCTGCGGGGCGCTTTCCCGTCTCCGGGCGGGTGAACGGCGGAATGGTGACCCAGGAGTCGCGCGGCAGGCTCATCATCGTGGTCCCGTTGCGGCCGGTGTGCAGCAGGATCATCGAGTCGGTGCGGCGGCCATCGGCCGAGCCGGTGTGCAGGTCCTTCTTGTCCTGGCCGGAGAGGCCGTCGCGGCTGTCGGAGCCCACGATGAGGTAGTTCGTGCCCTCACCGCCGGACGGCCGGTCCTCGACCTTGCCGAGATCGACGTCGCGTTCGAGCTTGGCGTCGGCCCAGACATACGTGGACACGGATGTGACCAGCGCCGCGGCCACCAGGACGAGCAACGTCCGCATGATCCGGCGGGGCCGGCTGCGGCGGGTCCCCGTGCGGCGCCGACCGCGGCGGGAGCCGTCGTCCTCCGCGTCGTCCTCGTCGTCCTCGTCGTCCCACTCGTCATCGGCTTCAGAGGGGACGCCGTAATCACCGCGCCCCGTGTAGGGGACAGTCTGCTCAGCCGTCCCGTAGTCGTGCTCGTACGCGGAGACGCCGTACTCCGTAGTCGCGTATCCCGAAGGCACATACTCCGTAGGCGGGTGCCCCATAAGCACGTACTCCGTAGGCGGGTGACCCATAGGCACGTACTCCGTAGTCCCGTACCCGGCCGCAGTCCCGTACCCGGCCGCGTCCGGCGGCAGCAGCTCCGTGCGCTGCTGCGGCAGGACCGCGCCGGTCAGCGGCTCCGACTCCGCGCTCTCCGCCCGCGTACGACGTCGCCTTCCCCGCTCGCCCCTGCTCATCCGGGCAACACCTCCTTGCGCTCGCGTCCCCTGGGCAACTGGTCGGCGGCCGAGCCCGAGCGCTGCATGCGATGCCACTTGAGCCGGTTGCCGAGCAACGCGGTGACCACGGACTGGATGGTCACCAGGTACATGAGCTGTCGGTAGACGAAAAGCTGGAACGGCATCGACCACAGCGTCCGCAGCCGCTCCCCGTCCAGCCGCAGCGCGTATCCGGCGACGATCATCTGGACGACGAGGAAGCCCACCCACACGCCGATCGCCTGCGCGGAGTTGATGAACAGCAGTCCGTAGACCGCGAAGACGTCGACGATCGGCGCGAGCAGCGGCAGCAGGATCTGGAAGAGGGCGAGATAGCTGAGACCGCGGCGCGCGAAGCGCCCGGACGGGCCCACCTCGAACACGGCTCGGCGGTGCTTCCACATGGCCTGGAGCGTGCCGTAGCACCAGCGGTAGCGCTGCCTCCACAGCTGGCCCAGCTTGGTGGGGACCTCGGTCCAGGCGACCGCAGACTCCTCGTACACGACCCGCCAGCCGGCCCGCCACAGCGCCATCGTGAGATCGGTGTCCTCGGCGAGGGTGTCCTCGCTGACACCGCCGACACCCATCAGCGCGTCCCGGCGGAAGGCGCCGACGGCCCCCGGAACCGTCGGCATGCACTCGAGGACCTCGAACATCCGGCGGTCGAGGTTGAATCCGAAGACGTACTCCAGGTGCTGCCATCTGCCGAGCAGGCCACGCCTGTTGCCGACCTTGGTGTTGCCGCTGACCGCGCCGACGGCCGCGTGGGCGAGCGGCTGGATGAGCCGGTGAATGGCGTCCGGCTCGAAGACCGTGTCGGCGTCGACCATGACTACGTAGTCGTACTTCGTGTGGGCCAGACCGGTGTTGAGGGCGGCCGCCTTGCCCGCGTTGGCCTGCCGCACCACCGTCACGCGGGGATCGCGTATGCGCTCGGCGATCTCCGCCGTGCGGTCCGTCGACCCGTCGTCGATCACCACGATCTGCAGGTGCCGGTGGGTGGAGGCGAGCAGCGATCTGACGGTGGACTCGATGCCCGCTTCCTCGTTGTACGCGGGGACCAGCACCGTCACCGGCCCGTTGACCTCCCGCAGCCGGGGCGCGCCGGGGCGGAAGCGGTCCAGCCGCCGGCTATGGGCGCGGGCGAAGACTACGAGCATCAGCAGGCGCAGCACCGCGAGGCTGCCCGCGATCCCGAGCACCCAGGTCATGGCGTCCACGAAGACATGCCCCGCGGCCTGCACCCAGACCAGGCCCTTGCCCTGCTGACGGTCGAGGGAGGACACCGGTGCGTTCGCCGACGGCTGCGCGAGCCCGGCGGTCACGGTGGTGAACTTCTCGACCTTCCGGTTGCCGAGCAGCTTCTCGGTCTCGTGGTACGCGGTGCTCGTGTGGCTGAACTGACGGACCACGCCCTGCTCCGGTTTCCGGAACGGCCGGTCGGCTGCGACCAGGAGGTAGCCGTCCGCGGCGGCCCGTCGCGCCGCTGCCCATTCGCCGCCGCACAGCGTGTCGGCCTGCGTGGTGTGCGGCAGCCGCAGCAGCCGGGTGTCGACGCCAGCGGTGCCCGCGAGCGCCGTCTGCGTGAGCGACAGCTCGATCCCGGCCCGCCGCGCCGACACGGAGCCCAGGTCGGCGCCGGTGTAGGTGTACGAGCCGATCTCGTGCCCGGCGGCGTGGATCTGCCGCACCAGATCGGGCTGCCGGGCCGCCTGTGCGCCGGAGAGGAAGAAGGTCGCGTGCGCGTCGTGCTCGCGCAGGAGCTTCAGCAGCCGCGGGGTCCACACCGGGTCGGGCCCGCCGTCGTAGGTGAGCGCGACGGTGCGGGCGGGCATCGCGGAGGTCTCCACCTTGTCGCCGGTGATGCTCAGCACCGGATCGCCGTCGTCCGCCGCCTTCGGCACGGGTGACGTACAGGCCGTCCGCGTCTGCGCCGAGGAGATCTGGTGGGTGGTCCAGCCCTCGAAGAGCAGCGCGGCGGCGACCGCGGAGAGGACGATGACCATCAGCACCCAGTGAACGCGCGGGTCACGCCGCTGCGCGTGCCGGCTCACGTAGAGATGCCTCCACTCGTCGCCGTGACAGCCACACCAGTGGCCGGGGCCGGTTCGACCGCTCCGGGTGCCGCACCGGCGTGCTGCCGCAGGACGCCCGTCAGCGCCGTGGCGAGCAGCAGCAGGTAGCCCGCGCAGGCACAGGCGACCAGCAAGGCCGCGTACCGCAGGAGCCGCCGGCGCCTGCCGGAACCGTCGACGAATATCTGGCGATTTCGCTGTTCTCGTCTTCTGCTGCCGGTGTTGCTCGCCCTAACCATGGCGGGGGAGTGTAGCCGCGGTCGCAGGTGTGTCTAAAAAGTGAACTCTCGCTCGATCGAGCCCAAAAACTCCGCCTTATCTGCTCGATTTACTTACGCCTCTGTCTGTGTCATGGGCAGTACGACGACACTCGCTCCACATCCGTCAAGTGAGGTTTGTCCGGGTATCACGGTGTGACGGACGCCTCCCGAGCGGGACGGGCGGGCGCCGCCCGGTGGCCGGTGTGAGTTCGCCCCTGGTCACCGGAGCGAATCGACTGGCAGGATCGCGCGCATGCTCAAGGCACTCCCCCACATCAGCCGACGGCGCGCACTCCAGGGTGCGGGCGCCGCCCTCGTGGTCTTCGGTCTTCTGATGTGGTGGCTGGTCCCGGCGGGCGACGACTCTCCTGGTGGCCGGATGACGTTCAGTACGGGCGTGAAGAACGCCGTGTACGAGCGGTACGGCAAGCTGCTGCGGACCGCCGTGGCGCAGGACATGCCCAAGGTGGACGTGGAGTTGCTGAACAGCCAGGGGTCGCAGGAGAACGTCGAGCGGGTGGCCACGGGGAAGGCCGATTTCACCATCGCGGCCGCCGACGCCGTCGAGAAGTACCGCCTGGAGGGCGGTGCGGGCGCAGACCGGCTGCGGGGGTGTGCGCGGCTGTACGACGACTACGTCCAGCTCGTCGTCCGGCGCTCGTCGGACATCGAGAAGGCGGCGGATCTCCGGGACAAGCGGGTGGCCGTCGGGCAGCCGCGCTCGGGCGTGCGGCTGATAGCGGACCGCGTTCTCAAGGCCGCCGACCTCGATCCCGAGAAGGATCTGACGGCGGTGGACGCCGGCATCGACAAGGCGCCCACTCTTCTTAAGAAGGGCGACATCGACGCCTTCTTCTGGTCGGGCGGACTGCCCACCAGTTCGGTTCTTGAGCTCTCCGAAGAGTTCGACATCCGCCTCGTCAAACTCGGCGACCTGGTGGAGGAGCTGCACAAGCAGGGCGGTGCGTCGCGCTACTACCGGGCCGCCGTGATGCCCGCGGACGCCTATCCCAAGGCGCAGCAGAACGCCGCGGTGCCGACCCTGGCCGTGGCGAACCTCCTGGTCACCACGGACCGCGCCGACCCGGAACTGACCGAGGGCCTGACCCGGACCGTGATCGACAGCCGTGACCACATCGGTGACCAGGTGCACGCGGCCCAGCTGGTGGACCTGCGGACGGCCCTCTACACGGACCCGCTCGACCTGCACGACGGCGCGCGCCGCTACTACCGGTCGGTCAAGCCGTAGCGCAGGTTCACGACGCGTCACCCAGCACGGCGAGCAGCCGGGGCGCGGACTTCGCCGCCGCGGCGGTGTCCTTGTGGTCGGCGGCTTCGCGGAGCTCGCGCAGCGCGTCGTCGACCGGCGCGGCCTTGTCGGCCGGAGTACCGGCGCCGGCCCGTTCCCAGGTGAGTTCGAGGCTGGTGACGTCCCCCGCGACCGCGCCGTCGTCCCCGGCGGCCGCGTCGATCGTCACCTGGCGTGCCCACAGATCCATCCGGTCCGCCTCTACGGAGGAGAGCGGTTCGTAGCGAAGGCGCAGGTCCAGTGCGTTCTGGGCGACCCGCAGCGCCGCTCCGCGGGTGGCAGCCGCGTCGTGCGCGCCAACCGCCCTGATGAGGGCGTCCAGGTCGCGGCCCATCTGCCGGGCCAGCAGACGCGGCACGCGGTCCGAGGCCTCGTACGCGTCCCAGGCCGCACGCGCCTTCCGCGCCGTCGCGTCCGTCGGGCCGTCGTGTGCCGCACGGACGGCGCCCGAGAGCGCGGTCAGGTCGCCCGGCACCGGCCCCGGCTTCGCGTCGGTGGGCACCGCCAGCGAGACCGCCTCAAGGTCGCCATGCGCGTTTCCGGTGGAGAACTCGCCATAACCGGGGGCGAAGACCTTGTCCTCGCGGGAGCCGTCCATGTGCAGCTCGTTCACCGTGATCGCGCCCTTGACGGGTCCGTACGGTCCGTCGACGGTCTGCCCGGTGGCCTTGACCGTGACTTCCTCGAAGACGGTCTCCGGCGCGTTCTCCGGCCGGTAGACATCGCCGGTCTCCGGCCGCGCGGGCATGATCATCGCCGCAGGCCCCGTCTTCCCTGCCAGCCAAGTGCCTCCGGTGTCGGCGACCACACCGTTCTTGTAGTTGAAGACGTCCTCGCCGAGGTACCAGACGGAACCGTCGTCGGCCTGGGCGAACCAGTCGAGCGCGAGCTCCTCGATGCGCCCGTCGGACAGGGCCATGTACTGGACGGTGCGCGCCTTCACGCGCTCCCCCTTCAGGACGATGGTCTTGGTGCCGGGCAGCAGCGTGAACTCGGTCCGGAACGGCTTGCCGTCGACCTGACCGCCGTAGATCACCTGCTTGACCTCGGTGCTGGGGTGCAGCGGGTTGGTGATCGATGCCGGATGGGAGAAGGCCGGCTTGCCCAGGTCCACGCGGTCCTTCCGGGGCGCGAGCGGCAGGCAGTCGCCGGTCTTCTTGCCGGTGCTCTCCTCCACGATCTGTACGCACTCGGGGCCGGCCTTCTCGACCGTCGAGCCGGAGTCGCAGGCGCTGGTCACCAGCGCCGCTCCCAGCACCACTCCCACAGCCGCCGCGAGATTCCTGTTGCTCATGGCGCACCTCCACGTCTCGTACGACGACCGTGGCAGGAGGCCGCTGAACGGACCCTGAACGAAACTGAAAGGGCCTTCAGGAGGCGGATCCGGCAGGGAACGAGACCTCGAACCGGGCCCCGCCGAGCTCCCCGCGCGCCACGGTCACCGCACCACCGTGCACCGCCACCAGTTCCGCCACGATCGCGAGCCCGAGGCCGCTGCCACCGCCGTCCTCCACAGAGCGGGAACGGGCGTCGTCGAGCCGCACGAACCGCTCGAAGACCCGCTCGCGCTCGGCGGCAGGCACTCCGGGGCCGTCGTCCTCGACCCCGAGGACGACCAGGCCGTCCGCCCGGGCCGCCAGGTCGAAAGCCACCTGGGAGCGGGCATGCCTGGCCGCGTTGTCACCGAGGTTGCGCAGCACCCGCCGCAGGCCCTGCTCGTCCGCGTCGAGGCGCACCGCCGACACCCCGGCCGTACTGATCCGCAGCCCCGTCATCGCCGAGCGCAACCGCCGCGCCTCGTCGAGCACCAAGTCATCGACGTCGACCGGCTGGA
The DNA here is from genome assembly GCF_040686095.1 of Streptomyces sp. NPDC086554. Classification (NCBI taxonomy): domain Bacteria; kingdom Bacillati; phylum Actinomycetota; class Actinomycetes; order Kitasatosporales; family Streptomycetaceae; genus Streptomyces; species Streptomyces sp. NPDC086554. Next base: position 85,718 of record NZ_JBFBJK010000025.1, read on the forward strand.
GGCGTGGGCTCAGCGCGTCCTCGTCGGCGCGTGCCAACAGCAACAGATCGTCGACCAGCCGCTGCATGCGCAGGTCCTCCGCGAGGACGGTCGCCGCGAGCTGCTCCTGATCGGTCCTGCCGGGATACCTGAGCGCGACCTCGGCGTGCTGCCGGATGGAGGCGACAGGGGAACGCAGTTCGTGGGAGGCGTCCGAGATGAACCGCCGCTGTGCCGTCTGGGCCCTTTCGAGGCGGTCCAGCATGCGGTTCATGGTGGCGGCGAGCGCGGAGATCTCGTCGCGGCCGTGCGGCAGCGGCACGCGGCGGTGCAGCTGCGCGGAGGAGATCTCCTCGACCTCGGCGCGGATGGCCGCGACCGGCGCGAGCGCCCGCCCGACGGCCATCCAGGTGGCTGCGGCGGCCATGATCAGCAGCAGCGGCAGTCCCACAAGGAGCAGCCTGGTGACGATCTGCGTCGACTCCGCGACCGCGATCAGCGCCCGCCCGACCAGCACGGTCTGCTTGCCGTCCGGCCCATCGGCGGCGACCGCCACCACCAGGAACTCGTCCTCGTCCAGCGGGGTGGTGATCCTGCTCTCGCCGCCCCTGTCCGGGCGCACGAGGGCGGGCAGTTCCGCCACGTTCTTGCTTGCGGCCACCACAGCCCCGGAGGCGTCAAGGACCTGGATGAACTGCTCGTCGCGCTCGGCCACCGCCAGGGACGGCACACCGCGCCCGGACTCGATGACAGCGGCGACCTGCCCGGCACGCGCGCGTGCCGCCTGCCGTACGTCGTCGGTGAGCTCCGCCTGCAACAGCGCCACCAGCGCCACAGCACCCGCGACCAACCCCACCGCGACGACGAGGACGGCTGCCGCGGTCGACCGGACCCTCACCCCCTGTCTACCCGCCATCGGAGGCCAGCCGGTATCCGCAGCCGCGCACGGTCTCGATGGCTGCTCTTCCGAACGGCCGGTCGAGTTTGGTGCGCAGATGGCTGACGTAGACCTCGACGATGTTCGGGTCGCCGTCGAAGTCGTCGTCCCAGACATGGGCGAGGATCTCCCGCTTGGACACGGTCTCGCCGCGCCTGCGCAGCAGGAACTCAAGGAGCGCGAACTCCCGGGCGGTCAGTTCGACCCGCACCGCCCCGCGTGTGACCTCCTTGACCGCCGGATCGAGCCGCAGATCACCGGCCGTGAGCGCCGCGGGCCGCTCACGGAGGTCGCGGCGCAGCAGCGCGCGCAGCCGGGCAAGCAGCACGGCGTACGAGAAGGGCTTCGTCAGGTAGTCGTCGGCGCCCGTGTCGAGGCCCTCGACCTCGTCCCATTCGCCCTCCTTGGCGGTGAGCATCAGGATGGGGGTCCAGTTGCCCTCGGCGCGCAGGGCCGCGCAGACGCGGTAGCCGTTCAGACCCGGCAGCATGATGTCCAGGACGATGGCGTCATACGGGTTCTCGCGCGCCCGCCACAGGCCGTCCGTGCCGTCCAGCGCGACATCGACGGCGAAACCCTCGGCCTCCAGGCCGATGCGCAGCCCGTCCGCGAAGCGCTCCTCGTCCTCGACGACCAGTACCCGCATGTTTCTGATTGTGGCCCCCCTGCGCTGAACCGGAGCTGAACGCCGTCGTGCGCGCGCCGCTACCAGGGGTCGATCAAGCCGTAGCGGTCATCGACGCTCAGCCATCGGCACTCACGTCGTCGACGCGGTTTCCGTGCGCGGGACGCCGACGGTCACCCGCAGCCCGTGCGGCTCATGGCTCTCGTAGGCGATGGAGCCGCCGCCCGCCGCCAGCAGGGCCCGCGAGATGGAGAGGCCGAGGCCCGAGCCCTTCACGTTCTGGTGGCGGTTGCTGCGCCAGAAGCGGTCGCCGATGCGGGCGAGTTCGTCCTCGGTGAGGCCGGGTCCGCCGTCCGTGATCACTATCGTCGTCATCGCTCCGCTCCCGGAGACCTCCACCCGCACCTCCTCGCCCTCGGGCGTGAACTTCAGGGCGTTGTCGATCACCGCGTCCAGGGCGCTGGACAGCGCGACGGGATCGGCCCAGCCGGTGGTGGCGGGGCACTCCCCCGTGAGCCGGACCCCGCTCTCCTCGGCGAGCGGCCGCCAGGCCCCGACCCGCTCCGACGCGAGCTCGCCGATGTCGGTGAGGCTCAGGTCCGCGTCGGCGTGCTCGGCGAGCGCCAGGCCGAGCAGGTCGTCGAGGACCTGGGCGAGGCGCTTGCCCTCGGTGCGCACAGAGGCGATCTCCTCGTTACCCTCGGGCAGTTCGAGGGCGAGCAGCTCGATGCGCAGCAGCAGGGCGGAGAGCGGATTGCGCAGTTGGTGCGAGGCGTCGGCGACGAAGGCGCGCTGCTGCTCCAGCACGTCTTGGACGTTGTCCGCCATCTCGTTGAACGACCGGGCCAGGCGCCTGAGTTCCGGCGGCCCGCCCGCGGCCGCGACCCGCGACTTCAGGCGCCCGGTCGCTATGTCGTGCGTCGTCGCGTCCAGGACCCGCACCGGGCGCAGGACCCAGCCGGTGAGCCGCAGCGCGGCGCCCACAGCCAGCAGCATCGCCGCCGACTCGCCTGCGCCGATGAGCAGCCATCCCTGCAGGGTCTTCGAACGCATGTGACCCGTGGGCGAGTCGGTGACGACGACGGCGATGACGTCACCGTCCCTGATCACCGGAGAGGCGACGACTAGCCGGCCGCGCTGCCAGGGCCACACCTGGCGCGGATCGTGGCTGCCGCGGGACCTGAGTGCCTCCTCGAAGGCCTCCCGTTCGTGCCCGCGCGGGGGCAGGAACCAGTTGCCGGGCGCGTGCGCCATGGGCTGGCCGTCCCGGAAGAAGACGCCCGCCCTGATCCCGTACACCTCGTGGTAGTAGTCGAGTTCGGTCTGGAGGGTTTCGCGGCGTTCGTCCTTGTCGCGCACCCGCGAGCCGGTGGGACGTTTCGTGACGAACTGCGCGAGCGCCGCGAATCTCGCCGTGTCGTCGATCCGGTCGACGACCACCTTCTGCTGCTGCGCCGCGGCGACGCTCACCGCGAGCGGGAAGCCCAGCGCGAGCAGCACTCCCGCCATGAGGACGATGAGCAGCGGCAGAAGGCGAGTGCGCACCTGACCTCGCTACGCGCTACGCGGCCGGGGCGACGAGGCGGTAGCCCACGCCCCGTACGGTCTCGATCAGGGCCGGCATGTGCAGCTTGGAGCGCAGGGACGCCACATGCACCTCAAGGGTGCGCCCCGTCCCCTCCCAGCTGGTGCGCCACACCTCGCTGATGATCTGCTCCCGGCGGAACACCACACCGGGCCGCTGCGCGAGGAGCGCCAGCAAGTCGAACTCCTTGCGTGTCAGTTGGACGGTCGAACCGTCCACGCTGACCTGGCGGGTGGGCAGTTCGATGCGTACGGGACCGAGGCGCAGTTCGCTGTCGGCGGGGCCCGCCGCGGCGCCGGACGGGGGGCGCCGGATGACCGCGTGGATGCGGGCTATCAGTTCCCCGGTGTCGTACGGCTTCACTACGTAGTCATCGGCCCCGAGATTCAGGCCGTGGATCCGGGAGCGCACGTCGGCACGGGCTGTCACCATGATCACGGGCGTCGACCCACGCTTGCGGATCTTGCCGCAGACCTCGTAGCCGTCCTGGTCGGGCAGCCCCAGATCGAGCAGTACGACTCCGAAGGGCGCCGTTTCGCCGGGCAGCAGGGCCTGCAGGGCCTCCTCGCCGCTGCGTGCGTGCACGACGTCGAAGCCGTGCCGGGCCAGGACCGCGGACAGGGCGGCGGCCACGTGATTGTCATCCTCTACGAGGAGCAGTCTCATGCGGGCCCCCTCCGGTTCATCGGTCGTTTCGTTCGCGCTTGCCGATGGCCGGTACGCGCGCGTGCGTACGCACCAAGGCATCCACGCCGATGGATAAGGGCGGCGTCAAGAGGGTTCGGGTTACGGGCACGTTCCGTTATGCAGCCGGTACGCGCGCAGAGCTACGCAGGGCGTCCCCTTCACGCGGAGTGTCCGGTTGCGGCCGGATCGTTATGCTCAATTTCCCCTCAGATGTAATGACGCTGGTCGCACCGGGTTATTACTGTCCTCCCAACCGAGGAGGATGGAGCAACAAGCCGTGACCGAAGTATCGGTGACCAAGGACGCCATACCGCCCGGGGCGGACGACCTGGTCGTGCTGAAGAACGTCAACAAGCACTTCGGCGCTCTGCACGTCCTCCAGGACATCGACCTGACCATCACCCGCGGTGAGGTCGTCGTCGTGATCGGCCCCTCCGGGTCGGGCAAGTCGACACTGTGCCGCGCCATCAATCGCCTGGAGACGGTCGAGTCGGGAGAGATCTCGATCGACGGCAAGCCGCTGCCCCAGGAGGGCAAGGAGCTCGCCCGTCTCCGTGCGGACGTGGGCATGGTCTTCCAGTCCTTCAACCTTTTCGCGCACAAGACCGTGCTCGAGAACGTGATGCTGGGCCAGATCAAGGTGCGCAAGACGTCCAAGGCGGAAGCTGAGACAAAGGCACGCGGTCTCCTGGACCGCGTGGGTGTCGCCTCGCAGGCCGACAAGTACCCGGCGCAGCTCTCGGGTGGCCAGCAGCAACGCGTCGCGATCGCACGCGCGTTGGCGATGGACCCGAAGGTGATGCTCTTCGACGAGCCCACGTCGGCGCTCGACCCGGAGATGATCAACGAGGTCCTCGAGGTCATGCAGCAGCTCGCCCGTGACGGCATGACCATGGTCGTGGTCACCCACGAGATGGGCTTCGCCCGGTCCGCGGCCAACCGCGTCGTCTTCATGGCGGACGGCCGGATCGTCGAAGAGGCCGTGCCGGACCAGTTCTTCAGCAACCCGCGCAGTGACCGGGCCAAGGACTTCCTGTCGAAGATCCTTCACCACTGACGCGCTGGACGCATCACGCGTCGAGCCCTCTGCGTCTCAATCTCTTCTGCCGACACAAAGGATGTTCACCATGAAGGTTCGTAAGGTCACCGCGGCGGCCGCCGTCGTGCTCGCCCTCTCCGTCACCGCCACCGCTTGTGGCTCGGACGACAAGGACGACAAGGGTTCCGGTGGTGGCAAGAAGATCACCATCGGCATCAAGTTCGACCAGCCGGGCATCGGCCAGAAGACCCCGGACGGCAAGTACGAAGGCTTCGACGTCGACGTGGCGACGTACGTCGCCAAGGAGCTCGGCTACAAGGCCGACGACATCGAGTGGAAAGAAGCCAAGAGCGCCGAGCGCGAGAACATGATCTCGCGTGGTGACGTCGACTTCATCGCGGCGTCGTACTCGATCAACGACGAGCGCAAGGAGAAGGTCGACTTCGCCGGCCCTTACCTGCTCGCCCACCAGGACATCCTGGTCCGCGCGGACGACAAGTCCATCAAGTCGCCGAAGGACCTGAACAACAAGAAGCTCTGCTCTGTGACCGGCTCGACGTCGGCGCAGAACATCAAGAAGGAACTGGCCCCGAAGGCCCAGCTGCAGGAGTACGGCGGCTACTCGGAGTGCCTGACCGGCGTGGAGAACGAGGCGATCGACGCGCTGACCACGGACGACTCCATCCTCGCGGGCTATGCCGCGCAGAAGGAGTTCCAGGGCAAGTTCAAGCTCGCCGGCTTCAAGATGACCAATGAGAACTACGGCATCGGCCTCAAGAAGGGCGACGCCGACCTCAAGAAGAAGATCGACGCCGCGCTGACCAAGATGGTCGACGACGGTTCGTGGGAGAAGGCCGTGAAGGCCAACTTCGGCCCGGCGAACTACAAGTACGAGCCCGCCCCGAAGATCGGCGACATCAAGAAGTGAAGCAGGGCTTGATAGGCGCGCCGTCCCCCTGGGCGGCGCGCCACGCCCTCCCCACACGCGGAAGCGCGGGAGATCGTGTTCGACTTTCTTGAAGGTTACGACTTGCTGGCGGCCTTCTGGGTGACGGTGAAACTCACCGCGCTCTCCGCCGTCGGCTCCCTCATATGGGGAACAATGCTGGCCGGTATGCGAGTCAGCCCGGTGCCACTCATGCGAGGTTTCGGTACCGCGTATGTGAACGTGGTGCGAAACATCCCACTGACAGTCATCATCGTCTTCACGTCCCTGGGGCTCTTCCAGACGCTGAGCATCAACTTGGGTGCGGAAGAGTTCAAGACGATCAATTTCCGGCTAGCGGTGCTCGGGCTGACCCTTTACACGTCTGCGTTCGTCTGTGAGGCGCTGCGGTCCGGAATCAACACCGTGCCCGTCGGCCAGGCCGAGGCGGCACGTGCGCTCGGCCTCAGCTTCACTCAGGTGCTGGGACTGGTGATTCTGCCGCAGGCTTTCCGCGCGGTCGTTGCGCCACTCACGAACGTACTGATCGCCTTGACCAAGAACACGACGGTCGCCTCGGCGATCGGCGTATCCGAAGCCGCACTCCTGATGAAGGAGATGATCGAGAACGAAGCTCAGCTGCTGCTGATCTCGGCCATCTTCGCGCTCGGATTCATGTGCCTCACCCTTCCCACCGGTCTGATCCTCGGCTGGGTGAGCAAGAAGGTGGCGGTGAAGCGATGACCTCCGTTCTGTACGACGCTCCGGGGCCTCGCGCCAAGCGGCGGAACATCGTCTATTCAATCGTTTTCCTCGCCGCTTTCGCTGCCGTCGCCTATTGGGTGTACGCCAAGCTGGACGAGAAGCACCAGCTCGACTGGGTGAAGTGGAAGCCTTTCTTCACCGACACCCGTGCCTGGGAGACATACATCTGGCCGGGGCTTGAGAACACCCTCACGGCAGCCTCATTCGCCATGCTGATCGCCCTTCCCTTGGGCGCCATCTTCGGTATTGCGCGTCTCTCCGACCACAGTTGGGTGCGCATTCCGTCCGGCACCGTCGTGGAGCTCTTCCGCGCGATCCCGGTGCTGATCCTGATGTTGTTCGCCGACGCGGCGTACTCCGAGTTCACCAACGTCAGTTCGGACGACCGTCCGCTCTATGCCGTCGTCACCGGTCTGGTGCTCTACAACGCGTCGGTTCTCGCGGAAATCGTGCGAGCGGGAATCTTGTCCCTGCCCAAGGGCCAGTCCGAAGCCGCGATGGCGATTGGCCTGCGCAAGGGACAGACGATGCGGTCCGTCCTGCTCCCGCAGTCGGTCACCGCGATGCTGCCCGCAATCGTCAGCCAGCTCGTGGTCGTCGTGAAGGACACGGCGCTCGGTGGCGCGATGCTCACGTTCTCGGAACTGCTGGCCTCGGTCCGGCCCATGAGCGCCGCATACGGCGCGAACACCATCGCGAGCTTCACCATCGTCGCGGTGATCTTCGTGGCAATCAACTTCGCACTCACGACTTTCGCAAGCTGGCTCGAGAAGCGACTGCGCCGAGCCAAGAAGAGCACCGGGGCCGTAGTGGGCCCCGCGGCGCTCGACAACCTTGAGACAGTCGGCCCCAAGAAGATCCCGGGCGACCCCGGAGACGCCAGCGGCGGCATCTAGGGACCGCCGGTCCTACGGACACACATGGCGGAGGCAGCGGCATTCATGCCGCTGCCTCCGCCATGTGTATGGTCGCCACGCTTAGCGTGGACGTATTTCCTTACTTTGGTAGTCTCCGGATACGGAGAGCTTGATACCCAGAGTAACCTCTGAGCGCTTGCTTCCCATCACAGTCAGCCATGCCGTCTTGTTGCATCCCTTGACCGTCTGCTCGTCCATGTCAGGGCCACCAGAACCGGGGTACCTGACGGCAGCCCGAGCCCTCCACTCCTTGCAACCCTTGTACGTAACGCGAATACTATGCTTTCGAGTATTCCTCATGCTGGTACTGATGTATTGCTTATCCTTGAATTTCCAGGTGTGGCCACCCCCCAGAATATCGATGCTCCCCTTGACTGTGCCGCGATATATTTCCGTCGGCCCGTCGGCGTGTGCAGGGACAGTTGTCGCGCCGAGGCACATGAGCAGCGACACTCCAGCAGCCGACAAGCCGCGGCGCACTGCAATCTTCGAGTAAGGCACTAATTCCCCTCCGAGTGGATTCAGCTAGGTCAGATTCATTTCATGAATCTGACCTGAAAAAACGAGCCCGGCAGTCAGGCAGGAAAGTTGCCCCATTTCCATGCCCAGTCGTCATCGAAGTCCGCCTGCACATACCTAATGTTGGCAGTGGCCTGCAGACGCTTGCAGTTCGCCTTCGTGGGAAGCTTCTTGGTCGGGGTCTTGATTGGTGTCTTACCAACCACACTGCCGCCCTGGATCCTCACCACTCGCCGCCCATCACACCAGACCGCCGCCCCCAGACCGAGAACATGACGGCCGCGACTGCACCCCGAGGGGGACTTGAAGTAGATCTTGGGGTGACGCCCGGAATATCTGATCTTGATTTGCGGAGACCCGCATTCGCCGGAGGCACTCACCGCTCCGCGCTCTTTCGCCGCCGCAGGAGCAGTTACCCCCACGCCCGACGGCACGAAAACCAATGCAGCCGCACCAGCAAGGGCAGCGATGCCACGCCTACCCCAAGGCGACGTCGTAGCTCGACGGACATCCTGTCCACCGAAATCCATCCGCATCCGTAAACTCACCTCACTGATCGAATCGGAGACTATCCCCTTTTCCTTGAGAGTTACCGTATATTTGCAAATTGCGAATCCGGCACCCCCCACTTGGGGGTCCTTGGAGCTCCCGCCCCCACACTGGGGGCGCCTAATCCAGCGCAGCAACTGCTGCAGCCGACACCACCAGACCCACCCCGACAGCAATCCCGCCACAATCGGAGAATGGCGTCCTTTCAGGGCAAAACGACACTCGGCGCAGCCGAGCACCCCTCACCTCCCTCAATAGAAGCTCAAATTGCAGCGCCATCACCGTGAGTAGCTTGACGGACACAGGGCGAGCTCGGCAATGTTGCCGCCAAGCCATTCGCCCTGACCAGGCAGTGGCGACACTTCGGAGTCTCGGGGAGCCGGGGGTTTAATGATGATCCAGGTAGCGATTGCCAGCAATAACGAGTTCTTTCGGGCCAGCTTGGTCGCGATTTTGTCTTCTCAATTCGAAGTTCGCATCACATCACAGGGAGAACTTGACCAAGCGTTGCCTCTACGAGGGTTTGCACGCGCCGATATCATCATGGTCTGCACCGTCACCGCGGGTGAGTCTATTGAAGCCATCGAACGCATAAAGCGACTCAAAGATCCCCCGAAGATTCTCGTGATCGCCCAACGAATACGTGTGAGCGAGGTTCGGAGACTGCTCACCCTGGATGCGTTCGGAATCCTGCTCCAAGAGACGGCAGCTCGACATCTCGCCTGGGCCGTGGACGCCATACACAAGGGAAGTCGCGCCCTTTCCCCTGAAATCGCAGACCATGTATTTAACGAGTACTCAAAACCGAATCACTTCTCCAATAACACCAGAGAGGCTCGCGAGAAACTCGGGCAGCTCAGCACCCGGGAGCGCCAAGTGCTGGAGCTCATCGCCGAGGCACTACCCAACAAAGAAGTGGCAACTCTCCTCGGAATAAGCTCAGAGACGGTGAAAGGGCATGTTCGATCAATCTGCATGAAACTTGATGCAGCGAGTCGACTCCACGCCGCCCGAATCGCTTGGCAAGCCTCTGCAGCTGCGTAGTTCCGTCCAGCAGGCTCGTTGACCGGACGCCTCGGGGAACGAGCCTGACCGGGGACGACGTAGTATCGCCGCCCCATCGTTTAAGCCGTCCCCACACGACGTCGTCACTTGACGCAAGCACCGGCAATGGGTTGCATACGTTCTGTGATCGTGCACCGGGCTCCAACTGCCAGTTCTTGTACGTACGTCCAGCGCTCCCGGGCCCTTGCGGCGGGAGGTCGTGCACCGTGGACCCGGTGATCGTTGTCGGTGCGGGGCCCGTGGGGCTCACGCTCGCCCTGGCTCTCGCGCGGCACTCCGTACCCACCGTCGTACTCGACGAAGGGCCCGGCAAGGACGAGCAGCGGCCCGCGCGGACCGTCGTCCTGCGGGATGACACCGCGGCCCTCATGGAGCGGCTCGCCGGTCACTCGTTCGGTGACATGGAGACGGGCGCGCGGTGGGCGGGCTGGCGTTCCCTGCGCCGCAAGCAGCTCATGCGGGAGCTCACGTTCAGTGATCAGACGCCTCCGCCGTTGCATGTGCCGCAGCATGTGCTGACCGGCGCTCTGCGCGCCGCCATCGCCGATGAGCGCCTCGTCAAGATCGCGGTCGAGAGCAAGCTCGACTCCCTGGAGCAGGACTCGGGCGGGCTCACCGCCCACACCCGCGGGCCCAAGGACACCTGGTGGCGCGGCAGTTACCTGGTGGGCTGCGACGGGCCGCGCTCGACGGTGCGCAAGCTGCTCGACATCCGCTTCCCGGGGCGTACGGCCGTCGAGCGACACGCCGTGGCCGCGCTGCGCACGGAACTTCCCAGGCCCGGTGAAGCGTTGTTGCATCGGATGCCTCCGTGGCGCGGCGGAGGCGCCGAGGTGACGGGCCGTCCGCTCGCCGGCGGGGTGTGGCGGCTCGACTGGTTGCTGCCGCCCCGCGGCGACCTGGTGACTCCGGATGCGCTCGTGGCGCGCGTCCGGGAGACCCTCGCGGGGTGGTGCGGGGGATCCACGCCGCCGTACGAACTGCTCGACACAGGTGTGCACACCGTCCACCACCGACTCGCCCGCCGGTGGCGGGTCGGCCGTGCCTTCCTCGCGGGCGACGCCGCACACCTGCTCGGCGCGCTCGGCACGCAGGGGCTCGACGAAGGGCTGCGGGACGCGGACAACCTCGCCTGGAAGCTGGCACTCGCCTGGCACCACGGCGCGCGCGAATCCCTGCTCGACAGCTACCAGGCCGAGCGGCGCGCCAGTGTCGCCGCCCGCCTGCGCGCGGCCGACCAGTCGCTGCCGATACTGCGGGGCGGCGGAGGGCTGCGCTCGTACGTGCCGGGCACGGCGCGCGGGCACGACACGCTCCTCACGGACGGCCATGTGGGGCGCGGCCCGCTCGGCGCGCCCGGGTCGTACGCGGAGTCACCGCTGGCACCCGCGCCATCGGAGTCCGAGGTGGTGGTCGGCACCGAGCCGGGCGCCCCGGTCGCCGATGTGCGGGTGACGGCGCCCGACGGGTCCTTCGTGCAGCTGCGGGACCGGCTCGGCCTCGGGCAGCTGCTCGTGGTCCTGGTCGCGCCGGGCACGGTGGTGTGGGAGCGGCGGCACTGGGTGAAGGCCGGGATCATGCCCCGGCTCGCCGCCGCGGTGACCGCGCTGCCGCACCCTGCGGAGCTGCTCGTCGCGGAGAGCTACCCGGGGGCCGCCGCGCACTCGGTGCTGCTCATCCGCCCCGACGGCCACCTGGTCACCGCGCTGAGCGGGGTGCGCCCCGCCGAGCTGTACACGGCGGCCGAGACGGTGCTCGGCGGGGTGCTTCCGAAGCAGCGGGCGCGCGAAACGGACACTACGGAGAAGGCGAAGAAGGCGGAGAGCAAGGCCGTCGCGAGCCGGCCGACCACACAGTGAGCCAGAGTTGACCGGCACGCAGCGTCATGGTCTACTCCGAAACGTGACCGACACCGATCTGCGCCTGTGGCGGAGGGTCCATATGGACCTCGTCCGCTATGCGGGCTGCGTGTGTCGTCCGTCCTGCTGAATTCGCCTTCCCCCCTCGCGCGCCCCTGTTTCTTGTGTTCTTTGGTGCGCGCCTCCGCGAACTTCCAGGACGGATACCCGTGTCTGCCTCTGTCTCCACCACGCACGCGCCCGCGCCGGCGTCCGCGCCCACCGCCGCCGAACTGCTCGATTTCGTACGTCGTAGCGCCGCCGACCCCGAGCTCATCGCCTCCCTGCCGCTCGACCCCGAAGGCCGCACCTGGGTCCGGCTCGAAGGTCCCGGCGGCAGCGAGGCCTGGCTGATCGGCTGGCCGCCAGGCACCGGCACCGGCTGGCACGACCACGCCGAATCCGTCGGCGCCTTCCTCACCGCGGCGGGCACCCTCAAGGAGAACTCGCTCGCCGCGCGGCTGCCCACCGACGGCTGGAAGACCCTGGAGCTGTCCGAAGGGGTGGACCGCGAACGGGAGTTGGCGGCGGGCAAGGGCAGGGCGTTCGGCCAGAACCACGTGCACGAGGTCCTGAACGAGTCCACCACCGAGCACGCCGTCTCCGTGCACGCCTACTACCCGCCGCTGCCGCGCATCCGCCGCTACAGCCGCACCGGTCCTGTGCTCCGCCTGGAGTCCGTGGAGCGTCCGGAGGACTGGCAGTGAGCGGGCGTGCCGTGGCTCGCGGCGACGATCTCGGCGAGCAGCAGACCGTGGGCGAACCGCCCATAGGTATCGATGAGTTGCTGGAGCGTGTACGGCTCGATCTCGACCGGGTCACTCCCCAGCAGGCACGCGACACGGCTGCCGCCGGGGGACTTCTCGTCGACATCCGGTACGCGGCCCTGCGCGAGCGCGACGGGCTGATCCCCGGCGCCCTCGTCGTAGAACGCAATGAACTGGAGTGGCGCCTTGACCCGCAGGGCAGCCACCGCGACCCGCAGGCCGTGGGTCACGGCCTGCGGGTCGTCGTGGTCTGCAACGAGGGCTACGCGTCGAGTCTGGCGGCCGTCTCCTTGCGGCAGCTGGGGCTTCGGCACGCCACCGATCTCATCGGCGGGTTCCAGGCGTGGAGGGCCGCCGGGCTTCCCGTCGAGCGGTGACCCTCACTCCTTGGCCGTGGCCACCGTCACGGGGCGCGGCCTCAGGGCGGCGCGGCCGGGGAGGGCGGTCGCGGTGAGGGCGAGCAGTGCGGCGAGGGCCACCACGGAGACGTACACCAAGGGAGCGACCGAGGGCGCCGCGCTGCCGGTCATGCCCACGCTGAAGGCCGTCAGGACGGCGAGCGCGATGCCGCTGCCGAGGGCCGTGCCGATGAGCAGCACGGACAGTGCTTCGGTGCGCAGCATGCGCAGGACCTGGCGGCGGCTCGCTCCGGCGAGGCGCAGCATCGCGAACTCGCGGACGCGTTCGGAGACCGACATGGCCAGGGTGTTGACCACGGCGATCGCGGTGAAGGCCAGGACGAGGCCCATGGCGAGGTAGTTCACCTCGGCGTTCGCCTGCTGGCGTGCGGCCTGGAGGTTGTCGGCCTCGGCCGGTGCGAGGACCCGCACACCCGGGAACTTCTCGACGTCCACCGCGAGTTGTTCCTGTGTACGGTCGCTCTTGATCAGGACCGTGGCGGCGAGCGGGTTGTCGACGTGGCGGGCGACCAGGTCGTGCGCCATGGTCAGATCGCCGAACCCGAGCCCGCGCGCGTACACGGCACCGACCTTGAGCTCAGTCTTTGTGCCGTCGCCGAGCGTGAGCTTCAGGGTGCTTCCGGGCTTCAAGTCGAGCTGGTCGGCGGCCAGTTCGCTGACGGCGACGCTGTCCTTGCCGAACCCCTTCAGCGATCCGGCGGTGACGTTCGGGTCCCAGGTGCGGCTCAGGTCGGCCGGGGTGACGCCTTGCGCCGGGTACTTGTCGAGGCCTACGCGCACGGTGGTGCGGACGACTTCGGTGGCGGCCTCGACGCCTTCGGTCGTACGCAGCTTCTGCGCGGCCTGGGCCGGGACGCCGGGCCCCTGTGCCGCCAGGACCCAGTCGGCGCGGATGCCCTCGCGGGCCTGCGCGCGGGCCGCGTCGCCGAGCGTGGGCTGGACGAACAGGACGGTGCAGGTCATGCCGGTGAGGAGGGCGAGCGGGGTGACGGCGGCCGCCATCCGGGCGGCGTTGCCCCGGAGGTTGGCGTGCGCGAGGCGGCCACCGGGACCGGAGAGCCGCAGGGGGCCGCGGAGCAGGGCGGCCGCCGCCTTGACCAGGAGCGGGCCGAGCAGCGCGACGGCGGAGGCGAGGACCACAACAGCCAGGAATGTCACGGGAGTCGACGCGGGCTCGGTGCGCAGGACGCTGAGCAGGGCGACCAGTACGGCGCCCCCGGCGAGGAGCACGAGCCCCGCGATGACGCGGCTCCATGGGAGCCCGGAGCGCTCGACGCGCGCTTCGGCGAGGGCCTGCGCCGGGCGGATCCCGGCGATGCGGCGGGCCGAGACGCGGGCGGCGGCCCAGGCCCCGAGGAGCGTCGCGGCCACGGCCGCCATGGGCGGGAAGACGCTCACGGAGCGCTCCAGAGTGGCGGGGACGGCGCCCAGGTCCACGAACCGGCCGTGCAGCCAGCCGCCGAGCGGGATTCCGGCGAGCGAGCCGAGGATGCCGGCGGCCGCGCCGACGATCAGGGCCTCGCGGCCGAGGAGCCGCCGGATCTGCTTGGGGGTGGCGGCGATGGCGCGGAGCAGGGCGAGTTCGCGGTGGCGCTGCTGCACGGAGAGGGCGAAGGTGCCGACGACCACGAGGATGGCGACGAGGAGGGACGTACCGCCCATCGCACCGCCCATGCTGACCAGCTTGACGCGGGCGCTCGCCGCGTCGAGGAACTCGACGGGACCACGGTCGTCTCCGGCGCTGACCTGCGCCTTCGTTCCGTTGAGCGCGTGGGTGACCGCCGCCTTGAGGTCTCCTGTTTCGGTGCCAGTGTCGGTGCCCTCGGCGGGTACGACGCCGAAGGCGGTGACCTGTCCCGGGTGGGCGGCGAGCCGCTCGGCCTCGCCGGCGGAGAAGAAGAGCGACGTCTGGTGGGCGAGCGCACCCTGGGCGGGGGCCGCGACTCCGGTGATCCGGTAGGTGCGCGGCGCCTGTGTCGACTGCACGGTGAGCCGGTCTCCCGGCGCGAGGCGGGCACGGTCGGCGAGGTCGCGGTCGATGACGAGGTCGCCGGCGGCGCGCGGGGCCTTGCCCTCGACGAGACGGAACGGAGTGAGCGCGGCCGACCGCCAGGCGTGTCCGTACGCGGGCTTGTCGGGGAGGTCGCCGGAGACGTCTCCGGGCGTGCGCGTCAACGGCTGGGCGAGGAAGGTGAGTTCGGGGACGACGTCGCCGACGCCTCTCACTCCCTGGAGCTTGCGAGCGATGTCGTCCGACAACCAGGCCCGTTCGGCGATCGGCTTGGCCTTGTGTTTGACCTTGGTCTTGCCCTTCTTGTGCTTGACCGTGGTCTGGTGGACGTTCTGGTCGGCGGAGACGATCACGGGGGCCGCGGCATAGCGCTCGGTCCGTACGGTGCCCCGCAGGCCCGTCTCCAGGAGGGTGCCGCAGGCCGTGATGAGCGCGGCGGCGCACATCAACGCGAGGAAGGCGCCGAGGAATCCGCCCTTGCGGGCCCGGACTGTCTGCAGTGCGTAGCGCAGCATCATGATGTGGCCTCGGGTTCGGTCGCGTCGGGTGCGGAGGGGTGGGCGGGGTCGGCGAGGTGGGCGGGCTCGTCCGGGAGTTCGGGTGCCGGGAAGGCCAGGAACCGGGTGAGCACGGTGCGCGCGTCAGCCGGCGTCTCGGCGTCGGGGCGCTTGTAGCGGTTGAGCAGGGCGATGTACTCCTCGAAGAACTCGCGGAGTTCGGGGAGGGTCAGCCGGATCGTGCCGCGCGAGTACGGGAACGCGTCGGTCCACTCGCCTAGTTCGGGGCCGCCGTCCCGCTGCAACTGCTCGAAGAGCTCCAGGTCGGCGACGTACGAAAGATGGTTCAACTCGTCCATCACGAGCCGTGTTTCGGCGTTCTGCCTGCTGCGCGGCGGAAAGCGCCGGTCGCCGGGGACCGCGCGCCACCAGCGTTCACGGCCGTGCCCCGCACCCCCGGTCTCCTCGACGAAGCCGTAGCGGGCGAGTTCGCGCAGGTGGTAGCTGGTGGCCCCGGTGTTCAGACCGAGATCCCTGGCGAGGGTCGCGGAGGTGGCAGGACCGTGCACGGTGAGGTGCTGCAGCATCTGCTGCCGCCGGGGCTGCGCGAGCGCCTTGAGCACGCGGAGATCACGGAGCTCTTCGTGGGCGTGGTGCGCTGCCGCGCGCTGGGGGGCTGCTTGGGGCTCGCCTTCGGGGGCTGCGTCGGGTTCGGTCTCGTCTCCGGGGACCGCGTCAGCCCCGTACTCCGGGACGGCTTCGGTCCCGCCACGCAGGGCCGCGTCCGTCTCGCCATCAGATGCGGGCTCCGCCCCACCTTCCGGGGCTGAGCCGGTCGTGCCGGGTTGCTTTGCCATGCGTACACAGTTTCCTGTGCACAGGGAGCTGTGCAGTGCGGTGGACCGGCGTCTTCAGTGGGGGGTTACCCCCACCCCCCAGGCGCGGTAGGCGAGTTGAGGCCGTGTACGAGAAAGGGCCGGGCCCGCGGCTCGCACCGCGTCGCCCGGCCCTGACCTGGGCCCCACCCCCGCGAGGGCCCTGGTCGCTCAGCCCCCGTCGTACCCGAGGTCTTCCGTATCCTCGCCCTCTTCCTCCAGGGCCTGCCGGACGATCCTCAGCGCGAGGCCTTCCGAGTAGCCCTTGCGGGCGAGCATGCCCGCGAGCCTGCGCAGCCGCTTGTCGCGGTCGAGGCCTCGCGTGGAGCGGAGCTTGCGGGCGACCAGCTCGCGTGCGGTCGCCTCCTCCTGCTCCGAGTCGAGCTGTCCGACGGCCTCCTCGATCAGCGTGGCGTCCACGCCCTTCGTCCGCAGCTCCTGCGCGAGCGCCCGCCGGGCGAGGCCCCGGCCGTGGTGCCGGGACTCCACCCACGCGCCCGCGAAGGCCCCGTCGTTGATCAGGCCGACCTCTTCGAAACGGGTCAGTACTTCGTCCGCCACGTCCTCGGGGATTTCCCGCTTGCGCAGGGCGTCCGCGAGCTGCTTGCGCGTACGCGGGGTTCCGGTGAGCAGGCGCAGACAGATCGCCCGCGCCCGCTCAGCCGGATCCCCCGTCGGCGACTCCCCCTTCTCGGCCCTCGACGAGGAAGGGGGGCCGCTGTCCTGTTGGCCGTCGCCCCGGCTGTCACCCCGGCCGTCACCGAAACCGCCTCGCCGCCGACGACGGCCGCCGCTCCTGCCGCCGCCACGCGAGCCGGTGCCCGCACCACCCTGGCCGGCGCCGTCCTGATCCGCACCGTCCGCGAAGCCCTGGCCCGCGGGGGCGGTGTGATGCTCGGGGACGGTGTGCTCCGCCCAGTCGGTTCGCCGCGTCACGGATCAGCTCTTGGCCGCTGCGGCCTTGGGCTTGGTGGCCTTCGCCGCCGGTGCGGGCACTGTCTTGGCGGCGTCCTCGGCCGCGCCCGCCGCGTCCTTGCCCGGCTCAGCCGTCGGCTCCTCCGGCTTCGGCTTCACGCCGACGCCCAGCTTCTCCTTGATCTTCTTCTCGATCTCGTTGGCGAGATCGGGGTTGTCCTTCAGGAAGTTACGGGCGTTCTCCTTGCCCTGGCCGAGCTGGTCGCCCTCGTACGTGTACCAGGCGCCCGCCTTGCGGACGAAGCCGTGCTCCACGCCCATGTCGATCAGGCCGCCCTCGCGGCTGATGCCCTGGCCGTAGAGGATGTCGAACTCGGCCTGCTTGAAGGGCGGCGCGACCTTGTTCTTGACGACCTTGACGCGGGTGCGGTTGCCGACCGCGTCGGTGCCGTCCTTGAGGGTCTCGATGCGGCGGATGTCGAGCCGCACGGAGGCGTAGAACTTCAGCGCGCGGCCACCGGTCGTGGTCTCCGGCGAGCCGAACATCACGCCGATCTTCTCGCGGAGCTGGTTGATGAAGATCGCGGTGGTCTTGGACTGGTTGAGCGCGCTGGTGATCTTCCGGAGGGCCTGGCTCATCAGGCGGGCCTGCAGACCCACGTGCGAGTCGCCCATCTCGCCCTCGATCTCCGCGCGCGGCACCAGGGCCGCGACGGAGTCGATGACGATCAGGTCGAGGGCGCCGGAGCGGACCAGCATGTCGACGATCTCCAGAGCCTGCTCGCCGTTGTCCGGCTGGGACAGGATCAGGTTGTCGATGTCGACGCCGAGCTTCTTCGCGTACTCGGGGTCGAGGGCGTGCTCGGCGTCCACGAAGGCGACGGCACCGCCCGCGCGCTGGGCGTTGGCCACGGCGTGCAGCGTCAGCGTCGTCTTACCGGAGGACTCCGGTCCGTACACCTCCACCACACGGCCGCGCGGGATGCCGCCGACGCCGAGCGCGACGTCGAGCGCGGTCGACCCGGTGGGGATCACCTCGATGGGGTCGTTCGGCCGCTCGCCCATGCGCATGACCGCGCCCTTGCCGAACTGCCGTTCAATCTGTGCGAGCGCGGCGTCCAGCGCCTTCTCGCGGTCGGTTCCTGCCATGGGTTCCACCCGATTTGCTTGTGTCGATCGCTTCACGTCAATGACGCTAGCGCCTGCCACTGACAATCCGCCCCGACGGCCGTCCAGCCTGTGGATAACTCGAGGCGATCGCCCCGCCGAAACCGGCCGGAGCTCCGGGCATCCCCCCGCGAAATCCCCGGGAAAACGCCGCCAGACACCCCATAAGAATGGATGTTCGATTTTGGTGTCAAGCGCACCACGCGGCACCACCGAGGGTACGGATCAGGTCGGCTCCACGGGCGTACACCCGTCATCCGGCCCCCGCGTCGGGCCGTCCGGCCACCCACCCGGCCACCCACCCTGCGTCCCGCCCCCGGGCCGCCGACCCGGAGCTACTCCCCCGGGCGTACGGCCAGTGCCTTCGGCCGGACGACGACCGGAGGCCGGCTCCCCACCAGGCTTGACCTCATGGAAAGCCGCTCCGGGACATCTCCCCTTCCCGCCCTGTGGCGCTCGGCGCACCCGGCCGAACGCGTCAGCTATCTGACCGGCGCCGTCCTGGTCCTCTCGGGCCTCGCGCACCTGCTGGTGTTCGCCGTCGACGGCGGCCCCTGGGAGGGGCCTGTCTCCTGGCGCAAGCCCGTCACCTTCGGGCTCTCCTTCGGCCTGACCCTGATCGCCGTCGCCTGGGTGACGTCGTATCTGCGGATGGGGGCCCGTACCCGGACCGCGCTGCTCGTCCTCTTCGCCGCGGACTGCGTCCTGGAGGTCGGCGGGATCACACTTCAGGCGTGGCGCAAGGTGCCATCGCATCTCAACATGGAGACCGGCTTCGACTCCGCGGTGTCCATGTCCCTCGCGGTGGGCGGCGGCATCCTCGTCGTCCTGCTTTCGGCGTTCGCGATCGTCTCCTTCAAGCACCGCCCCACCGGGCCCACGGGCATGGCTCTCGCGCTCCGGGCCGGCTTCGCCGTCCTGCTCGTCGCCCTCGCGTCGGGCGCCTCGATGATCGCGCGCGGGGTGTTCCTGACCCGGACCGGCCACCAGGAGTCGGCGTACCACTCCACGGCGGCGCTCAAGCCGCTGCACGGAGTGAGCCTGCACGCCGTGCTTGTCCTGCCCGCCCTTGCCTGGCTGATGTCCCGCACCTCCTGGAGCGAGCGGACACGGCAGCGGGTGATAACGGTCGCCGTCGGCTGCTACGTGGCGGCCGTCCTCGCCTCCGGGATCTGGGCGGTCTTCACCTACTGACGCTCGCCCGGAGCCGTCTCCGGGCCCGGCACCGCCTCCGCCTCCGGCGCCGCCCCCGGCTCGTTCGGCCCGCGCAGGGCACGGCGCATGCGCGCCAGGAGGGGCGCTCCGCCCCTGCGTCGGTGTCCGTGGACGCGCGGGTCGTCCGTGACGTCGTACCGCTTCACGTACGCCCCCAGGAAGGCCTGCAGCGTCGCGACCGCCGGGATGGAGATCAGTGCGCCGACCGCGCCGAGGAGTGCCGTGCCCGCGATGACCGACCCGAAGGCGACCGCCGGGTGGATGTCCACGCTCTTGGCGGTGAGCTTGGGCTGCAGTACGTAGTTCTCGAACTGCTGGTAGACCACTACGAAGCCCAGCACCCACAACGCGTACCAGGGATCGACCGTGAAGGCGATCAGCATCGGCAGGGCGCCCGCCAGATACGTACCGATGGTCGGGATGAACTGCGAGACCAGGCCCACCCACACCGCGAGCACGGGCGCGTAGGGCACGCCCAGGGACTGCAGCAGGATGTAGTGCGCGACCCCGGAGATCAGCGCCATCAGGCCGCGCGAGTAGAGATAGCCGCCGGTCTTGTCGACCGCGATCTCCCAGGCGCGCAGCACCTCGGCCTGCTTGGCCGGCGGGAGCACCGAGCACAGCGCGCGGCGCAGCCGGGGCCCGTCGGCCGCGAAGTAGAACGAGAACAGCAGGACCGTCAGGAGCTGGAAGAGGCCCCCGAGGACCTGCGCCGACACGTCCAGGACGCCGCTGGCGCTGTTCTGCACGTACTTCTGGAGCCAGTCGGAGTGGACCAGGCTGTCCTGGATCTCGACGCGGGACAGGTCCGTGCGGAACGTCTGGTTGATCCAGCTGATGACCTTGTCGAGGTAGTCGGGGAAGTCCTCGACCATGTCCACGATCTGGCCCGCGAGCATCGAGCCCATGAGCGTGATGAAGCCCGCGCCCGCGATCAGGACGCCGAGGAAGACCAGGAAGGTGGCGAAGCCCCTGCGCAGCCCGCGCGCGGCCATCCAGCTCACCGCGGGCTCGACCGCGAGGGCCAGGAAGAACGCGATCAGGATGTTGATCAGCAGCCCAGTCAGCTGGTGGAAAGCCCAACTGCCCAGCTGGAAACAGGCGAACAGCGCGAGGGCGAGCACCATGGCACGCGGCAGCCAGCGCGGCATGCTGGCGCCTCGCCCGGCCCGGGCCCCGTTCGGGGGCTGTGCGGGCGGCGCCGTGCCGAGCGGAGCTACGTCCTGGGCGACCTGCGCGGTCTCGTCTGTCGATGCCACGGTGCAAGTCTCGCCCACGCCACCGACAATCAGCCGCCGCCCCCATGTCTTCGCACTTCCGCGCGCTCGTGACGGCTACCGGAAGGCGGTGAGGCGTCCCGTGTCAGCGCTTTTCGGCCGGTACGTCCATTGCCCCGCACACCGCGCGCCAGACGTCCTTGGCTTCCCAGCCCGCGTCCAGCGCCTGATGGACGGTGCGCCCGCCGAGCTCCGCCATCACATGATCACGCGCGAAGGAGTCGGCGTACCCCGCCCCGAAATGGTCGGCCATCCGCTCCCAGAACACCGTCAACCGCATGACCCCAGTATCGCGCCCTTGAGAGTGCAGCCGGACGCAGGGGGCTTCCTGAAGGCGCCTTCCGGCCTACGGTCTGTGCATGGCCGAAACCGGAGCTTCCCCGCACGCCGCGCCCTCACCGGTCGCACGCGCCGAGCACTTCGTCTGGCTCACCGCGCGCGTACTGGAGCAGCGGCGGTTCGCCTACCACTTCCTGAGCGGCCCGGGCGGCGCCGAACCATTCGCCGACGCGGTGGAGACCGCCCTTGCCGCCTACGGCAACGAGGACGGCGGGTACGGCCACGCGCTCGAGCCCGATCTGCGCGGCCCCGTCAGCCAGCCCCTGCACACCGGGCACGCGCTGCGCGTCCTCGACTCGATCCGGCGCTGCGGCGGCCAGCGCGTGGAGCGCGTGTGCCGCTATCTGACTTCGGTGTCCACGCCGGACGGCGCCCTTCCGGCGGTCCACCCCAGCCAGCGCGGCTATCCGTGCGCGCCGTTCGTGCCGATCGTGGACGACCCGCCGAGCGAGCTTCTCGCCACCGGTCCGGTGGTGGGTCTGCTGCACCGCAACGAGGTGTGGCACGCCTGGCTGTTCCGGGCGACCGACTTCTGCTGGGCCGCTGTCGAGTCGCTCGAGAAGTCACATCCGTACGAGATCCAGGCGGCCGTCGCCTTCCTGGACGGGGCGCCGGACCGCCCGCGCGCGGAGGCGGCCGCGGACCGTCTCGGCAGGCTCGCCCGGGACCAGCGCCTCGTGGCGCTCGACCCCGGGCGGCTCGACGCGTACCCGGTCGCTCCGGGCTACGCACCGGGTGAGCACCACTTCGCGTACGACTACGCGAAGGTGCCCGAGTCGCTCGCGCGCGCGTGGTTCACGGACGAGGAGATGGCGCTCTCCTTGGACCACCTCGAGCAGGAGCAGCAGGACGACGGCGGCTGGCCCATCCGCTGGCGGCAGTGGGCGCCCGGCACCGCCCTGGAGGCACGCCCCATGGTCACCATCGAGGCACTGCGCACGCTACGGGCGTATGGACGGTCCATCGGCTGACGGGGCGCTCTCGGCCTCACGCAGCAGCAGTGCCGCGATGGCCAGGGCCGTGCCGCGCGGTGCCGACAGGTCGATGCCGGTCCGTTCGCCGATCTTCGCGAGCCGGTTGTCGACGGTGTTGGGGTGCAGGCCGAGGGCGGCGGCGGTGGCCCTGCGCTCCTGCTGATGGGCCAGGTGGACCCGCAGGGTCTCCAGGAGCTCGGGGCGGTCGGCGACCGGGTCGAGCAGCGCGGAGATCAGGTGGCTGCTCTCGTTGCGGCGGGAGAGGTGGTACTCCAGCAGGACGTCGTCCATGCGGTGCAGTCCCGGGGGCATCCCGCACGCGCGCGTGATGCGCAGTATCTCCGTCGCGGTACGCGCCGCGACGGGCACGGCTTCGGGCCCCGCAGCGTCCACGGCGGCCACCCGCACCGGAAGCTCGCAGGCCTTGCTCAGGCGGCGCGGCAGATCCTCCGGGGGCAGGCATTCCTTGGGGACGATGACCCGGCCCCCGTCGGCGTCGAGGAGCGCGAGCACCTCCGTCTCGAAGGCGTGGTCAAGGGCCGTCTGCAGGCGCCGCAGCCGCCGCCGTACCGCCACAGAGCCCTCGGTGGGCGCCCTGTCGAGGCCGACCGCGAGGACCAGGGCGGGCCCCGCGAGGCGCAACTGGTCGAGGAGCACGTGGCCGGGCGGCACCATCCCGTCGAGCAGGCCTCGCACCAGGGAACTGCGCTGGGCGCGCTGCTCGGCCTCCAGGGCCGAGCGCTCGTCCAGGTAGGTCTCGGCCACGGTCCCGACGATGGCCGGGTGCGACTCCAGGAGTACGTCCACGAGCTCGACCAGGGCGGCCTCCTCGCCGGGACGCGCCACGTCGCGCAACGCCTGCCACAGGACGTAGACCCCCAGGGCGTGCGTACGCAGCAGCAGGTGCAGCGGCATGCCCTCCTCGGCGCGCTGCGCGGCCCGCTCCCGGAAGACCCGGTGGCTGCCGGGCCGGTCGTTGATGCGGCGCAGGAAGAGACGCACCCCGTGGCGGGCGGTCGCGGCTATCTCCAGGTCCTTCACGTCGTCCGGGAGCTCGGCGTAGCCCGGCAGTTCCTCGAACGACTCGCGGGCCATCCGGCGCGCCAGTTCGTTGACCCGGGGCTCGCATCGCGCCGCGAGGGACCGGGCTTCGGAGGACAGCGCCACGGTGTCTCCTCTCCAGGGCCGCCGTTGTGACGCGTCACATTACCCACGGGTCCTGTGCGCGACAGGGGCGGTCCCGGCCGCAATGCCGGGACCGACTCCCGTGAGCGGTAACACCGGTTCAGCCCGTCAGCGCCCGCAGCCCCGCCGTGACGACCACGGCCGCCAAGATGACGACGAGGAACGGCGCGCGCAGCAGCAGCGCCACGGCCGCCGCCGCGAGCCCTGCCGCCTTGGCGTCCAGGACCAGCACCCGGCCCTCGGCGAAGGCCTGCTGGGCCGTGAGCGCCGCCAGCAGGGCCACGGGCAGCAGCGCCGCCATGCGCTGGACCAGCGGACGCTCCAGGGCGCCTGCGGGCACGAGCAGCCCCGCGAGCTTGACGAGGTAGCAGCTGACGAAAGTCACGCCGATGGCGATCCAGATGTTCAACGGTCCTCCCTCCGCGCCTCGTCACGAGCCCGGCGACTGTCACGGGCTTTGCGCCCCTCTACGTAGAGGACGGCCGGGACCGCGAGAGCGGCCACGAGGACGGGAACGCCCGCGGGCAGCACGGGCAGCAGTCCGAGCCCGAGGAGGACCGCCACGGCCCCGACGGCGCGCTCCGTGGTCGTCCGCAGCATCGGAGCGAGCAGCGCCAGGAAGACCGCGGGTCCCGCGGCGTCGAGGCCCCACGCATCGGTGTCACCGATGGCTTCGGCACCGAGGGTGCCGAGGAGCGTGGTGAGGTTCCAGAGCGCATAGAGGCTGAGCCCTGTCACGGTGAAGCCGATGCGGGCCGTGCGCCGCGTGGGCTGTGCCAGGGAGACGGCGGTGGTCTCGTCGATCACCCAGTGGGCGGCGAAGGGCCGCACCGTGCGCGGGAGGGCGAGCAGCTGCGAAAGGCGCAGTCCGTAGAAGGCGTTGCGTACGCCCAGGAAGAAGGCCCCCGCGGCGGCCGTGAAGGGGTTCCCGCCGCCCGCGAGCGCACCGACCAGCGCGAACTGCGAGGCCCCGGTGAAGACCAGCAGGCTGAGGGCGCAGGTCTGCAGCACGGTGAGGCCGCTGCCGGCCGAGGTCACGCCGAAGGCGAAGCCGGAGAGTCCGACGGCGACGCCGACACCGAGGGCGTCGCGGACGACGGCGGAGTCCGGCTTCTCCGGTGCTGGCTCGTCTGCCGGTTGGCCTGCCAGTTGGTCTGCCGGTTCGCCCGCTGTTTCCGCTGCGCGGATGTCCGCGGGGGTTATCTGTTCTGCCACGCCTCGGACGCTACGGGGGCGGTCGATTCCGGGTCTTGTACATTCTTGCGCTCCCGCTGGTACGCCCCCGGCGGCACCCCGACGATCCGGGTGAAGTGCCGGTTGAGGTGCGGCTGGTCGGTGAATCCCACCGCGACGGCCGCTTCGGCGGGCGCCGTTCCCGAGTCCAGGAGGGCGCGGGCACGCCTGACGCGCGCGTCCGTGAGCCACGCGTGCGGCGGCATGCCGTACGCGTCGCGGAAGGCCCGCAGCAGGGCGAACGGGCTGGCGCCGAGGTCGGCGGCGAGCCGCTCCAGGCTCGGCGGGTCGACGAGACACTCCTCCAGGACGGCACGTGCGCGTGCCGCCGTCCTGGCCCCCGCCGTCCGCACGGCGCGCTGCGGCAGACGGCCGCCGTTCAGCCGCAGCAGCCGCGTCACCGTCACGCGCAGCAGGGTGTCGGCGGCGAGCGCGTTGCTCTCCTCCGCCGCGCGCAGCACGCGGTGCACGAGGGCGACGGCGTACGGATCGTCGAGCACAGGGCGGATGAAGCCGGGCGCGCCCCGGATCGCCGTCGTCTCCCCGGCGATCGCGGCGACCAGCTCCGGCGACGGATAGACCGCGCCGTACCGCCAGCCCTCGGGCGCACCGGCCCGGCCCGTGTGCGTGGTGTCCGGATTGATCAGGGCGAGGGTTCCCGGCCCCGCGTGCTGGTCGGCGCCGCCGTGGTGGAAGACGTCGACGCCCTCGGCGATCGCGGCGATCACGAAGTGCTCGTGGGTGTGGCGCACGAACGTCTTGCGGACATAGTGGGCCCGCAGCAGATCGACCCCGGGCAGCTCCGCGTAACGCCAGTGCCGCGCCTGCTCCGCCGAAGCTGCCATGACTCTCATTCTGCGACAGCCGCGCAAGCCCTTTTGTAAGCCCTTTTCCGCAGGTCGGCGCCGTTGTCAGTGGCGGGGTGCACGATGGGGTCATGGTCAGGTCCGCATCCAGCGCCCACAGCGCACTCAACGGGTTCTCCCCCGCGACCCGCGGTTGGTTCACGGGGGCCTTCTCCGCGCCCACGTCCGCCCAGGCCGGGGCGTGGCGGGCCATCGGGGAGGGCTCGGACGTGCTGGTGGTCGCGCCGACCGGCTCCGGCAAGACGCTGGCCGCGTTCCTCGCCGCCCTCGACCAGCTGGCATCGACCCCGCCGCCCGCCGACCCGAAGAAGCGCTGCCGCGTGCTGTACGTGTCACCGCTGAAGGCCCTCGCGGTCGACGTGGAGCGCAATCTGCGCAGCCCGCTGACCGGCATCCGGCAGGAGTCCGTGCGCCTGGGCCTGCCCGAGCCCGAGGTGCGGGTCGGCATCCGCTCGGGCGACACCCCGCCCTCCAAGCGCCGCGCGCTGTCCACGCGCCCGCCGGACATCCTGATCACCACACCCGAGTCGCTCTTCCTGATGCTCACGTCCGCCGCGCGGGACGCGCTGACGGGCATCGAGACGGTGATCCTGGACGAGGTCCACGCGGTCGCGGGCACCAAGCGCGGTGCGCACCTCGCGCTCTCCCTGGAGCGGCTGGACGAGCTGCTGCCCAGGCCCGCCCGCCGTATCGGCCTGTCGGCGACGGTCCGTCCGGTGGACGAGGTGGCGCGCTATCTGTCCCCGCAGCGCAGGGTGGAGATCGTCCAGCCGCCGTCCGGCAAGGAGTTCGACCTCTCCGTGGTCGTTCCGGTCGAGGATCTCGGGGAGTTGGGCGGTTCCCCGGTCGCCGACTCCGACCAGGCCGCCGAGCGGCCCTCGATCTGGCCGCATGTCGAGGAGCGCATCACCGACCTCGTCCAGGCGCATCGCTCGACGATCGTCTTCGCCAACTCCCGCCGCCTCGCGGAGCGCCTGTGCAACCGGCTCAACGAGATCGCGTACGAACGCGCGACGGGCGAGCCGCTTCCCGAGGACCACTCCCCCGCCGAGCTGATGGCCGAATCGGGCGCGGCCAAGGGCGCCCCTCCGGTTCTCGCCCGCGCCCACCACGGCTCGGTGTCCAAGGAGCAGCGCGCCCAGGTCGAGGAGGACCTGAAGGCGGGCCGGCTGCCGGCCGTCGTCGCCACCTCCAGCCTGGAGCTCGGCATCGACATGGGCGCGGTCGACCTGGTGGTCCAGGTCGAGTCGCCGCCCTCCGTCGCCTCCGGACTGCAGCGCGTCGGCCGTGCCGGACACCAGGTGGGCGCGGTCTCCACCGGCGTCGTCTTCCCCAAGTACCGCGGAGACCTGGTGCAGGCCGCCGTGGTCACGGAGCGGATGCGGACCGGCTCCATCGAGTCGCTGCGCATCCCTGCCAACCCGCTGGACGTCCTGGCGCAGCAGCTGGTCGCGACGGTCGCCCTGGACACCTGGCAGGTCGACGACCTGCTGGCCCTGGTCCGCCGTGCGGCCTCCTTCGCCTCGCTCCCGGAGTCGGCGTTCACCGCTGTCCTGGACATGCTCGCGGGCCGCTATCCGTCGGACGCCTTCGCGGAGTTGCGGCCGCGGGTGGTGTGGGACCGCGTCGCCGGCACCGTCACCGGACGGCCGGGCGCGCAGCGCCTCGCGGTCACCTCCGGGGGCACGATTCCCGACCGCGGCCTCTTCGGGGTCTTCCTCGCCGGCGCGGACCCGAAGAAGGGCGGCGGCCGGGTCGGCGAGCTGGACGAGGAGATGGTCTACGAATCCCGTATCGGCGACGTGTTCACCCTCGGCACCAGCTCCTGGCGCATCGAGGACATCACCCGCGACCGCGTCCTGGTCTCCCCCGCACCGGGCGTCCCCGGCCGACTTCCCTTCTGGAAGGGCGACCAGCTGGGCCGCCCGCTCGAACTGGGGCGTGCGGTGGGCGCGTTCCTCCGGGAGGTCGGATCGCTGTCGCGCGAGGACGCGCGCGTGCGCCTGCTGGCCGCGGGGCTCGACGACTGGGCGGCCGACAACGTCCAGACCTACCTGGCCGAGCAGCGTGAGGCCTGCGGCCACATCCCGGACGACCGGACGATCGTGGTCGAGCGGTTCCGGGACGAGCTGGGCGACTGGCGGGTCGTCGTGCACTCCCCGTTCGGCGCGCAGGTGCACGCGCCCTGGGCGCTCGCCCTCGGCTCCCGGCTCAGCGAGCGGTACGGCATGGACGCCCAGGTGATGCACGCCGACGACGGCATCGTCCTGCGCCTGCCGGACGCCGACCTGATGGGCCTCGACCTGCTCGACCAGGAGCCCACGACGGGCGGGCATCTGGAGTACGACGCCGAGCAGGCACCCGTAGGAGCCGGTGACATCGCCTTCGACAAGGGCGAGGTAAACCAGCTCGTCACCGACCAGGTGGGCGGCTCGGCCCTGTTCGCCTCCCGCTTCCGCGAGTGCGCCGCCCGCGCGCTGCTCCTTCCGCGCCGCAGCCCCGGCAAGCGCACCCCGCTGTGGCAGCAGCGCCAGCGCGCCGCACAACTGCTCCAGGTGGCCAGCGAGTTCGGGTCGTTCCCGATCGTCCTCGAAGCGGTCAGGGAATGCCTCCAGGACGTCTTCGACGTACCGGGCCTCACGGAACTGATGGGCGACATCGAGTCCCGCAAGGTCCGGCTCGTCGAAGTCACCACGCCCGAACCGTCCCCGTTCGCGCGCTCACTGCTGTTCGGATATGTGGCGCAGTTCCTGTACGAGGGCGACTCGCCGCTCGCCGAGCGGCGCGCGGCGGCCCTGTCCCTGGACTCACGTCTCCTTGCGGAGCTGCTCGGCCAGGCCGAGCTGCGCGAGCTGCTCGACGCGGAGGTGCTTGCCGAGCTGGAGCAGGAGCTCCAGTGGCGCACGGAGGACCGACGCGTCAAGGACGCCGAAGGCGTCGCCGATCTGCTGCGTCTGCTCGGGCCACTCACCGCCGCCGAGCTGGCCGAGCGCGGGGCCGAGCAGGAGTGGGCAGAGGAGCTGGCATCGACCCGCCGCGCGATCCGCGTCCGGATCGCCGGAGCCGACCACTGGGCAGCGATCGAGGACGCCGGCCGGCTGCGCGACGCGCTCGGCACGGCGCTGCCGGTCGGCGTCCCCGAGGCGTTCACCGAGCCCGTCAAGGACCCCCTGGGCGACCTCATCGCCCGGTACGCGCGCACGCACGGCCCCTTCACCTCGGCGACAGCCGCCGCCCGGTTCGGCCTCGGCGCGGCGGTCACGGAGGGGGCGCTGCAGCGGCTCGCCGCCAACGGACGTGTCGTACAAGGAGAGTTCCATCCGGCGGGCATCGGCCAGGAGTGGTGCGACGCGGCCGTCCTGCGCCGACTGCGCCGCCGCTCCCTGGCCGCGCTGCGGCACGAGCTGGAGCCGGTGCCGCCGTCCGCGCTCGCCCAGTTCCTGCCCCAGTGGCAGCACTTGAGCGGGCACGGCCTGCGCGGCGTCGACGGCCTTGTACGTGCCGTCGAGCAGTTGCAGGGGGCGACGGTGCCCGCGTCCGCTCTCGAGAAGCTCGTCCTGCCCTCCCGCGTCGCGGGGTACGGGCCGGCCATGCTCGACGAACTCACCGCCGCCGGAGAGGTGGTGTGGGCCGGGGCGGGCGCGCTGCCCGGCAAGGACGGCTGGGTCTCCCTGTATCTCGCCGACGCCGCGCCCCTGCTCCTGCCACCGCCGCACCCTCTGGAGCTCACCGCGCTCCACGAGTCCGTCCTGAACACCCTCTCCGGGGGCTACGGCCTCTTCTTCCGGCAGATCGCCGACCAGGTCCGTGCCACCACCCATCCCGACGTCCCGGATCCCCAACTGGCCGACACGATCTGGGACCTGGCCTGGTCCGGGCGGCTCACGAACGACACGCTCGCCCCGATGCGCGCGCTTCTCGGCTCGGGCCGCACGGCCGGTTCCACGGCCCACCGCGCCAAGCGCACGATCCCGCGCGGGCGCTACGGCACGCTGACGGCCGCCGCCCGCCCCGCGTCCCGGACGGGTCCGCCGACCGTGGCGGGCCGCTGGTCGCTGCTCCCCACCCGCGAACCGGACCCCACCCTGCGCGCCCACGCCCTGGCCCGCACCCTCCTGGACCGGCACGGGGTGGTGACCCGCGGCGCGGTCGCGGCCGAAGGCGTCGAGGGCGGCTTCTCGGCGACGTACCGCGTCCTGTCGGCCTTCGAGGACAGCGGGCAGGCACGGCGCGGCTATGTCGTCGAAGGGCTCGGCGCCGCGCAGTTCGCGATGGACGGCGCGGTGGACCGGCTGCGCGCCACGGCCAACGCCCGCGACCGCGCGGACAGTTCGCCCTCCTCCATGGGGTACGCCCCGCGCGCCTCCGAATCCCAGGCCGTCGTCCTCGCCGCCGCCGACCCGGCGAACGCCTACGGGGCGGCGCTGCCCTGGCCCGAGCCTCCCAGCGACGCGGGCCACAAGCCCGGCCGCAAGGCAGGCTCCCTCGTCGTCCTGGTCGACGGCGAGCTGGCCCTGTACATGGAGCGGGGCGGCAAGACCCTGCTGGCCTGGCCCTCGGCCCCTGACGACACGCCCCCCACCGAGGACCCCCGCCTGCGCCCGGCCGCGGAGGCGCTCGCGGGCGCCGCCCGAGCGGGCTCACTCGGCACGGTCACGGTCGAGCGCATCAACGGGGCTGCCGCCCTGACCTCCCCCTTCGCCCCTCTCCTGGAAGGAGCCGGCTTCCACGCCACCCCACGCGGCCTCCGCCTGCGCGCATAGCTGACGGGCACGGCCGCCCTGGCCTCCACCACGCACAGCGGCACCGCCAGGCCTCCACCTGCACCCGCGCCCTCCCCCCCTGGGACCTGACGCACCCGCCCCCGCACCACCCACGCCATGCTATGCCACCCTTGACCCATGCCCGAAGGAGACTCCGTCCACCAGGCGGCCCGGCGTCTGCACACCGCCCTCGCCGGGCACACCGTCACGCGCTCCGACCTCCGCGTGCCGAAGCTCGCGACCGTCGACCTCACCGGGCGCACCGTCCTGGACGTGACCCCGCGCGGCAAGCACCTCCTGACCCGCTTCGAAGGCGGCCTGACCCTGCACTCGCACCTCCGCATGGACGGATCCTGGCGGGTGTACGCACCCGCAGAGCGCTGGAGCGGCGGCCCCGGCCACCAGATCCGGGCCATCATCGGCACCGCAGAGCGCACCGCTGTCGGCTACCGACTGCCCGTAC
This sequence comes from Streptomyces sp. NPDC086554, assembly GCF_040686095.1. Lineage (NCBI taxonomy): Bacteria > Bacillati > Actinomycetota > Actinomycetes > Kitasatosporales > Streptomycetaceae > Streptomyces > Streptomyces sp. NPDC086554. The sequence continues at coordinate 116,174 of NZ_JBFBJK010000025.1, forward strand.
TCGAACTGCTCCGCACCGCCGACGAGCACAAGGCGGTGGGCCACCTCGGCCCCGACCTCCTGGGCCCCGACTGGGACGCCGACCAGGCCCTGCGCAATCTCCTCGCCGCCCCGGAGCGCGCCCTCGGCGAGGCCCTGCTCGACCAGCGCAATCTCGCGGGCATCGGCAACGTCTACAAGAGCGAGCTCTGCTTCCTCATCGGCGCCACCCCCTGGCTGCCCATCGGCGAGCTCCCCGCCGACAAGGCGTCCCGCCTCCCCGCCCTCGCCAAGAAGCTCCTGGAGGCCAACCGCGAGCGCCCGGCCCGCACCACCACCGGCCGCACCCGCACGGACCAGCGCCTGTACGTCTACGGCCGCACCCCGCGCCCCTGCCTCCGCTGCGGCACCCCCGTCCGCACGGCCGACCAGGGCGACGGCTCCCGCAGCCGCCCCACCTACTGGTGCCCCACCTGCCAGCAGGGCCCGACCCCCTGACGCCGAAGCCCTGCCACTCCCGAAGAACCCACACCCACCAGCCAGTTGACGCCTCGTCAGATCCAGTCGTACCGTCCCGTCATGCCCCTCACGGCGTACGACCTCACCGGACGCACCGCATTCGTCACGGGCGCGGCCAGCGGCATCGGCCGGGCCTCGGCCGTCCTCCTCGCGGAGGCGGGCGCAACCGTCCACTGCGCCGACCGCGACGAGCAGGGGCTCCACGAGACGGCCACGCTCATCAAGACGGCGGGCGGTACGGCACACATCCACCCCTTGGACGTGGCCGACCGGACCCAGGTCGACCAGGCCGTCGCGACCGCGACGGCCGCCACCGGCCGCCTGGACGTGATGGCCGCCATCGCCGGGATCATGCACAGCAGCCCGGTCCTCGAGACCCGCAACGAGGACCTCGACCGGGTCCTGAACATCAACTTCAAGGGCGTCCTGTACGCCTGCCAGGCGGCAGCCCGCACCATGATCGCCACAAAACCCAAAGCCTCGGGCACCAGCAGCGCCACCGGCACTGGCACCAGCACCCCCACCCCCACCCCCACCGGCAGCATCATCACCATGGCCTCAGGCGCCGTCGACACCGGCGGCCCCGGCCTCCTCTGCTACGGCGCGGCGAAGGCCGCCGTCGTCCAGCTCACCAAGACCCTCGCCACGGAGGTGGGCCCGCACGGCATCCGCGTCAACGCGGTCGCGCCCGGCTGGATCCGCACCCCCATGACGGACCGCCACGACACCGAGGCGCAAGTGCACACCGAAGGGATCATGGTCCGCATGTCCCCCCTGGGCCGCGTCGGCGAACCGGAGGACATCGCGCACGCCGTCCTGCACCTGGCATCCGACGCGTCCGCGTTCACGACGGGCCAGATCCTCCGCCCGAACGGCGGCGTCGCCATGCCTTGGTAGCGCCGTCGGCAGCCGCTCGGGCGGCGGCCTTGGCCATACGCTCCCCGGGCCACCGCAGCGCACCGTCCGACCCCCGCGCCCGCCCCCCAGCCCCCCTGCCCCTGGAGGCGGCACCCGCAGCCCGGGACTTCGGCACACAGTGCACCGGCAGCAGACTCAGCCCCCATCCACCGGCCGCGACCGCCCCCTCCAGAGCCCCCGCATCAGGCGCGAACGCCAGCCGCAGCACGCCCCACCACCAGAGCGCACCCAGAGCCAGAGCCGGCGCCCACCGCACGACCCTCCCTGCCACGGCCACCACCTCCACCCGAGGCTCGACACCCGAGTCCGACGCCCGCCCACACCGCACGCCCGCCCACACCGCACGCCCGGCCCACCCCGCACGCCGGGCCCACACCGCACGCCCGGTCGACACCAAGCACCCCGGCCCAGACCAAGCACCCCGACCCACGCCGCGCACCCAGCCGACACCAAGCCCCCGGCCGACGCTAGACGCCCACCCTCACCCGACGCGAGGGCGCACCACAGCGCACACGAGGCACGGCGACCCCTCAGATGCCCGGATCAGCCGTTCTCCGCCTGAAACATCCAATGATGCTTCTCAAGATCAGCCGTGATCCCGATGAAGATGTCCTGGCTCACCGGATCCGCATCCCCCGTCGCCTCGACCCGCTCCCGCATCCGCGTGATCACCGCACCGAGCGCGTCCACGAGCGTCCCCACCGCGTCCGCGTCCTTGACCCAGCCTTCGGCGACCGCACCGATGCCACTGCTCCGCGCCACCGTCGAGGCCCGCCCGTCGGGCGGTACACCCAGCGTGGAGGCCCGCTCGGCCACCGTGTCGGAGTGCAGCCGCGCCGTGTCCACGACCTCGTCGAGCTGCAGATGGACGGAGCGGAAGCGCGGTCCGACCACGTTCCAGTGGATCTGTTTGGCCACCAGGGAGAGGTCGACCAGGTCCACCAGCGCGCCCTGCAGGGCGTCCGAGACGGTCTTCAGGTCCGCATCGGACAGAGGGCTCTTCACGACGTACATCCGGCCTCCAGGGCTCACACATCCCCCCCCCGAATTCGAAAATCCCCACCAACCATGTCACAAGTGCACCAACCAGGGCATCTCGGGAGTTGGAGCACCTCGGGACAGACGAAAGCCCCGACCGGTGACCCGGCCGGGGCTTCGACACATCGGAGCGCTCACATGGCGTGCACAGTCGACGCAGCGTCACGCAGCGACGACGTCCACCGCCTCCGCAGGCGCCTTGATCGTCACCCGTTCCGGCGGTACGCCGCTCACGGAGACGGAATTGAGCATCGGGCGAACCGGTGCGCGCACCGGTTCCGTAGCCGCTGCCGACGCAGCCAGTTCCGCGAGAGAGAGCTCATCGCTCACCTCGCGCATGAGCTCGGACATCCGTACGTCAAGCGCGTCGCAGATCGCGGAAAGCAGCTCGGAGGATGCCTCCTTCTGCCCCCGCTCCACCTCGGAGAGATAGCCGAGCGAGACTCGGGCGGACGAGGAGACTTCGCGCAGAGTACGGCCCTGGCGCTGGCGCTGCCGACGCAGCACGTCACCCAGCAGGCGACGGAGCAGAATCATCGGTGGCTCCCTCCTCGGACCGCGTAGCCGCATCCTTCACGCCCCACCGTACCGCCTTGCGCGGCGGCCGTGCGGGGAGCGATGTCGTGTTCACTCAGGGCTGCAAACATCAATTCCCCCCGTTCTGTTCCGTATCCTGTGCCCGCCCATTCCCGGCTCGTTCGCCGGAAAGCCGCTCGACGAGCAGCGTGAGCACGCTCCGTACACTCTCCATACGGATGTCCGAACGCTCACCGTTCAACCGCAGCGCGGTCACTTTCCCCTCAGAGCGAAGCCCGGAACCCGGCCCGTGGACGGCCACGAACACCGTTCCGACCGGCTGTCCGTCCTGCGGATCAGGACCGGCGACGCCCGTCGTGGCGATCCCCCAGTCCGCCCCGAGCACCTCGCGCACACCCGCCGCCATCTGCAGCGCGACCTCGGCGTCCACGGCCCCGCGCTCGGCGAGCAGGCCGTCGTCGACCCCGAGCACTTTGTGCTTCAGTTCGGTCGCGTACGCCGTCACGGACCCCCGGAAGACCCGCGAGGCCCCCGGCACCGCCGTCACCTCGGCGGCCACCAGACCGCCGGTCAGCGACTCGGCGACGGCGAGCGTCTCGCCCCGTGCCCTCAGCAGCCCCAGCGCCTCGACGGCTCGGTCGACAGCGGACGCCCGGTCGGCGGCGGACGTCCCCTCGGCGGCCGACGTCACGACGTCGACTCCCGAGCCTCCCCGGCGGCGGCCCCGTCGGCCGCTTCCCGCGCCTCGGCCAGGCCCTGGCGCCGCAGCACGACGGCCTGCCGCACATAGTCGAGCCCGGTCACCACGGTCAGCACGACGGCGACCGCCATCACCCAGAACCGCAGCGTCGCAAGCGGCCCGGTCAGCGCGAGGACGTACATCCCCACCGCCGTGCCCTGTGCCAGCGTCTTCATCTTGCCGCCGCGACTGGCCGGAATGACCCCGAAGCGGATCACCCAGAACCGCAGCAGCGTGATCCCGAGCTCGCGCCCGAGGATCACTCCCGTCACCCACCAGGGCAGATCACCGAGGTAGGAGAGGCAGATCAGCGCGGCTCCCATGATCGCCTTGTCGGCGATCGGGTCGGCGATCTTCCCGAAGTCCGTGACCAGGTTGTACGTACGTGCCAGGTGCCCGTCGAACAGGTCGGTGATCATGGCGACGGCGAAGGCCGCCCAGGCCCACGCACGCCAGGCCGGGTCGTACCCGCCTTCGGCGAGCAGCAGCATCACGAAACCCGGCACGAGCAGCAGCCGGATCACCGTCAGCAGGTTGGCTACGTTCCACACGCTGGCCTGGTTGACGGCCGCAGCGCCCAGCTTCCCGCCGCGCACCGGCTTCGCGCCCTGCGCGCCGGAGCCGCCCGCCGCGGATGCCGGGACTCCGGTCATCTGCCGGCCTCCTCGAGACACTCAGCCACCAAGTCCACACCCTCCGTGCCGACCACCTTTGCCACGACCATACGGCCGACCTCAAGGGCGTCCCCACCGGTGCCGCCCGTGAAGCGGATCTGGCCGTCCGTCTCGGGCGCCTGGTGCGCGGCCCGGCCGATGGCGCCGTCCTCCTCGTCCACGGCCTCGACGAGCACCTCGAGGGTCTCTCCGAGGCGTTCGTCGGCGCGCTGCGAGGTCAGCTCCTCGGCGAGCCGCGAGATGTGCGCGAGCCGCTCGTCGACGACGTCCTGATCCAGCTTGTGCTCGTACGTCGCCGCTTCGGTGCCCTCCTCGTCGGAGTACCCGAAGACGCCGATGGCGTCCAGCCGCGCGCCCGTGAGGAACCGCTCGAGCTCGGCCACGTCGGCCTCGCTCTCGCCGGGGAAGCCCACGATGAAGTTGGACCGGACACCGGCCTGCGGCGCCTTCGACCGAATGGTGTCGAGGAGCTCGAGGAAGCGGTCGGTGTCCCCGAAGCGCCGCATCGCGCGCAGCACACCGGGCGCGGAGTGCTGGAAGGACAGGTCGAAGTAGGGCGCGACCTTCTCCGTCGACGTCAGTACGTCGATGAGTCCGGGCCGCATCTCGGCCGGCTGCAGGTAGCTGACCCGTACGCGCTCGATGCCGTCGACGGCTGCCAGCTCCGGAAGCAGCGTCTCCAGGAGACGGATGTCACCGAGATCCTTGCCGTACGAGGTGTTGTTCTCGGAGACGAGCATCACCTCCTTGACGCCCTGCTCGGCCAGCCAGCGGGTCTCGCCGAGGACGTCCGAGGGGCGCCGCGAGATGAAGGAGCCGCGGAAGGACGGAATGGCGCAGAAGGAGCACCGCCGGTCGCAGCCGGAGGCCAGCTTCACGGAGGCGACGGGGTTGGTGCCCAGGCGGCGGCGCAGCGGAGCACGCGGCCCCGATGCGGGCGCGAGGCCGTCGGGGAGGTCCACGGGCGCGTGCCCGGGCAGCGCGACGTCCGAACCGGCCTCCTGCCGCTCCGCGGGGCTGATCGGCAGCAGCTTGCGCCGGTCGCGCGGGGTGTGGGCCTCGACGCTGCCGCCGTTCAGGATGGTCTGCAGCCGGGTGGAGATGTCGGTGTAGTCGTCGAAGCCGAGGACACCGTCGGCTTCGGGGAGGGCTTCGGCCAGCTCCTTGCCGTACCGCTCGGCCATGCAGCCGACGGCCACGACGGCCTGGGTCTTGCCGTGACCCTTGAGGTCATTGGCTTCCAGGAGGGCGTCGACGGAGTCCTTCTTGGCGGCTTCGACGAATCCACAGGTGTTGACTACGGCGACGTCCGCGTCTTCGGCGGCCTCGACGAGTTGCCAGCCGTCCGCCTCCAAGCGGCCTGCGAGCTCCTCCGAGTCCACCTCGTTACGGGCGCAGCCAAGAGTGACAAGGGCGACGGTGCGGCGTTCGGGCATGGTCTCAAGACTACTTTGTCCACGCCCGAGCCCCAGCCGCGAGGGTTAGCCGACCTCGGGATCGCCCTTCGTGTACGTGAGGCGCTCCACCTGACCGGGCTCGAACTCGTTGTCGATCGCCTTGCCGTTCACGAACAGCTTGATCGCTCCGGCGTCACCGAGGACCAGGTCGATCTTCTCCTGGTCCTGGAAGGTCTTCGACTTGCCCTGTTCGAGGACGCCGTCGAAGAGCGTCCGGCCGTTGTGGTCCTTGGCCGAGAGCCAGCTGCGGCCGTCCGGAGCGCTGACCTTGACCGTGACCTTGTCCTTGGGGGCGCCGGCGATGGCGCTGTCGGACGGGTCCGGCTTGGGGTCGGCAGGCTTGTCGGGCGCGGGCTTCGTGGCGGGCTTGCTGGTCGCTGGCGTCGAGCCCTCGGCGACCTGCGTCCTGGAGCCCTCCCCGTCGTCCCCGCCGTTGAACGCGGTGAACCCGACGAAGCCGATCACAGCGACGATGGCGGCGACCATGGCCGCCGTCCAGTTCGGCGTGCGCGGCTCCGACCGGATCCGCTCGGCCTCGAAGAGCGGCGCCGCCGGGGTGGGCGCCGGCGGCCGACCGCCGTGCGCCTCGTCGTACTGGGCGAGCAGGGGGGCGGGATCAAGCCCCACGGCGCGCGCGAGGGTCCGGATGTGGCCGCGGGCGTACACGTCGCCGCCGCACCGGGAGAAGTCGTCCTGTTCGATCGCGTGGACGATCGGGATGCGCACCCGCGTGGAGGAACTGATCTCGTCGACGGTCAGCCCCGCGTCGATGCGCGCCTGCTGCAGCGCACGCCCGATCGAGGGGCGGTCGTCCGCCGGACTCTCAGCTGCCTGGCTCTCGACTGCCGAGCTCTCGGCTGCCGGGCGGTCGTCTGCGGGTCGGTCGTCTGAAGGGCGGTCGTCTTCAGGGGAGTTGCCGATGGACACGGGGGCGCCTTTCGAGCGTGTAGCCACCTGCCGGAGACTCAGTCTAGGGGGGGTCGGAAAGGGTGGGGCAACCGGGCGACGGACTTTGTACGCCATCGGAATGGCCGGACATCCTGCTGCGGGGACATGGTGTTCCTACTCCCCTCAACTTGACGTATGCGGAGGGGAAACGGTTGCCTGCCGTTCCCTTACGGGTGAGCCTCCCCCCGGATCACCGCGAGCACGCCGTCCAGCTCATCGGGTTTCACAAGAACGTCACGTGCCTTGGAGCCCTCGCTGGGGCCCACGATGCCGCGGGATTCCATGAGGTCCATGAGCCGTCCGGCCTTGGCGAAACCGACGCGCAGCTTGCGCTGGAGCATCGACGTGGACCCGAACTGGGTGGAAACCACCAGTTCAGCGGCCTGGCACAGCAGATCGAGGTCATCGCCGATGTCCTCGTCGATCTCCTTCTTCTGCTTGGTGCCGACCGTGACGTCGTCCCGGAAGACCGGCGCCATCTGGTCCTTGCAGTGCTGGACCACCGCGTGGATCTCGTCCTCGGTGACGAAGGCACCCTGCATACGGGTGGGCTTGTTCGCGCCCATCGGCAGGAACAGACCGTCACCCTTTCCGATGAGCTTCTCCGCGCCGGGCTGATCGAGGATGACCCGGCTGTCGGCGAGCGAGGAGGTCGCGAAGGCGAGCCGTGAGGGCACGTTGGCCTTGATCAGACCGGTCACGACGTCCACGGAGGGCCGCTGCGTGGCGAGCACCAGGTGGATGCCGGCCGCGCGCGCGAGCTGCGTGATGCGCACGATCGAGTCCTCGACGTCGCGCGGCGCGACCATCATCAGGTCCGCGAGCTCGTCGACGATCACCAGCAGATACGGATAGGTCTTGAGCTCCCGCTCACTGCCCTCGGGCGTCTTGAGCTTGCCCTCGCGGACGGCCTGGTTGAAGTCGTCGATGTGCCGGTATCCGAACGCCGCGAGGTCGTCGTAGCGCAGGTCCATCTCGCGTACGACCCACTGGAGCGCCTCGGCGGCCCGCTTGGGGTTGGTGATGATCGGCGTGATCAGGTGCGGGATGCCCTCGTACGCGGTGAGCTCGACGCGCTTGGGATCGACGAGGACCATCCGTACGTCCTCGGGCGTCGCTCTTATCATGATCGAAGTGATCAGGCAGTTGATGCAGGACGACTTTCCGGAGCCGGTGGCACCGGCGACCAGGATGTGCGGCATCTTCGCCATGTTGGCCATGACGTAGCCGCCCTCGACGTCCTTGCCGAGCGCGACGAGCATGGGGTGGTCGTCCTCGGCCGCGTCCGCGAGGCGCAGCACGTCGCCGACGTTGACCATCTCGCGGTCGGTGTTCGGGATCTCGATGCCGACCGCGGACTTGCCGGGGATCGGCGAGATGATCCGGACGTCCGGGGATGCGACGGCGTACGCGATGTTCTTGGCCAGCGCCGTGATCTTCTCGACCTTCACGGCGGGGCCGAGCTCGATCTCGTAGCGCGTGACCGTCGGGCCCCGGGTGAAGCCGGTGACGACGGCGTCGACCTTGAACTCCGTGAAGACGTTCGACAGCGAGTGCACGACCGCGTCGTTGGCGGCGCTGCGGGACTTGCCGGGGCCGCCGCGCTCAAGCAGGTCGAGCGAGGGCAGCGCGTACGTGATGTCGCCGGCGAGCTGCAGCTGCTCGGCGCGCGGCGGCAGGTCCCGCGGCGCTTCCGGGGCGGCCTTGGTGAGGTCCGGTACGGCGGAGTCGGCGGGCCGCTCGGCCTTCTTGCGCAGCGCGCCGGGCGGCGGACTGTCCGTCGCCCTGGCGGTCGGCACCGGAGCCGTGGGCTCACGCTCCTCGCGCTGCTCACGGTCGCCGGAGACGCCCTGCGTGAGGTCGGCGACCAGCGGCGACGGCGGCATGCCGTGCAGGACCGCGCCGTCCAGGGCGGCGGCAGCGGCGGCCGCCACGTCCACCGCGTCCATCGGCCGGTCGAGCGCGGGCTGCACCGACGCACGGCGCGGCCTGCGCCGCTTGGAGAGCGCCGCCTCCTCGGCCTGGTCGGGGTCGTAGGGCTCGGCGGCCGCGGCACGCCTGCGCGGGCGCGCGGGCAGCGCCTCGCGCCACTGCTCGTCGTACCGCTCGTCGTCGTCGGCGAACTCGCCGTCGTCCGCCTCGGGCTCCGCCTGGACGATGCCGAGCTTGCTGCCGAGCAGCCGCAGCCGCTGCGGAATGGCGTTGACCGGCGTCGCCGTGACCACGAGCAGTCCGAAGACGGTCAGCAGGACGAGCAGCGGTACGGCGAGCACCTCGCCCATCGTGAAGGTCAGCGGGGCGGAAGCGCCCCATCCGATGAGCCCGCCCGCGTCCCTTATGGCCTGCATCCCGTCGTCGCGCGATGGCGCCCCGCAGGCGATGTGGACCTGGCCGAGGACGCCGATCACGAGCGCGGACAGGCCGATCACGATGCGGCCGTTGGCGTCGGGCTTCTCGGGGTGCCGGATGAGGCGTACGCCGATGACCGCGAGCAGTATCGGAAGCAGCAGATCGAGGCGGCCGAACGCGCCGGTCACCAGCATCTCGACGAGGTCGCCCACGGGTCCGCGCAGATTCGACCACGTCCCGGCGGCGACGATCAGCGCGATGCCGAGCAGCAGCAGCGCGAGTCCGTCCTTGCGGTGCGCCGGGTCGAGCCCCTTGGCGCCGCGCCCTATGCCGCGGAACATCGCGCCGACGCTGTGCGCGAGGCCCAGCCAGAGGGCGCGTACGAGCCGGTAGACGCCCCCCGTGGGGCTGGGCGCCGGCTTCGGTGCGGGCTTCTTCGCGGCGGCCTTCTTGGCGGGCGCCTTCTTCGCCGGGGCCTTCTTGGCGGGCGGCTTTTTGGCAGCGGCCTTCTTCGCCGGAGCCTTGGTGGGCGCGGCCGCCTTCTTCGCGGGCGTCTTCTTGGCTGCGGACGGACGTGAGGCCATGGGTGTGAGGTTACCGGTGGAGACCACTGCGGACACCTGTGCCTACTGCTTCACCCGTTTGTGTCGTCCTTGTGAGGGCGCCGAACTGACGGATGCTCACCGCGTCCGGACAGGCTGGGCAGCGGATCAGCTCCGCGAGGAGACCGGCTCAGCTCTGCGAGGAGACCGAAGTCGCTCCGCTGCCCGTGCCCGGCTCCAGGGCGTCAAGAGCCCGCCGCAGGCCGGTGAGTTTGCGTTCGAGATGGGCGGCGGTGGCGACTGCGGCGGCATCCGCCGAGTCGTCGTCCAGCTGTTTGGAGAGCGCCTCCGCCTGTTCCTCGACGGCCGCGAGGCGCGCGGACAGCTCGGCGAGGAGCCCCGCCGGCTCCTTGGTTTCACCCGCCACAGACTTGCCGCCGCCTTCGAGCTGGAGGCGCAGCAGGGCCGCCTGCTCCCGCAGTTGGCAGTTCTTCATGTACAGCTCGACGAAGACCGAGACCTTCGCGCGCAGCACCCACGGGTCGAACGGCTTGGAGATGTAGTCCACTGCGCCCGCGGCATAGCCACGGAACGTGTGATGCGGCCCGTGGTTGATGGCGGTGAGGAAGATGATCGGGATGTCCCGGGTCCGTTCTCGCCGCTTGATGTGCGCGGCGGTTTCGAAACCGTCCATGCCCGGCATCTGGACGTCCAGCAGAATGACCGCGAAGTCGTCCGTGAGTAGTGCTTTGAGCGCTTCCTCCCCGGACGATGCCCGCACCAGTGTCTGATCGAGCGCAGAGAGGATGGCCTCCAGCGCCAGCAGATTCTCCGGCCGGTCATCGACCAGGAGGATCTTGGCCTTCTGCACCATGGCCCGCCCTCCTCGCCCCGGCGGTACACCGGGCGCCGCCCCAGGGGACGACTCCCTTACGCCGTCCGTCCTTGTGCCGGTCATGGTAGCCGCACCCCGCCTGTCGCCACACCCTGTCACCGCGATGTCACCGTGCACGTAGCAGAAACGCGGTGGGAGACCAGAAGGTTCCCCGAATACCGTGGTTCTACACGGCTTCGGCCACACTCTGTCAGCAACTCCGCGTAATGAAGACCCTTCTCGGTCACTCCCCGCGCATCCACTGCTCCATCACCGAGAGCAGATGATCCGGGTCGACCGGCTTCGTAACGTAATCGGAAGCGCCGGAGTCGATGGCCTTCTCCCTGTCGCCCTTCATCGCCTTCGCGGTGAGCGCGATGATCGGGAGCCCGGCGAACTGCGGCATCCTGCGGATCGCCGTGGTCGTCGCGTACCCGTCCATCTCCGGCATCATGATGTCCATCAGCACGACCGTCACATCGTCGTGCTGTTCGAGGACTTCGATGCCCTCACGGCCGTTCTCCGCGTACAGCACCGCGAGCCCGTGCTGTTCCAGGACGCTGGTGAGCGCGAACACATTGCGGATGTCGTCGTCGACGATGAGCACCTTCTCGCCGCCGAAGTGGTGGCCGGGACGCGCCTCGGGCGCCTCCTGTCCGGCCGCCCACTGCTCCTGCGATCGCTGCTCCGGTGAGTCCGCCGCCGCCTGGCCGGGCAGCGCGGGCGACTGCTCGGTCGAGGCGGGTGCGGAGCGCCTGCGGCGCCGGAAGAGCGTGCCGGGCGCAGGCATCGCGTCGAGCCGCCTCGGCGCCTCCTCGCCCCCCTGCGGGGACTGCTCGGCCGTGGACGAGCCCTCCTCCAGGGCGGGCCGCCCCGCCGATCCCGGCAGCGGTGCCAGCTGTGCGTAGCCCTGGGGCGGCAGTTCGCTCGGGTGCAGCGGCAAATAGAGCGTGAACGTGGAGCCGCGGCCCGGCTCGCTCGCCGCGTGGATCTCACCGCCGAGCAGCCGCGCGATCTCCCGGCTGATGGAGAGCCCGAGTCCCGTACCGCCGTACTTCCGGCTGGTCGTGCCGTCGGCCTGCTTGAACGCCTCGAAGATCACCCGCATCTTGCTGGCGGCGATACCGATGCCGGTGTCGCTCACCGAGAAGGCGATCAGATCCGCGTCCGCGTCGCGCAGCGAACCCGCCTCCAGGAGCTGTTCGCGGATGGCGTTGGGCACATCGGCGTTCGCGTGCCGGATCACCAGCTCGACCGCTCCGGAGTCGGTGAACTTCACCGCGTTGGACAGGAGGTTGCGCAGCACCTGAAGGAGCCGCTGCTCGTCCGTGTGCAGTGTCGCGGGCAGCTCCGGAGACACCCGTACGGAGAAGTCGAGGCCCTTCTCGGCGGTCAGCGGCCGGAAAGTGGCCTCTACGTAGTCGACGAGTTGGACGAGCGCGATGCGTGTCGGGGAGACGTCCATCTTGCCCGCCTCGACCTTCGACAGGTCGAGGATGTCGTTGATGAGCTGAAGCAGGTCCGATCCTGCGCCGTGGATCGTCTCGGCGAACTCGACCTGCTTGGGGGTGAGGTTCGCGTCGGCGTTGTCGGCGAGCAACTTGGCAAGGATCAGCAGGGAGTTGAGCGGCGTACGCAGCTCGTGCGACATGTTTGCCAGGAACTCGGACTTGTAGCGCATCGACACCGCCAGCTGCTCGGCGCGCTCCTCAAGGACCTGCCTGGCCTCTTCGATCTCGGTGTTCTTGACCTCGATGTCGCGGTTCTGCTGGGCGAGCAGCTCGGCCTTCTCCTCCAGTTCGGCGTTGGAGTCCTGAAGCGCCTTCTGCCGGTTCTCCAACTCCGCCGAACGCTCCCGCAGTTGCTCGGTCAGCTCCTGCGACTGCTTGAGCAGCACCTCGGTCTTCGTATTGACGCTGATGGTGTTGACGCTCGTCGCGATCATCTCGGCGATCTGGCTGAGGAAGTCCTTCTGGATCTGCGTGAACGGCTGGAAGGCGGCCAGCTCGATCACGCCCAGTACGGTCCCTTCGAAGAGCACCGGAAGCACGATCACCTGGGCGGGCGGCGCCTCCCCGAGGCCGGACGCGATCCGCAGATAGCCGGACGGCGCGTTCTCCACGAGGATCGTGCGCCGCTCCTGCGCGGCCGTGCCGATCAGCGTCTCGCCGGGCCGGAAGGACGTGGGCATGGAGCCCATGGAGTAGCCGTAACTGCCCATCATGCGCAGTTCGTACGCGTCTCCCTGCTCGGCGCCCGGCTCCGCGCTGTCGTCCGTGGGCAGCGCCAGGAAGAAGGCTCCGTGCTGCGCGGAGACGACCGGCGTCAGCTCGCTCATGATCAGCGAGGCGACGTCCTCCAGGTCGCGGCGGCCCTGCATCAGACCGGAGATGCGGGCGAGGTTGCCCTTGAGCCAGTCCTGTTCCTTGTTGGCGAGGGTGGTGTCGCGCAGGTTGGCGATCATGGAGTTGATGTTGTCCTGCAGGACCTGGATCTCGCCCGCCGCGTCCACGTCGATCTTCAGGTTCAGGTCGCCGCGGGTCACCGCGGTGGCGACCTCGGCGATGGCGCGCACCTGACGGGTCAGGTTCCCGGCCATCTCGTTCACCGACTCGGTGAGGTCGCGCCAGGTGCCATCGACGTCCCGTACGCGGGCCTGACCGCCCAACTGCCCTTCCGTGCCCACCTCGCGGGCCACGCGCGTGACCTGCTCGGCGAAGGACGACAGCTGGTCGACCATCGTGTTGATGGTCGTCTTCAGCTCGAGGATCTCGCCACGGGCGTCGATGTCGATCTTCTTGGTGAGATCGCCCTTGGCGATCGCGGTGGTGACCATCGCGATGTTGCGGACCTGGCCGGTGAGGTTGGAGGCCATGCCGTTCACGGACTCCGTCAGGTCCTTCCACGTACCCGACACTCCGGGCACCCGGGCCTGACCGCCGAGGATGCCGTCCGTGCCCACCTCGCGGGCCACGCGGGTCACCTCGTCGGCGAACGAACTCAGCGTCTTCACCATCGTGTTGACGGTGTCGGCGAGCTGCGCGACCTCGCCGCGCGCCTCGACCGTGACCTTCTTGGTGAGGTCTCCGTTGGCGACCGCCGCCGCGACCTGGGAGATGTTGCGCACCTGGCCGGTCAGGTTGTTGGCCATCAGGTTGACGTTGTCGCTGAGGTCCTTCCAGGTGCCGGTGACGCCCGGGACCCGCGCCTGGCCGCCCAGGTTGCCCTCGGTGCCCACCTCGCGGGCCACGCGGTTCACCTGCTCGGCGAAGTTCGAGAGCTGGTCGACCATCGTGTTCACGGTCGTGACGAGCTCGAGGATCTCGCCCTTCGCGTCGACGGTGATCTTCTTGGAGAGGTCGCCCATGGCGACGGCCGTGGTGACCTCGGCGATGTTGCGGACCTGAAGGGTCAGGTTGTTCGCCATGCCGTTCACGGACTGCGTGAGGTCCTTCCAAGTGCCGGAGACACCCTGCACCTCGGCCTGGCCGCCCAGGATGCCGTCCGTACCCACCTCGCGGGCCACCCGCGTCACCTGCTCAGCGAAGGCCGAGAGCTGGTCCACCATCGTGTTGAGGGTGTTCTTCAGCTCCAGGATCTCGCCGCGCGCGTCCACGTCGATCTTCTGCGACAGATCACCACGCGCCACCGCGGTGGCGACCTGGGCGATGTTGCGCACCTGGGCGGTGAGGTTGCCGGCCATGCCGTTCACCGAATCGGTCAGATCGCGCCAAACTCCGGCCACGCCGGGCACCTGCGCCTGCCCGCCGAGACGGCCCTCCGTGCCCACCTCACGGGCCACCCGCGTCACCTGATCGGCGAAGGCGGAGAGCTGGTCGACCATCGTATTGATGGTGTTCTTCAGCTCCAGGATCTCGCCGCGCGCGTCCACGTCGATCTTCTGCGACAGATCACCACGCGCCACCGCCGTCGTGACCTGGGCGATCTGGCGTACCTGCGAAGTCAGGTTCCCCGCCATGAAGTTGACGGAGTCGGTCAGTTCCTTCCAGGTGCCGCTGACGCCGTCCACCCGCGCCTGGCCGCCGAGGCGGCCCTCGGTGCCCACGTCGCGCGCCATCCGCGTGACCTGGTCGGCGAAGGACGACAGCTGGTCCACCATCGTGTTCACGGTGTTCTTCAACTGAAGCATCTCGCCGGAGACGTCGACGGTGACCTTCTGGGACAGATCACCGTTGGCGACCGCCGTCGTCACCTGCGCGATGTTGCGGACCTGGCCCGTGAGGTTACGGAAAGCCGTGTTGACCGAGTCGGTGAGGTCCTTCCACGTGCCGGCCGCACCCTGCACCTGCGCCTGGCCGCCGAGCTCACCCTCGACACCGATCTCCCGCGCCACACGTGTCACTTCGGAACCGAAGGCGGAGAGCTGGTCCACCATCGTGTTCACGGTGTTCTTCAGCTCGAGCATCTCGCCCGCGACATCGACGGTGACCTTCTGCGACAGATCACCGTTGGCGACCGCCGTCGTCACCTGCGCGATGTCCCGCACCTGGGTGGTGAGGTTCCGGAAGACCGTGTTCACCGAGTCGGTGAGGTCCTTCCACGTCCCCGCCGCGCCCGGCACGTTCGCCTGACCGCCCAGCTGTCCCTCAGCACCGACCTCGTTGGCCACGCGCGTGACCTCGTCCGCGAACGTACGCAGCGTCTCGGTCATCTGGTTGATCGTCTCGGCGAGCTGGGCGACCTCGCCGCGCGCGCTCACCGTCACCTTCTGGGACAGATCGCCGCTCGCGACGGCCGTCGTGACCTGGGCGATCCCCCGCACCTGTGCGGTGAGATTGCCGGCCATAAGATTCACCGAGTCGGTGAGGTCTTTCCACACACCCGCCACACCAGGCACCTGCGCCTGGCCGCCGAGCTCGCCCTCCGTGCCCACCTCGCGCGCGACGCGGGTCACCTCGGAGGAGAACGACGAGAGCTGGTCCACCATCGTGTTGACGGTGTTTTTCAGCTCAAGCATCTCGCCGGCGACATGAACGGTGACCTTTCGGGACAAGTCACCCTTTGCCACAGCCGTCGTCACGAGAGCAATGTCACGCACCTGCGCGGTCAGCCGGTACGCCATGGTGTTCACCGAATCCGTGAGATCCTTCCACGAACCGGACATTCCACGCACCCGGGCCTGACCGCCCAGCTTGCCCTCGGTGCCCACCTCGCTGGCCACCCGCGTGACCTCGTCGGTGAACGTCGACAGCTGGTCGACCAGGTTGTTGACCGTGCGGCCGACCTTCAGGAACTCCCCGCGCAGCGGATGGCCGTTCCCCTCGTCCGCCGGCGCCCGCAGCTCCATGCGCTGCTCCAGGTCGCCGTCAGCGACCGCCGACAGCACACGGCCGACCTCGGACACAGGGCGTACGAGATCGTCGACCAGCGCGTTCGAGGCGTCGATCGCCGCGGCCCAGGAACCCTCGCTCGCGCCGCTCTCCAAGCGTTCCGTGAGCTTTCCCTCACGTCCGACCATGCGCCGCACACGGGAGATCTCACCGGTCAGATGCAGATTGCGGTCGGCCACCTCGTTGAAGACGGCCGCGATCTCGGACATGACGTCATCGCCGGAGACCGTGAGCCGCTTCCGGAAGTTTCCGTCCCGCATCGCCACGAGCGCCGCGAGCAGCCTGTTCAAAGCTGCTGCGTCCACTGACGTAGTTGCCCCATTGCGCGGTTTGCGCTGTTTACTCAGGGACTGTCCGTCTTTCGCGCGCGTCTTACTGCCCCGCGTCGCTGCGCCAGACTCCACTGTGTCCCTCCCGCAAGGGTCGACCGTCGTGCTCGGGTTACCTGGGCTGTCTCCAAGAAGCCTGCCCAGTGTTTCACCATGGCTGAACCAGGCCATAACAGTTCGGCAGCTTCGCACACCGTCCGCACACCCTCCGGGCGGAAACACTGACGACCGGCATCAGCATGGACGGCGAAGGTAAGTAACCTGGCATTCGGCTGTCCAACCACTCCGGTCCTGCCCGGCCTGGGTGGTGGCACACGTAACAAGCGGGCATCGGAGGGGCGGCCGCACCATGGTGGGAGATCTGGGCGTCGATACTCGTACGAGGAGTTCTGTGATCACCGCGCGCGCGGCTGCGACTTTCGACCCCGTCGGGCGGTCCGTCGCGACGGCCCGCTCCTTTGTCCGCGACACCCTCCAGGGCTGGGGGTTCACGGACATCGTCGACGACGCGGTCGTCCTCACCAGCGAGCTGGTCACCAACGCCGTGGTGCACGCGGGCACCGCCGCCGACGTCCTCTGTCTGCGCAGCGACGACGCCGTACGCATCGAGGTCTCCGACCACTATCCGGAACGCGAGATCCCACTCCAGCAGTCCGCGGCGAACATGGGCAGTCCCGACCGCGAGGGCGGCCGCGGCCTCCAACTGTGCGCGGCGCTCGCCACACGCTGGGGCGTCGACTACACCCCCACGCACAAGCAGGTCTGGTTCCAACTCGACCTCCCGGACCGCCCGGTGGGCACCCGCGCCGCGGGCCCGGCCCTCCCCTCCGAACTGCTCCCGCTCACCGACGGCAGAGTCCGCGTCGCGGTCGTCCAGATCGACCGCGTCGGCGCGATCTCCGCCTGGAACGAGGACGCGGAGGAGCTCTTCGGATACGTCGCCGAACAGGTCACCGGCAAGCCGCTCACCGACTTCGCCGCCTGGCCGCACACCCCGGGCACCAGCACCGGCATCGTGGAAGCCCTGCAACTCTCGCGCTGGGAGGGCAGTTACGGCATCCGCGGCTCCGACGGCCGAGTGACCCCGGTCTACGCCTCGCACCTGCGCGTCCGCGACACCGACGGCGAACCCTCCACGGTCTGCCTGCTCGTCCGTGACGACGAGCGCGCGGTCCTGCAGACCCCGCTGCGCGGCCCCGCCCCCGAGCCGGGCACGCTCACCGAGCCGCACGCCGCGGACCCCTTCGAGGTCTTCATCGGCTCCCCCGCGCCTGACGACCTCGACGGCCTCCTCCAGCGCACCGTCGAGCGCGCCCGCGACATGCTCGACGGCGACGCCGCCTTCCTGCTCCTCGCCACGGACGACGAGACGGAACTGGAGGTGCGCGCCTCCACAGGCCTGCCCTCCGCCCGCCAGCGCTTCGCCCGCGTCCCCGTGGAGGCGGGCCCCGGCCGCTACGGCTCCGCCCGCATGCCGGCCGTACACGAAGACCTGACGGTCGTCCCCGGCGCCGTCCCGCTCCTCAGCGGCACCGGCATGCGCTCCGTCGTCACGGTCCCGCTGAAGGTCGAGGGCCGCCTCACGGGCTCCCTCGGTGTCGCCGCCGAGTCCCCCGACCGGTACTCGAACGAAGAGGCACTGCGCCTCCAGTTCGCCGCCGACCGCATCGCCCTTGCCGTGGAGTCCGCGCGCCTCGGCGAGCTGGAGCGCCTGCGCCGCGGCTCGCTCTCCTTCCTCGTCGAGGCCTCCGACCTCCTCGCGGGCACCCTGGACCGCGACCAGACCCTGGCGCTCATGGCCCAGATGACGGTCCCGACCCTCGCCACCTGGTGCGCCGTCTACACGATCGCCGACCAGTCGTCGGAGCCCTATCTCTCGTACGTCCTCCACGAGGACGAGGAGCGCATCGACGGCCTGAAGGCGCTCCTCTCCAAGATCGCCCCTCCCGACCCCGTGCCGACCCCGGGAGCCCGCGTCTGGGCCGCCCCCTCGGAAGCGGCCCACCAGGCGGCCCTGCGCACCTCCATGCGCAGCCTCGGCCTCGGTGAGCCCCTCAGCCTGGCCTCGGGCATCGGCACGACGCTCTCCACGGCGTCGGCGGTCGGAGGCGAGACCGTGGTCCTCCCCCTGGTCGCCCGCAACCGCGTCATCGGCATGCTCACGCTGGGCAAGCCCTCCGACGAACACTTCCGCCAAGAAATCCTGGAATTGGCCGAAGATCTCTCCCGCCGAGCGGCCCTCGCCCTGGACAACGCCCGCCTGTACTCGGAGCGCATGGCCATCAGCCAGTCCCTCCAGCGCAGCCTGCTGCCGCCGGGGCTCCCCCAGGTGCCGGGCGTCGAGGTCGAGGTCATCTACCGCGCAGCGGGCGAGGGCAACGAGGTCGGCGGCGACTTCTACGACCTCTTCCCCATCCGTGACGGCGCATACGGCTTCGCGATCGGCGACGTCTGCGGCACAGGCCCGGAGGCGGCGGCCGTCACGGGCCTGGCCCGCCACGCCCTGCGTCTGCTCGCCCGCGAGGGCTTCGGCGGCCCCGCGGTCCTGGAGCGCCTGAATGCCGCGATCCTCGACGAGGGAGCCCGCAGCCGCTTCCTGACGCTCCTGTACGGGGAGTTGTGGCCCCAGGAGGACGGCTCGGCGGTCCTCAAGGTCGTCTGCGCCGGCCATCCGCTGCCGCTCCGGCTGCGCCAGGACGGCACGGTCGAGCCGTACGCGGAGCCGCAGCCGCTGCTCGGCGTCATGGACGACCTGGAGCTCTACGAACAGACGATGACGCTCGACCCGGGCGATGTCCTGCTCTGCGTGACGGACGGCGTCACCGAACGCCGCGAGGGCACGCGCATGCTGGGCGACGACGGCCTGGCGGACGTCCTCACGACGTGCACGGGCCTGACGGCGGGCGCTGTGGCGGCCCGCATCATGCGCGCCGTGGAGCGCTTCGCGACGGACGCCCCGTCGGACGACATGGCGATCCTCGCAATGCGGGTACCGGGCCTCCACAAGGACTGAAGCGGTCCCCGCTCCCCCTCCGGAAACGAAAAAGGTCCCCGCCCAACTGGGCGGGGACCTTCTCCACTTGCTCTCTGAGCCCCCAAGCGGAATCGAACCGCTGACCTTCTCCTTACCATGGAGACGCTCTACCGACTGAGCTATAGGGGCCTGCTGCGCTTCGCGGTTTCCCGCTCGGCAACGGAATAGATCATACCTGAATCCGAGGGCCCGCCGAACCGCCCATTCCCCTGCGTCGACCGCGACTAGAAGGCCGGCTGAAGAAGCCCGCCCAACGCATTGCACGCGGAGACGACACGCTGCAGATCCCGCCGGGACATCGACGCGTCGACGGGCAGCGCCAGCGTCTCGTCCGCGGCCCGCTCCGTCTCCGGCAGCGCCACGTCCCGCCGGAACTGCGGCATCCGGTGCACCGGAGTCTTCACGGGCACCCGGCACTCAACTCCCTTCGCCCGTACGGCGCGTGCGAACGCGTCCCGGTCGGGCCGCCCGTTGCCGGGCACGCGCACGACGTACTGCTGATAGCTGTGCGTGGCACCGCCGTCAGGGGTCACGACCCCGCTCAGCCGCCCACTGAGATAGGCAGCATGCGCCCGCCGCTGGGCGAGTTCGTCGTACGGAGCGTCCAACTCGCCCTGCTCGAGCACCAGAACCCCGTGGCGCTGGCCCACGTCCCGCATCCGCCCGACATCGGCCTGATTCCCGAAGCGGTGTACGACGATGACAGCGGCCGTACGCGCGGTCATGGCAGCGGCGACCGCGTCGGCATCGAGGCAGTACGTCGACTGCTCTATGTCGGCAAAGACGGGCATGGCACCGACGAGAACCACGGCCTCGGCGACCTCGGCGTTCCCGTACGCCGGCACGATGACCTCGTCACCGTGCCCGATGCCTGCGGCTCGCAACATTCCAACTGTCCCCATACCTGGGGATGTTGGTCGCACAACGTGAACGGCAAGTGACGCAAAACAAAAAAGAGCTGGTCCCTGAACCGAAGTTCAGGGACCAGCTCTTCTAATAATAGTTCGGCGGCGTCCTACTCTCCCACAGGGTCCCCCCTGCAGTACCATCGGCGCTGTGAGGCTTAGCTTCCGGGTTCGGAATGTAACCGGGC